>JBJMVU010000218.1:0-6881 GCA_045810485.1 Massilia sp. | reverse complement strand
GAGGCTCGCGTTCACGCGCAGCAGGCCGCGCGGCGCGGCGCGGTTGCTGGTCACCGCCTCTTCCATCTCGCGGATCGCGGCCAGGATGCGCGTCGCGTGCGCGAGGTAGGTCTCGCCCTCGCCCGTCAGCGACAGTCGCCGCGTCGTCCGGTTGACGAGGCGCACGCCCAGCCGCGCCTCCATCTGCGCCAGGCGTTTCGTTGCGGCCGGCGGCGTCAGGTCGAGCGCGCGGGCGGCCGCGGCCAGCGAGCCGTGGCGCGCGACCAGCACGAAGAATTCCAGTTCGGATGCGCTGTCGTTATTTACCATCATTTAATAATCAATTCACACCAGGCGAATTATAGGGTCGCCCTGAGGACTTACCCTGCACGCTTGAACAACCCACAGCGAGGCCACCATGAGAATCGTCGAGATCCGCGAACAGACACTCCCCATCAGCTCCCCCATCCGCAACGCCTACATCGACTTCAGCAAGATGACCCTGAGCCTCGTGGCCGTCATCACGGACGTGATCCGCGACGGCAAGCCCGTCGTCGGCTACGGCTTCAATTCGAACGGCCGCTACGGCCAGGGCAAGTTGATGCGCGAGCGCTTCATCCCGCGCATCCTCGAAGCCGATCCGGCGTCGCTGCTGGACGACGCGGGCGACAACCTCGATCCGCACCGGATCTGGGATGCGATGTTCACCAACGAAAAGCCGGGCGGCCACGGCGAGCGCTCGGTCGCCATCGGCACCATCGACATGGCCGTGTGGGACGCCGTCGCGAAGATCGCGGACAAGCCGCTGTTCCAGCTGCTCGCCGACCGCTACGGCGACGGCCGGCCGAACCGCAACGTGTTCGTGTACGCGGCCGGCGGCTACTACTACCCCGGCAAGGACCTCGACAAGCTGAAGGACGAGATGCGCAGCTACATCGAGCGGGGCTACAACGTCGTCAAGATGAAGATCGGCGGTGCGCCGCTCGACGACGACCTGCGCCGCATCGACGCCGCGCTGTCCGTGTTGAAGGATGGGCAAAAGCTGGCCGTCGACGCCAATGGCCGCTTCGACCTCGACACGGCCATCGCGTACGCCAAGGCGCTGTCGCGCTACGACCTGTTCTGGTACGAGGAAGCGGGCGACCCGCTCGACTTCGAATTGCAGGCCACCTTGCGCAGCTACTACGACAAGCCGATGGCGACGGGCGAGAACCTGTTTTCGATGCAGGATGCGCGCAATCTGGTCCGCTACGGCGGCATGCGTCCGGACCGCGACTGGCTGCAGTTCGACTGCGCCCTCTCCTACGGCCTGGTGGAGTACCTGCGCACGCTCGACATGCTGCACCAGCACGGCTGGTCGCGCACGCGCTGCATCCCGCACGGCGGCCACCAGATGTCGCTGAACATCGCCGCCGGCCTGGGCCTGGGCGGCAACGAATCGTATCCCGACCTGTTCCAGCCGTTCGGTGGCTTCCCCGATGGCGTGCGGGTGGAGAACGGCTTCATCACGATGCCGGACTTGCCGGGCATCGGGTTCGAGGGAAAGACGGACCTGATTCGGGTCATGCGCGAACTGTCAGCTTAGAATGAACGTCGTCCCCGCGCAGGCGGGGATCCAATGTGCACGCGTCATCGCGGTGCATGCGACCTTGGGTTCCCGCCTGCGCGGGAACGACGGATCAAAGCTAGCGGGCGTAGAAAGGGTATATCGTCCTTAGCCCACGTCCGCGTCCTCTCCCAGCTCGAACTCGCCGCGCGCGAACGCCTCCAGCACGGCCCGCGCCTGCTGCAGATGATCCGCCGGGACGAGGATGCGCACGCCGCCGAGCGCGGGCGCCAGCAGCATGTCCGTCTGCACGAGGTGCGCGTCGGCCAGCACGGCCGGGATGCCGGAGGCGACGAGGCAGCCCTGCACGAGGTTCGCTTCCAGCGGGATCAGATAGCGCGCCACCTCCACCAGGTCGCGGCCCGGCAGGCGCGCCAGTTCGGGGGCGCCGGTCAGCGCGGCGTTCAATGTATCGCTCGGTGCTTGCATCACGACCTCCTTTTACGCCAGCGCGGACAGCAGGTACAGCACCACGCCGATCAACCCGCCCACGATGGTGCCGTTAATGCGGATGTATTGCAAGTCCTTGCCGATATTGATCTCGACCTGGTGCGACATCTCGCCACTGTCCCAGTGTTTGACGGTGTCGGCGATGTGGTGCGTCAGGAAGCCCGCGAATTCGGGCGCCGCGCCGCGCGCGGCCAGTTCCAGGTTCTCGTTCAGCGCCGTGCGCAGCACGGGATCCTCGGCGAGCGTCCTGCCGATCCAGGCGCCGGTCGCGACGATCCGGCGCCGCAGCACCGAGTCCTCCTTGTGCAGGTCGGCCTTGATCCAGCCTTTCAGTTCGCCCCACAACGAACCGATGTAGCCGTTCACGCCGGCGTCGCCGATCAGGTGGCGCTTGATGTCCTCGCCCTTCTCGATAAAGGCGGGATCGGTCTTCAGGCGCTCGATGAAGTCGTGCGTGAAGACGTCGAAGCGGCGGCGCAGCGGGTGATCGGGATCCTCGCTCACGCGCTTCAGGATGCCGGCCGCGAGCCGCACCGAGATATCGGCCCCCTTGCGGCCGATGAGTTCCGACGGCAGCATCTTTTCCATGAACGCGTACTCGTCGCGCAGCCAGTCGACGATGCCCTGCGCGATGACATCCTGCGTCTCCGGGTTCGCCAGCAGGTGCGCCAGCTGATCGATTCCCTCGTCGAGGATCTGCTGGTGGCGGCCGTCGCGCGTCAGGCTTTCCAGAATCGTGCCCGCCGTCTGCGACAGGTCGACGCCGCCGATCGCACCATGCACGGCGCGGCGGATGAACTGCTGCACGGCCGCGTCCTCGATGACGTCGAGCGCGAAGCCGGCCACGCGCACGAGGGTGTCGCCCAGGCGTTCCGTGTTCTCCGGTCTCGTGAGCCAGTCCGCGACCTTCTGCGCGGGGTCGTGGCGCCGGATCAGGCGCACGATCGAATCCGTGTCGAGGAATTTGTCGCGCACGAACGCGGCCAGGTTGTCGGCGATGCGTTCCTTGTTGGCGGGGATGATCTCCGTGTGGCGCGACACGATCGGAATCGGGATCCGCCTGAACAGCGCCACGACGGCGAACCAGTCGGCCAGCGCGCCGACCATCGCGGCCTCGGCGAACGCCTTCATCAGGCCGATCCACCAGTTGCCGGGCCAGCGGGCGGACAGCGGTAGCGCGACGACGAACAGCAGCGCTGCGCCGATAAAAAAGCCCAGCGCCAGGCGCTTCGATTGGCGCAGCTCGAGTTCCTTGTGAGGCATGGTGTCCATGCCCGCCATCGTAGCCCAGCCTAGACGATATTGTCGCGCCGCAGCGTGGCGATGGCGTCCTGGCTCCAGCCCCAGTCGGCCAGGATGGCGGACCCGTCCCGCCCCGGCGCGGCATTTGCCGCATACACCGGCCCGGCCTGCCCCGGCGTGCGCGAAAACCGCGGCGCGGGCGCCGGCTGGGTGACGCCGTCGACGTCGACGAAGGTGGCGCGCGCCGCGTTGTGCGGGTGGCGCGGCGCCTCGTCCATGTCGAGCACGGGCGCGAAGCACACGTCCGTCCCCTCCAGCAGCGCGCACCAGGCGTCGCGCGTGCGCGTGGCGAACAGCACCGCGAATCTGTCTTTCAACGCCGGCCAGTCGTCCCGGTCCCATTGCCGCGCGAACGCCGGATCGGACGCTCCCGTCAACGCCAGCAGGCGCGCATAGAATTGGGGTTCGATGGCGCCCACGGCGATGAACTTCCCGTCCGCGCAGGCATACGTGGCGTAGAACGGCGCGCCGCCGTCGAGGAAGTTCGCGCCGCGCGCGGCCGACCACGCGCCGTGCGCGCGCAGCCCATACATCATCGCGCCCAGCAGCGCGGCGCCGTCCGTCATCGCGGCGTCGACGACCTGGCCGCGGCCCGACGTGCGCGCCTCCAGCATGGCGCAGACGACGCCGAACGCCAGCATCATGCCGCCGCCGCCGAAGTCGCCGACGAGGTTCAGCGGCGGAGCAGGCGGACGGTCGGCATCGCCCATCGCGTGCAGCATGCCGGACAGCGCCACATAGTTCAGGTCATGCCCGGCCGCCGGCGCCAGCGGACCGGTCTGGCCCCAGCCGGTGACGCGGCCATAGACCAGCTTCGGATTGCGCTCCAGGCACACGTCCGGACCGAGACCCAATCTCTCCATCACGCCGGGCCGGAACCCTTCGACGAGCGCGTCGGCCTTCGTCACGAGGCCGAGCAGCAGCTGGCGCGCGCGCGGATGCTTCAGGTCCAGCGCGAGCGAGCGCCGGCCGCGCGCCATCACGTCGTATTTCGTGCCCAGCGTCGGGTACGGATTGGAGGCGCCCGGATCCAGCTTGCGGTCGATGCGGATCACGTCCGCGCCCATATCGGCCAGCATCATCGCGGCGAACGGGCATGGGCCGATGCCGACCATCTCGATCACGCGCAGCCCTGTGAGAGGTCCCTTGGCCATCATAGCGAGCGGGCGATGATTTCTTTCATGATCTCGTTCGCCCCGCCGTAGATGCGCTGCACGCGCGCGTCCAGGTACATCTGCGTGATGGGGTATTCGAGCATGTAGCCGTAGCCGCCGAACAGCTGCAGGCAACGGTCGACGATCTTGCACTGCAGGTCCGTGATCCAGTACTTGGCCATCGACGCGCGCACCGTGTCCATGCGGCCGGCCACGAGGTCTTCGATGCAGCGGTCGATGAACACGCGCGCCACCGTCGCCTCGGTCTTGCACTCGGCCAGCACGAAGCGCGTGTTCTGCATGTCGATCAGGGCCTGGCCGAACGCCCGGCGCTCGCGCGCGTGCGTGATCGTCAGGTCCAGCGCGCGCTCGATGCACGCGACGCCCGCCACGCCGACGATCGTGCGCTCGTACGGCAGCTCCGTCATCAGCTGGGCGAAGCCGCGGCCTTCCCCGCCACCGAGCACGTTCTGCAGCGGGACGATGGCATCGTCGAAGAACAGTTCGCACGTGTCCTGGCCCTTCTGCCCCATCTTCTCGAGGATGCGGCCGACGCGGAAACCCGGATTGTTCGCCGTCTCCAGCAGCATCAGCGAGATGCCCTTCGAACCCGCCGCCGGGTCGGTCCTGGCGACGACGAGGACCAGGTCGGCGAGATAGCCGTTCGAGATGAAGGTCTTGGAACCGTTCAGGCGATAACCCAGGTCCGTGCGCACGGCCGTCGTGCGGATGCCCTTCAGGTCGGACCCCGCGCCCGGCTCGGACATCGCGATCGCGGCGATGAGTTCCCCGCTCGCGAGGCGCGGCAGGTATTTGTATTTCTGTTCTTCCGTGCCGTGATTGAGCAGGTAGTGTGCGACGATCGCGTGCACGTGCAGGCCGAACGCGGTGTCGCCCGCCAGCGCCAGTTCCTCGAACACGACGGCCTGGTGGGCGAACGTGCCGCCCGAGCCGCCGAAATCATCGGGGACGTCCGCGAGCAGCAGACCGAGTTCGCCGGCCTTTCTCCACAGCGCGCGGTCGACGTGCCGCTGCTCGCGCCAGCGCTGCTGGTGCGGCGCGACCTCGGCCGCGACGAAGCGGCGTACGGCGTCGCGGAAGGTGTCCAGTTCGGGTGTCATCCAGGGAGACGTCATGGCCGCTCCTTACACTTGATACAGCGTGACGACGCAAGCGCCGCCCAGCCCCAGGTTGTGCTGCAGCGCCGTGCGCGCGCCCTCGACCTGGCGCGCGAGCGCCGTGCCGCGCAGCTGGTGCGTCAGTTCGAAGCATTGCGCGAGGCCCGTCGCGCCGAGCGGGTGACCCTTCGACAGCAGGCCGCCGGACGGATTCGTGACGACCTTGCCGCCATACGTATTGGCGCCGTCGCGGATGAACTTGTCGGCCCCGCCTTCCGGGCACAGGCCCAGCGCTTCGTACGTGATCAACTCGTTGTGGGCGAAGCAGTCGTGCAGTTCGACGACGTCCAGGTCCTCGGGCCCGATGCCCGCCTGCTCGTAGACTTTACGGGCGGCTTCCCGGCTCATGTCGTAGCCGACGAGGCGCATCATGTCGTTGGAATCGAACGTGCCGGGACGGTCCGTCGTCATCGCCTGCGCCGCGATGTGGACGTCGGCCCGCAGGCCGCGCTTTTTCGCGAACGCCTCGGACACCAGCACGGCCGCCGCGGCGCCGCACGTGGGCGGGCAGGCCATCAATCTTGTCATCACGCCGGGCCAGATCGCGGGCGCATCGAGCACGTCCTGTGCGCTGACCTCCTTGCGGAACAGCGCCAGCGGATTGTTCGCCGCATGGCGGCTGGCCTTGGCGCGGATGCGCGCGAAGGCCTCCAGCGGCGTGCCGTATTTTTCCATATGCGCGAGGCCGGCGCCGCCGAAGTAGCGCAGCGCGAGCGGGATCTCGGGCTTGCCGACGAGGCGGTCGGTGACGGCGTCGAAGTCGTCGAACGGCGCGGGGCGGTCCGTGAACACGGACGCGAGCGCGCCGGGGCTCATCTGCTCGAAGCCCAGCACGAGCACGCAGTCGGCCGCCCCGCCCTGCACGGCCTGGCGCGCGAGGTACAAGGCCGTGGAACCGGTGGAGCAGTTGTTGTTGACGTTGACGATCGGGATGCCCGTCATGCCCACGCCGTACAACGCCTTCTGGCCGCAGGTGGAGTCGCCGTAGACGTAGCCGGCATAGGCCTGCTCGACGTCTTCCCAGGCGATGCCCGCATCCTCCAGCGCGGCGCGCGCGGCCTGGGCTCCCATCTCGTGGTACGGGGCGCTCGCCCCCGGTTTGGCGAACGGGATCATCCCCACGCCCGTCACATGGACTCTGCGGCTCATCGTCGTCTCCTGTTTATTAGGTCAGCCGACCCATCCGACCGATTATAGGTCAGTCGTACTATT
>JBJMVU010000217.1:0-20253 GCA_045810485.1 Massilia sp. | reverse complement strand
TTTGGCGCCAGCATCGCGTACACCTGAAGCACGGCCTTGCGCTGCAGTGCGACGTCCGGCGTGACCAAGCGCGCATCTGCAATCCACGCCGCCACGCTCGCGCGCACCACGCGCGGGTTGGCCGCCTGCGCACGGTCGAGCGGCCTGGCGGCAGCGTATTGCCCGAGCTTGTCCACCTCGACAACCATCGGGACAAATTTCGACTGGCTCCCTATGTAGGTCATGCCGCCAACCGCCGCCAGCGCGATCAGCAGGCACAGTGCACCGCCCAGCACGGCCATCTGACGGCTCGCGACCACGCCGCCGACATGGTCGTTCCAAGTGCGACGCGCGGCCAGGTAAGGATTCTCGCTTTCGTCTGGCCGGCGGCCGCCATCCAGCCGCCCGCCACTTCGGCGCGGATCGTCCGCCGGCTTGCGCTGTTTCAGACCCTTGAACACGGGGCCGATATTGATGTTCATGTCGTCACCTCGTCATTGGTGGAGACCTCTTTCCAGAATGCGTTCGATACGCTCGACGCAGGCAGATAGTCAGCCAGGCGCAAGCCCCTGCTGGCCAACCACTCGTGCACCCAGCCGTCGCCATTCTTGGCTTCCAGCCGCTTGATGGAAGCGATCGAATCCTTGTCGGTCGACCCGGCGAACGCCAGCGCGAGCGGGCCGAGGGCGGTGTCGTACAAGCGCCGTCCCAACTCGGTGACACAGTAGTACTGCCGTTTCGTAATCGCGCCGGCCAGAATGTCGATCTGGCGATCGTTCAGCCCCATGCGACGGTACAGCGCTGCCGTGTCCTCGTCCCGTGCGTTCAGATTCGGCAGGAAGATCTTGGTGGCGGTGGATTCCACAATCACATCGAGGATCCCGCTGCCTGCGGCATCGGTCAGGCTTTGCGTCGACAGGAGCACAAGGCAGTTTTTCTTGGCAAAGGCTTTGAGCCATTCGCGGATCTTGTCCCTGAACACGGGATGGCCGAGCATCAGCCACGCTTCGTCGATCAGGATCGCCGCAGGTTGGCCGTGCAGGCTGCGCTCGATACGACGGAACAGATACAGCAGCACCGGCAGCGCGTACTTCTCGCCCAGGTTCATCAGCTCTTCGATTTCGAACGTCGTGAACCGCGACAGCTCGAGGCCATCCTCCTCGGCGTCGAGCAGGTGGCCCATCATGCCGTCGACGGTGTACTGCTTCAGCGCCTCGCGGATCTCCTCGTCCTGGATCGTCAGCGACAGCTCGGACAACGTACGCGCCTCGCTTTCGTGCATGTTCATGATGGCGTTACCGATCTCGTTGCGTTGTGCCGGCGTGGTCTGGACGCCGTTGAGCGCGAGGATCGTGTCGATCCAACCCATTGCCCATGCGCGGTCGGCTTTCGTCGCGAGGAACTGCAACGGACAGAAGCTGAGGCGGTCGTCAGCTGCGACCTCGAAGTGGTGGCCCTGCACGGCCTTCGTGGTCGGGTACATCGACATGCCCTTGTCGAACGCGTAGATCGACATGCCGGCGTACCGCAGCAGCTGCAATGCGATCAGCGCCAGGTGGGTCGATTTGCCGGAGCGCGTTGGGCCAATCATGAGAGTATGGCCAAGGTCGCGCACGTGCAGGTTCAGCCGGAACGGCGTCGAGCCCTGCGTCACGCACTGCATCAGTGCAGGTGCGTTCGGCGGATACATCGGACACGGGGCATGAGCCAGGCCAGTCCAGATCGTGCTGGTCGGCAGAAGGTCGGCCAGGTTCAGGGTGTTGATCAGCGGCCGGCGCACATTCTCCACACCGTGGCCCGGCAGGCTGCCGAGGAAGGCGTCGAGCGTATTGATGGTCTCGATGCGCGCCCCGAAGCCGAGCCGGTTGATCGCCTTCTCGATCATGCGCGCCGACCGCTCTACTTGGTCGCGGTCCTCATCCAACAGTACGACGACGCTCGTATAGTAACCCTGCGCCACCAAGCCCGAATTGACCTCGGCGATCGCCGCCTCGGCGTCCGCCACCATCGACAGGGCATCCTGGTCGATCGCACCGTTGTTAGTATTGAAGACCTGATCGAAGAAGCCGCGGATTTTCTGCCTCCACTTCTTGCGGTACGTCTCGAGGTGCGCGACCGCCTCGTGCGGTTCCATAAAGATGAAGCGCGACGACCAGCGGTATTCGCAAGCCTGCTCGGCAAGGGCGGTGAGGATGCCGGGCGACGACTCGAGAGGAAAACCCTCGATCGCGACGACCTGAATGAACTTACGACCAAGGCGCGGTACCACGCCACTCCACAGTTCGACGCCACCAATCAGGCAGTCGAGATACATCGGATGACTGGGCAGCATCACCGGATGGTTCTTCCCTGTCGAGCAGAACTGCAGCCAACGCAGGAAATCATCGTGCGTCACGCTCGAACCATCCTCCTGCACCATCTTTTGCCCGTGGAGGCGCGTCAGCGTAAGCGCTGAGGACAGGCGCGACTCGATGTTGACGCACTCGCGCTTGAAATAGTCGATCAGTCCCAGTGTGCGCGAATGGTGGTCGGGTGCAACGTCTTCGTCATCGAACATCATTTCGACGAACTTGCGCTCGGCCAGAACAGGCGGAAAATACGTCACGCTCAGCACGAAGTAGCCTTCGTACATCGTGCCGAGCCCCTGGAACAGTCGGCGCCGCTCCTCGTCGACCGCCTCCGATACCGGGTCGGGAAAATGCGACAGCTGCGCGTCCGGGTACTCGGGCGCCGGACGACGCACCGCGTCGACATGCATCATCCAGCCGTTGCCGAGGTTCGAGAGCGCCTGGTTGATCCGGACCGATGTCATGCTACGCTGCTCGTCGGTGCTGTTGGCATTGTCGTCGCCCTGGTACAGCCAGGCCGCCATGAAAGCTCCGTTCTTGCAGACGACCACGCCGTCATCCACAACGGCTGCGTAGTTGAGAAGGTCGGCGAACCCAGCGCAGGTCGCACGGTGCCGCTTCAGTTGCAGCGCGCTGTTCGCGGCGCGGATCCGCAGGTATAGCACGAGCAGCATCGCGGAGCCTGCGACGGCGAATGCGATTGCCAGTAAGCCGTTCATTTGTATTGCCTCCCCTGCTTCCTGGTGTTCATCCTGAAGGGTGTGCTGCGCGCCGGGTAGTACGTCTGATAGCGACGATGTCGCATATAGACGAAGCGCAGCTGGGGGTCCGCCTTGGCCATGCGCCGGCACGCAAACAGGGCGCCGAACCATAGCAACAGCCCGACTACCGTCGCGCGCAGCTCCTGCGCCTGGAAGATCAGCGCAAAGGCCAGCAGTCCGGCCATCATGACCAGTTCCCGGTCGCCGCCCATGAATAAGTTGTGCCGGTTACCTGCGCGGCGGATCGGAATCATTCGCAAGGCCATGGCTAGCCCACCAGCCGGGTCGCCGTTGCGGCCACAAGCCCGCCGTGCGCGTGCAAGACGTCGTCCACTGCAGCGATTTCTGCGCCGCGGCCGAAGAAGGTGCTCATCATGTTCTGTGCGCCGACCAGCAGAGCCATCACCAGCACAACGAACAGCATCGTGCGGAAAAAACCGTTCAGGTCGCCGCCCAGAATCAGGGTTCCTCCGGATACGACGATACCTACGAGCGACAGGGAAAAGGCCACCGGCCCGGTCACGCTGTTACGAAGGTTGCCGAGCCATGATTCGTATGGGAGTGAGCCACCTGTTCCCTCCGACGCGAAGGCGTACTGCGGTATCAGCAGCAGGTATGCGAGCAGGAACGCCAGGAACAGGTAAGGCAGCAAGGCGCGGGTGAACGGGGATTGCGGGGCAAAGCGGATCGGCTCCATTTGACACTCCTAGAGGGTTTTAGAGAGATAGCGGCCGGCCGCGTAGCCAGAGATCTCGTGGATCTCTTGTACGCGACGGCCTTCGGGAACGCGGGCGATATGCACGACGAGGTGGACGACCTCGCCGATCAGGGGTTCGATTTCGGAAGGTGCCGCCTCATTACGGGTGATGAGCGATTTCAGGCGCGTGAGGCCGGCGAGCGCACTATTGGCATGAAGAGTGGCGGCGCCCCCCTCGTGTCCAGTGTTCCAGGCGTCGAGAAGATCGAGTGCCTCAGCCCCGCGCACTTCGCCGACCAGGATCCGGTCGGGGCGCATGCGCAGAATGACCTTGAGCAGCGTCGTCATAGGGACGTCGAGCGCGGTGTGGTACTGAATGCAGTTCGTGGCTGCGCACTGGATCTCACCAGTGTCTTCGATGATGCAAACCCGTTCGTCGGGATTGGCGCGCACCATCGCGCTGATAATCGCGTTGACGAGCGTGGTCTTGCCAGATCCGGTGCCGCCGGTAACGAGTATGTTGCGATGCTGTCGGATCGCGCCTTTTAGGGCTTCGCAATGACGGGCCGTCATGATTCCCGCCTCGACGTACTGGTCGAGCGTGAAGACGGCGATGGCGCGTTTGCGTATCGCGAAGGTGGGTGCCGAGACGATCGGCGGAAGCTGGCCGGCGAAGCGCGAACCATCGAGCGGTAGTTCGCCTTCGACCAGCGGATGGGTTTTGTTGACGACCTGATCCAGCGCTGCGGCCACAGTCTTGATGATGGCTTCGGCCTTCGCCTGCCGCATCTCGCCAATGCGGCGCATTCCCTCACCTAGCCGTTCCTGCCACAGGCAGCCGTCGGCGTTGAGCATGATTTCAACCGTACGGGGATCGGCGAGCACGGCCAGGAGCTCTGGCCCCATGTCACGCATTAGCCTTTCCTTGGCTCGCGCCTTGATAGTTGCAACGATGTCATCGCGCTCGGTCATGATTGCTCGCTCTAGATTATGTCGAGCGATGCTACGTGACCGGGAATATACCGAAACGATCTAGAACAAAGGATGTGTGGGTCGCTACGCTAAACCGAATTTGCTTGCGTGATCTCAAGCGGATTGCCTAGCGTAAAGAATCAGCGAAAAGCGGCCAGTTCGAAAACTGGCCGCGACTCTCGCTAATGCTTTCGGAATTGACGACTGCGTAGGCTAGGTCTTCTTGGCGGGGACAGTCTTCCGCCGTGCTTTTGCGGCATCAAGACGCTTGCGGTTCTCCTGATCCCACTGCCTGACCGTGAATGCCTGGAATTCGGTAAGAATCGCTGCGACGCGAGCGTATCCTTCTGGGAGACTCAGCCTTGATTTACCACCCGCGAGTTCCTCCAAAGTCTGCCTGTCCAGATCGGTAGTTTCAAGCAGCGCGGGCAGCGGCGTGTCCAGTGCGTGAGCGATCGCCTCCATGATGCGCAGCGACGGGTTGGCCTGGTCGTTGGTCAGGTCGGAGAGAAACGACACCGACATGCCAGCCTTTTTTGCCAGCTCGCTCTTGGTCATCCCGATGTCGTCGAGGATGCGCAGGATGTTTGTTAGGAGGATGAGGTTGTACACGCAGGCTCCGACAGGGTAAGCAAATTTAGCCGCTAAAGTTTGCTACGCCTGATAATTTGGGACACCATAGCACTAAGAGTCCTAGTCCAGTACAGGCACGTTTGGTCGTTGCAGTGTACCGCAGAACTACTTTTCTGATCAGCAGTAGCTAACGACCTCGCTCCGCCCCTCCGCGAAGCCACCCGACGTTTGACGTATTCGAAATAACGGACGCGTTTAACTTCCTGATACAAGACATCCCGACGATACTATGATTGGCTTCGTAATATCGAAAACGACACTTCTTTCGTCACTACTTCATTGGAGGCGATAGATGGCCTCTCTCGAGAGCGCGACAATGTCAATTCAGCAATCTCTTTTTGGAAGAGTGAGTCATGAAAAAAGACGAGTCATCTGTAATTAACTCGAGTCAGCCCGCCGAGTTACGCCTCATCCGATTGAAGGAAGTGCTCGCGATTTGCGGAAAATCCCGGAGTAGTGTCTACGATGCGATCAAGAAGGGGGAGTTTCCGGCACCGATCAAACTGCATGGAAGATCATCTGCATGGATCAAGAGCGAAATTTTGCAGTGGGTGGAAGGATGTATCAGGGCTACCCGGACACCGGAACGGCTGCGGATCTCAAACCGGAGGCACTGAGTTTGAGCAACGCTAGTCGGACGCAAACTCGTAAAGGCGAAGTCTCACTATTTTAGAAGGCGGCCAGGCACTAGCGGACCGCCCTCCAAATTTGCTATCGGGCGCGCTCCACACTTTTCCTGACCACTGCTTTAATGTAAACGATTTATTCCGTTTCATCCTTAGAGCTTAAACGGCTGTGTCTCGACTAGCGAGACGGGGATGCTACTGGATTAAGTGTTACAAGGAGGCGGTGGCAGAGGAAAACGTCGACACTCCTTCCCCGGCGCCCATAGATGACCCTCGATTTCTATGTTCTCGCAAGCCGGATCCCAGATCGGTACAAATGAAAGATCTTGGGGTTCGTCTCGCATGTACTCCCACT
This sequence comes from Massilia sp., assembly GCA_045810485.1. Taxonomy (GTDB): domain Bacteria; phylum Pseudomonadota; class Gammaproteobacteria; order Burkholderiales; family Burkholderiaceae_D; genus Telluria. Next base: position 13,882 of record JBJMVU010000217.1, on the reverse strand, counting down.
CGACGACGGGCAGCCAGTCGCCCCCTTCCAGATATCCTACCAGTTCGCTTAGCCAGCCTGCGTAACACCAGTCGCGTCCGCGACCGCGGGAGACGAGTGACGGGAACCTCTGAACGAATTTCTCGGCCAGTACACGAGCATTTGTTGGCGCCGTGCATCGGCGCCTTTATTTTTGGAGGCCTGGTCCAAGCCTGTTGACTCGTCATGTGCTTGCTGAACGCCGATAAAACAGGTCCGCCTTTCAATTCCGGAATGACTGTGTGCGGGATGCCTGAAATGCGGCTTCTATATCGGCATAGCCAAGTCCCTGATCAGCCCATTGACCAAATGTGGACCTGACGGCGCTCATAAGGGGAAGCGAAACGCCGGCTTTTTCAGTCGAGCCGAGGATCAAGTCCGCCGCCACAAGGTAATCATCGACTGTGCCGAAAATTCCGGCAGGAGGCGGGCCCTGACGGCTCGCGGCATCCTGCCAGCGCGTCAGGATGCCTTCCACGTCGCTACCCAGGAAGGAGGCAATCTCGAAGACAATTTTTGGGTCTACACCGAGAGCGCCTGCTGCGCCGATGGCCTCCAGCACCCCTGCAAGTCCAACCTGGAAATGAACACTCCACGCGAACATGACAGTCGTGGCGGCCGAGACATTTTCACCAACGAATCTGCAATTGCCAAAGGACCTGAATAGCGTTTCCAGCTGCACAAAGACATCCCGGCGACCACTTGCAAGAAGCAAGCCGCCTGGCGTGCCGATGTGACTTGGATATGTCATTACCTTGACATCCATATAGCCCAAAGCGCCCCGGGCGGCGCAGAGCTTTTGGAGTGCGACGGCATCCTCAATGCTGCCAGTAGCAACTTGAACGACAATCTTGCCTTCCAGGGCCGCATCGGCAAGCAAGGCAACGGAGGAGGCATAGTCACTTATCACGAGGAAGATGATTTCGGAAGCGTCGATCGCCGCTTCCGCCGATGAGAAAATGGTGGCACCGTGCTCCGCAAGGGTTGAGCATTTCGACTGCGTCCTGTCCAGACGCCGATTGCATATCCGGCGCCGAGCATGGCTTTCGCCATGGCACTACCCATCAATCCTATGCCAAGAAGAGTAATTCTTTCTGATTTCCTGTTTTGCATGCTTAATCCGTAAAAGGGTGGATAGTCATTTCCATCAGGCGGCACCGAATACCAGCTGTGGTGCCGATTTCCTTCTGGTCAGACGCCGTTTCATCTCGAGGACAGCGCTATGGACTGTCGTCAATACAGGCTTGCCGCTTGCGTGCTCGCAGACGCCTTGTGCTCGTGCCATGCTGAACTGGGCCAAGGCGATCGTGTTACATCCATCTGCTGCTAGCTGTCTGGCCTGCGCACCGATCAGCGTGTTATGCAGATCCATGTCGCCTCGGTTCAGCGCGTTAAGCGCACCTGTCGCTAACGCATAACGTACATCCATACCAACAGGAAACTCCAGAGGCATCGACTCTAGTGTCGGAGCGAAGGTCGCGATCAGCCCAACCGGACCAATGGTCTTCTTCGCGTCAGCGATCATCGCCTCGTTCGGCTTAAGCACCGGAATGTCGGGATAGCGACGCGCCACCGCTTCGATGCACGGGCCAAAAGCCGAGCATGTAAACAGGATGCCTTGTGCGCCACAACTTATTGTATACTTGGCAAGATCCTGAAAGCGCTGATGGATTGTCGTGTCCAGGCCACTGCCGAAACTTTCCAAATCCGCCGATAAGGAATCATCCAGCAAGTTCATACGGATGGCCTCTGGCCACTCAATCGCCATGGCGGCATTGATCGGGTCCACCGAATGGCTCAATGCGTGTATTAGTGCGATGCGTGGCATTGGTCGAATTGAAAAATAATGGTTGACGTTGCGTTCATTGGTCGACGATCTTCGGCAGTTCCGGTGACAGCAGGCGGAGCCCCGCAATCAATAAAGCTTGATACCGCTCGCGTTCCTCGGCGATGCTTTCCGAAGTCCACTTGTAGAAGCCCTCCCCCGACTTCATGCCGAACTTCCCTGCGGCGAGGCGCTCGGTGAGCGCTTTTGCCGGCTCGGTATTGGCTGCGAGTGAGGGATACATCGTGGCTGCTGCCGGACAGTGCACATCGATTCCCGCATGATCGCGCTGCAACACGGGTCCCGCAGCCAGGAAACGGAAACCGAAACCGAAACGCACGGCCGCGTCAATGTCCTCCGGTGACGCGACGCCAGCATCGATCAAGGCGAACGCTTCGCGTGCCAGTGCATGCTGCAGCCGGTTGGCGACGAATCCGGGCAGATCCTTGCGCACAAGCACCGGCACCATGCCGCAAGCACGCATGAAAGCGCACACCGAGTCGGCCAGCGGAAGGGACGAGCGCGCGCCAAGGATCACTTCAACGAGAGGCACCAGATGCGCCGGCATGAAGAAATGCAGGCCAAGCATGCGTTCGGCCGTATCCAGACCTACAGCAATCGCCGAGATTGGAAAGCTTGAACTGTTGCTACACAACAGGGTATCGGGACGCACCCGCCGGACCAGCTCCGCGAACAAAGCCTGTTTCGACGCCAGCTTTTCGGGGATGCACTCGACCACCAGGTCAATGCATTGCCAGTCGATGGCATCCAGGCTGGCGCAGACGGAAATGCGCTCGCGCTTGTGTTCCACGCCCAGCTTGCGCAGGCCGTCGATGAAAACCGCGTCTAGCAACTGTCGGCGAGCCTCCCCGAGCTCCAGCACAATCGTCTGGCACCCTGCACGCGCGAGCACCATCGCGACGTCTGCACCCATTGTTCCGCCACCTACTACCACGGCGCGCGCCCGGAAAGGTTTAGGGAGCATAAAGGTTGATGGCGCGCAATCCGAGTCCTTGTTCATGATCAAGTAAATGAAATTAAAAGCGGAGTGTGCGGCCCGGTTTTTTATCTGTAAATCGCATTTTTCCTATAAACTTATCGACTATGCAGATAAATTTTTCGGCACGAGATATCCGCGCCTTTCGTCTGGTGGCCGATACCCTCAGCTTCAGCAAGGCCGCCCAGCAGATGCACCTGTCGCAGTCGGCACTGTCGACTCTGATCATCCGGCTGGAGGAGGATTTCGGCACCCGCCTGTTCGACCGCACAACCCGGGCTGTGGCTTTGACGACTGCTGGTGAAGTGCTGGCCTCGCATGCGGACCAGCTATTGGCGGATATCGAGCGCACTGTCGCTGCGGTTCGTGACGTGCCCGCGCTACGGCGCGGCAAGGTCTCGATCGCAGCGATGCCTTCGCTCGCCGCGCGCATCGTCCCGCAGCTGTTCCGCGCTTTTCGCGACAGGTATCCGGACGTTGCGCTCTCGCTTGCGGATACCTTGTCCGAGGCGGCATTCGAGCTGGTACGGGAAGCTCGTGTCGACTTCGCGATTACGGCCGCCAACCCGGCGTTCGGCGACCTCGACTACACCCCCCTTACAACGGACAGTTTTATCCTGCTGATTGCGCAGGCTCATCCCCTTGGACGCACGAAAGGAGGCGTACGGTTCATTGACACCTTGTCGTGGCCGCACATCTCGATGACGCGTCATACGAGCGTGCGCCAGTATGTGGACGCTACCGCACTCCAGCACGGGTTCAGTTTCCTGCCGGCTTACGAAGTTGATCATCTCGCTACGATCCGCGCCATGGTGGCCGAGGGGCTGGGTGTGGCGGCACTCCCAGCCATGGCCGCGGATGTCATCAATGCTAAAGGATTGATACGGCGGCCATTGGTCGACCCGATTATCCGTCGTTCCATCGGCGTCGTTACCCGTAGGGAAACCTCGCTATCGCCTGCTGCAGAGGCGATGCTGTCCTTGCTGAAGAACCAGATTCGCGCCCCGGGTTGAGTTCAGGCATTGTCTCGCAAGCTTGACGGAAGCGTTCAACGATGCGCGACGGTGCTGGCATCGGCAGCCGCCTGGCTGCCGCAGATTCCTTGTGATTGCTTCGCGCCGACAGCAGGATCCACCGTCACTTCGCAAGCGTCACCCGGCAAACGTATAGCTGGTCTTTACAGTTGTAAAGAACTCGGCAGCGTAGGAACCCTGTTCACGTGAACCATGGCTCGAGCCTTTGCGTCCGCCGAAAGGCACGTGATAATCGACGCCGGCAGTGGGACATTCGTCATGACCATGCCGGCCTCGACGTGGCGCTTGAAGTGCGTCGCATGCTTGAGCGAAGCCGTGCAGATGCCTGCGGACAGGCCGAACTCGGTGTCATTGGCAAGGACCAGCGCCTCTTCATAGGTGGCAACGGGAATGGCACAAGCAACCGGCCCGAAGATCTCTTCCTGGGCGATACGCATGTCATTGTGTGCGTCTGCAAAAAACGCCGGCGTCAGGTAGTAGCCTTCCGTTTCACGCGTGATGCGCTCCCCTCCGCACATAAGTTTCGCGGGCTCTGGTGCAAATTATGGATTTGGGACGAGCTGACTTGGCTGGACGTCCCGTCAGCTCAGGCAGCCAGGACAACTGCCCAAATCTCGGACGGAGTTTGCCCTCGAGTCGCCAGAGCCGACAAGTCGAACTGCCCTTGCGGATACGATGCATGAGCTCGACGCCACGAATTGTGACGGCGGCGGAAGCAAAGCTTTTCAGGCCAAGCATGGCGCCCAGCCTGGACTTTATATTGCGGTGGTCCTGCTCGATTAGATTGTTCAGGTATTTTGACGAGCGAAGCTTCGTCAGGTCGGCAAGTCTGCCTTGCTGTTGAAGTTCACGAACGGCCCGGTGAAGCCGCATAACCGTCCAGCGTGATGGTGTCGGGCGACCGCCCTTGAGAACGTACCGCTTTGCGAAAGAATGCCTTGGCCGAGGCGACGTTGCGTCGCCGGCTGAGCCGGAAGTCGACGGTCTTGCCTGCCGCGTCGACAGCCCGGTAGAGGTAAGCCCATCGGCCGCGGATCCTGACGTAGGTCTCGTCCACGCGCCAAGACGTGCCTGCCTGAGCTGAAAAACGTCTCCAGCGTTTATCGAACTCTGGCGCGTACCGCTGAACCCAGCGCAAGATTGTCGTGTGAGCGACAGACAGTCCCCGCTCGGCCATCATCTCAACCAGATCGCGGTAGGAGAGCTTGTAGCGCAGGTACCAGCGTACGCACAGGACGATGATCTCTTGTTCGAAGTGTCGCCCCTTGAACAGGTGGCTCTTGCTCGGACCGTTACACATGCTGGGCAAAGGTCGTCATTCTATCGGAGCCGCAGGTTTGCACCAGAGCCAAAATGAACTCCTACCTCGAATTCAACATTACCGTTTGGGGCGCTAAGCCGTCCCGAGCTCTCGTACCCCGCAGTAGTCAGCCCAAGCTTGCATAAGCACCAAACGCTTCTCTAGCAAGTCGCCACGGCGATAAGCTGCCTCGACCCTGTCCGGCAAGCTGTGCGCCAGTGCGTGCTCGCACACCTCCCGTGAGAACGAATTTCCAACCGCCTCTGCGCACCAGTCGCGGAACGACGAGCGAAACCCATGGATCGTGATGTCGCCACGGCCCATGCGGCGGAGGACCGCTGTCAGGCTCATGTCTGACAGCGCCGCACTTTCATATCGACCGTGAAAGATCAAACCCTTCCGGTGCGGCAGCGCGACCAGCAGGGCCACTGCTGCGGTCGACAGTGGAACCCTGTGTTCCTTCCCCGCTTTCATTCGCTCCGCAGGAACGGTCCACAGCTTCGCTTCAAGATCCACTTCGCCCCATGTAGCACCGCGCACCTCGCCGGAACGCGCGGCCGTAAGGATCGCGAATTCGGCGGCCCGTGCCGCGACGCCCCGAGACTGCGCGAGCAGCACCATGAATGCCGGAACCTCGCGCCATGGCAAAGCCGGATGGTTTCGGACCGGAGCAATTCTGTTGGGATTAGCGAGCAGATTTTCCAGATGTCCGCGCCAGCGGGCTGGGTTGTCGCCTTGGCGGAAACGGCTTACGGTCGCCCAATCGAGGACGCTTTCGATCCGGCCGCGTACACGCGTCGCAGTTTCCGTTTTGGTTCCCCAGATCGGGCTGAGCACCTTGACGACAAGATCTGTATCAACGTCGGCTACAGGCAGCGCGCCGATGATGGGCGAAGCATAGGTCGCGAGCGTGTTCTTCCACTGCTCGGCATGCTTCGCGTTTTTCCAACTGCCCTTGTGGGCACTGATGTAAGCGGCCGAACACTGATCGAAGGACATCGAACGGGCCCGCTGCAGCGCATCCGCTAAACGCACTGCATTTCGGGCTCCGATCGGGTCTTTGCCGTCGAGAAGTTTCGCGCGGCACTCGCGAGCCAGCGTACGCGCCGTAGCCAGGTCAACAGTACGTAAGCCACCCAGCCCCATTTCGCGCTGCTTCCCGGCCATTTTGAAGCGGAAAATCCAGCTCTTCGAGCCCGACTTCGCGACCTGCAACCATAAGCCGCCACCGTCGCCGTAATAGCCCGGCTTGCTTAATTTGTTGACTGCCAGTGCGGACAGCTTGTTCAGGTTGAGCGGCATAGTGGCTCAATCCTACCCCCGCTTTTACCCCCGCGCTTGATCTGGATTGAGGAGGTTTCCGGAGGAGCTCACTGGACAACGTTTTCGCCGTTTTCCCCTATAAGACAGACGAAAAAAAAGCCGTCTTTCGACGGCTTTCTTTTCGCATCTTGGCGGAGGCGGTGGGATTCGAACCCACGATACAGGTTTAAGCCCGTATGCTTCCTTAGCAGGGAAGTGCCTTCGGCCACTCGGCCACGCCTCCAGTCAGCTTCAACGTTTATGCGTCAGCGCTGAGTGCACGCATATTAATGGCCACACCCTTTTTGGTCAAGGAAGCACGGCCATTTTTTTGAAAAAAGTTAAGCTTGCTCGAGGTTAAACGCCTTGTGCAGGGCGCGTACGGCCAGCTCCATGTACTTCTCGTCGATCAGGACCGAAATCTTGATTTCCGAGGTCGAGATCATCATGATGTTGATGCCCTCTTCCGACAGCGTACGGAACATCTGCGACGCGACGCCCACGTGGCTGCGCATGCCCACGCCCACGGCCGACACCTTCGAGACCTTGGCATCGCCCAGGACCTTGGCGGCGCCGATCTCGGCCTTGATGCCTTCCAGGACGCCCATGGCGCGCTGGTAATCGTTGCGCGACACGGTGAACGTGAAGTCGGTCTTACCGTCGACCGACTGGTTCTGTATGATCATGTCGACCTCGATATTGGCCTCCGAGATCGGCCCGAGGATGTGGAAGGCGACGCCCGGCTTGTCGGGCACGCCCAGGACGGTGATTTTGGCTTCATCGCGGTGGAAGGCGATGCCCGAGATGACGGCTTGTTCCATGTTGCTTTCTTCCTCAAACGAAATCAGGGTACCCGAGTTGGCTTCTTCTTCGAGCGACATCAGGGGGTCGGTCAGCGACGACAGCACGCGCGTCGGCACGCGGTAGTTGCCGGCAAATTCCACGGAGCGGGTCTGCAGGACTTTCGAGCCCAGCGACGCCAGCTCCAGCATTTCCTCGAACGTGATCTTGGACAGGCGGCGCGCTTCGCTCACCACGCGCGGGTCGGTCGTGTAGACGCCGTCGACGTCCGTGTAGATCAGGCATTCGTCGGCCTTCAGCGCGGCCGCGATCGCGACGGCGGAGGTGTCCGAACCGCCACGGCCCAGCGTGGAGATATTACCGTCCTCATCCATGCCCTGGAAACCGGTGATGATGACGATCCGGCCAGCTTCCAGGTCGGCGCGCACGCGGCTGTCGTCGATCGACTGGATGCGGGCCTTGGTGAAGGCCGAGTCGGTCTTGATGCCCACCTGCCAGCCCGTGTACGACACGGCATCCTTGCCGCGCGCCAGCAGTGCCATGGCCAGCAGGCCGACCGACACCTGTTCGCCGGTCGATGCAATCATGTCCAGTTCACGCGGGTCCGGCTGCGACATAATCTCTTTTGCCAGGCCGATCAGACGGTTGGTTTCACCGGACATTGCCGAGGGGACGACAACGACTTGATGACCGGCGTCGTGCCATTTGGCGACGCGGGCCGCGACGTTTTTAATGCGTTCCGTCGAACCCATCGACGTACCGCCGTATTTGTGGACTATTAAGGCCATGACTGAAGGGATTTCCGCTTGTAAAAAATCAAATGAGCCTTTTACTCTACATGCTGCGGCGCGGAATCACAAGCCGTCAGGGTGCGAAAGCTATACCAAATAGGAATATGGTAATACGGAAAGTGCATTAACCCGGGATGGTTGCCGTAGCACTTTCCCAACGCAGCGCGATGCGTCCCGGCCCCTCGGTCACATGTCGGCAATCCATGCCGAGCCCGGCCGCGAACAGCAGGTCGAAGCCCGCGTTGACGATGGGCAGGCGCCCCCGTTCCCAGGCCGGGATGCCGCTTGCCTGGTAGTGCATCTTGAGGCTGCGCGTGGGACGGTTGGGCGCGAGGCGCAGCCGTTCGCCGCCCTTGCGGAAATCGATCTCGAGCCCCTGCTCCCGCAGCCAGGCCGGATCGAACCCGCGCTCGGCCGTTTCGAAATGCAGCACGCCGCCGTAGTCCTGGAACGCGATCGATGCTTCACCGTTCCAGCGGAACGCCTGGGCGTGCTTCTCGATGATGCCGGCATCCTCTGGATCGCGCATGCCCGCAAGTTCCGGCAGGCGCGGCACGAGGTGCAACTGGTCGCGGTGGCGGCGCACGTCGACGTCCGGATGCTCGACGAGCAGTTGCGCATCCTCGCGCGCGGACAGGATCTGCGCCACCATCTGCGCCAGCCACGCCGTTGACGGCATCGCGAGGCTTTGCACCGCAAACCAGTGGCGCAGCAGGTTGTCGATGCGGTCGCGGCTGAGGCACCTGACGCGGACCAGGTCGAGCGCCGCGCCGGCCAGGCAGGCCTGCAGGTCCTGCTCGCCCAGCTCGTCCAGCAGGCGCTGGGCCGCGCGCGTGTGCGCGCTGCTGCGCGCGATGCGTTGCTGGTAGCCCGGAAACGCGGCAGCCAGCGCCGGCATCACCTGGTGGCGCAGCGCGTTGCGGGCGTAGCGCGGATCGGTATTGGATTCGTCTTCGACCCACGCGATGCCCTGCTCGCGCGCGACATCTTCGAGATCCGCGCGCGCGGCGCCCAGCAGCGGGCGCGCCATCGCCAGGCGTTCGTCGCCCAGCAGGCCGGGGGCGCGGTTGGCGGGGTCCATGCCGGACAGGCCGGCCGGACCGGAACCGCGCAGCAATTGCAGCAGCACAGTCTCGACCTGGTCGTCGAGATGGTGGGCCGTCAGCAGCACGCCGGCGCCGTGGGCGCGGCACATGTCGCCCAGCGCCGCGTAGCGCTGCTTGCGCGCGGCGGCCTCGATGCCGCTCTTCCCTTTCGATACGACGACGGCGCGCCAGTCGAACGGCACGCCCAGTGCGGCTGCTGCGGCCGCACAATGGTCGCGCCAGGCGTCGGCGTTGGGGCTCAGGCCGTGGTGGACGTGGAAGGCGTACGGCTGCAGTCCCTGCGCGTGCGCGAGCTGCAGCAGCACCATCGAATCGAGGCCGCCGCTGAGGGCGACCGCGACGGGCGGCATGGCATCGGGAAGGTAGTCCGCGCGCAGGGCCTCGACGGCCTGCGCGAACCTGGCGGCAATCGCGGCCGAAATCGCGGCCGTGCCCTGCGTACGACGGCTCACTCTTCGCGCGGCGTCGTTTCCTTGAACTTGCCGTAGGCCATCAGCTTGGCGTGACGGGCATCGAGCAGGTCGCGGGTCTTCATGCCCTGGAACTGGCGCAGCGAATCGGCCAGCGCGCGCTTCAGCATCTGGGCCATCTGGGCCGGATCGCGGTGGGCGCCGCCCAGCGGTTCGTTGATGATCTTGTCGATCAGGCCCATCGCCTTCAGGCGGTGCGCCGTCAGGCCGAGGGCGTCGGCCGCTTCCGCCGCGCGCTCCGACGTCTTCCACAGGATCGACGCGCAGCCTTCCGGCGAGATCACGGAATACGTCGCGTACTGCAGCATCAGCACGGCGTCGCCGACGGCGATCGCCAGCGCGCCGCCCGAGCCGCCTTCGCCGATGATCGTGGCGATCAGCGGCACTTTCAGCTCGGCCATCACATACAGGTTGTGGCCGATGGCTTCCGACTGGCCGCGCTCTTCCGCGTCGATGCCGGGGAAGGCGCCGGGCGTGTCGACGAACGTGAAGATCGGCAGGTTGAATTTCTCCGCCACCTTCATCAGGCGCATCGCCTTGCGATAGCCTTCCGGCTTCGGCATGCCGAAGTTGCGCATCGCGCGCTCCTTCGTGTCGCGGCCCTTCTGGTGGCCGATGACCATGCACGACTGGCCGTTGAAGCGCGCCAGGCCGCCGATGATCGACTGGTCGTCGGCGAAGGTACGGTCGCCGTGCAGTTCATGGAAATCGGTGAAGATCGCGTTCACATAGTCCATCGTGTACGGACGCTGCGGATGGCGGGCGATCTGGGAAACCTGCCAGGGGGTCAGCTTGGCATAGATGTCTTTCGTCAGTTGCTGGCTCTTCTTGGCCAGGCGATCGATTTCTTCCGAGATGTCGACGGCGGAATCATCCTGCACGAAGCGCAGCTCTTCGATCTTGGAATCGAGCTCGGCAATCGGTTGCTCGAAACTGAGGAAAGTTGTTTTACTCATTGTACCTCCGGGTGTGTTCGTGGCCGCGGAAGATCATCCGCGCGGCGGCAAGGGCGCTATTCTATACCGGAACCGGATCCAGGCTACGCCATAAATACCATGTGGCAACTGTCCGCCAGGGTCCCCAGTTTGCCGCGACCTCGCGCGCATCGCTGCGCGAGACCGGCTCGCCGGAGAAATAATTCTGGCTGATGCCCTGGATCAGGCCGGGATCGTCCAGGGGAAGGACGTTCGGTCTGAGCAGATTAAATATCAAAAACATCTCGGCTGTCCAGCGCGTGATGCCGCGGATCTGGACGAGCTCGGCGATCACGGCCTCGTCATCCATCTGCGACCATTGGTCGGCATGGACGCGCTTCGCCTTGAAGTGATCGGCCAGGTCGAGGATGTATTCCGTCTTGCGCTTCGACAGCCCGCAGGCGGACAACTCCTCTGCCCCGACCTTGAGCACCTGGGACGGCGTCATCTTCGGGCACAGGGCGCGCAGCTTCGTCCAGGCGGCCTCGGCCGCTTTGACCGTCACCTGCTGGCCGACGATGGACCGGGCCAAGGTCGTAAACGGGTCGGGATGGCCGCGCAGGTGCATGTCGCCGAATTGCGGGATCAGCTTGTTCATGATGCGATCCCGACGCATGAGCTCGGCCTTCGCCTCCGCCCAGTACGGTGGGACGGAAGGCTGAACGTCCGGCAGCGCCGGGTCGGCGCCCGTGAGGTCCTTGGAAAGTGCCATGCTCGTGATGGGTCCGGGCGCGCTGGCGTCAGGCACGGCGCCAGTTGGTGCTGCCGTCCGGCTTGTCTTCGAGCACGACGCCGCCCGCGGTCAGCTCGGCGCGGATCGCGTCGGCCTCGGCGAAGTTGCGCGCCTTCTTGGCGGCGGCGCGGCGTGCGATCGCATCGACGATCGCGGCTTCGTCCAGGCCGCCTTCGCCCGGCGTGCCGGCCCGCAGGAACGCCTGCGGGCTGCGTTCGAGCAGGCCCAGCACGGCGGCCAGCGCCTTCAGCTGGCGCGCGGCCGCGACGGATTTGCTCTTGTTGACGTCCGACGCCAGGTCGAACAGCTCGGCCACCGCCAGCGGCGTATTGAAATCGTCGTCCATCGCGGCGCGGAAGCGCTGCGCGTGGGCTTCGTCCCAGTCGACGCTCACCGGCTCGCCGCCGACGTCCACCTCGGACAGCGCCGTGTACAGGCGCGTGAGCGCGCCTTTCGCATCGTCGATATGGACGTCCGAGTAATTCAGCGGGCTGCGGTAGTGGGCGCGCAGGATGAAGAAGCGGATGACCTCGGCATCATATTTCTTGAGGACGTCGCGGATCGTGAAGAAATTGCCCAGCGACTTAGACATCTTCTCGTTGTCGACGCGCACGAAGCCGTTGTGGATCCAGTAGTTCGCCATCGGCGGGCCGAACGCGCCTTCCGACTGGGCGATCTCGTTCTCGTGGTGCGGGAACTGCAGGTCGGCGCCGCCGCCATGGATGTCGAAGTGTTCGCCCAGCATGGCGCACGACATGGCCGAGCACTCGATGTGCCAGCCCGGACGGCCCTTGCCCCATTTCGAATCCCATTTGGCTTCGTCGGGCTCGGACTCCTTGGCGGCCTTCCACAGCACGAAGTCGAGCGGATCGCGCTTGCCCGTGTTCACGTCCACGCGCTCGCCGGCGCGCAGGTCGTCCAGCGACTTGCCGGACAGCTTGCCGTAGCCCGGAAAATTACGCACGGCATAGTTCACGTCGCCGTCTTCGCCCTTGTAGGCGAGTTCCTTCGTTTCCAGCTTTTCGATAATCGACAGCATGTGCGGCACGTATTCGGTCGCTTTCGGGGCGAAATCGGGCGGCAGGATGCCCAGCGCGGACGTATCCTCGTCCATCGCCTTGATGAAGCGGGTCGTGAGCGACGTCATGGTTTCATTGTTTTCGACGGCGCGCCTGATGATCTTGTCGTCGATATCCGTGATGTTGCGGACGTATTTGACCTCGTAGCCCGATGCCTTGAGCCAGCGGTAGATGACGTCGAACGCCATCATCATCCGGCCATGACCGACGTGGCAGTAATCGTAAACCGTCATCCCGCACACGTACATGTTGACCTTGCCGGGCTGGAGGGGAACGAATACCTGCTTGTCACGCGCGAGCGTGTTGTAGATCTTGAGTTGGCTCATCGGATGTTTGCTAGAAGGTTGGAGCATGACGCTCGAAACGCAGCCTTGCGGCAGTGCCGGGACGTGGCGGGCGCGTCGGGAGTGTCAGGACCGCGAATCTTGGGAACCTTGTTCTTTTTGATAGAATCGGCAGTCCGTCGCAAAGTATAGCATTGATAAAATCCCGACTGGCCGCATATGCCATAGGTTTATTTTTCTGCAAAACCCTTGACATCACTTTGCGCTATATCCACCGAGAGGAAGCTACGATGCACGTCCTGAAATCGCCTGGTCTTCGCCTTGCCGCCCGCTTTTCCGCGGGTTTGGCCGCGCTGACGCTGTCCACCGCTGCATTCGCCGCCGACCCGCAGGTCTCGCTGAAAACGTCGATGGGCGAGATCGTGCTGGAACTGAACCAGGAAAAAGCACCCATCACGGTGGACAATTTTCTCAAGTATGTAAAATCCGGCTTTTACAAGGGCACGATCTTCCACCGCGTGATCGACGGCTTCATGATCCAGGGCGGCGGCATGGATGCCCAGTTCCATGGCCGCAAGACGAACAAACCGATCAAGAACGAGTCCAACAACGGCCTGTCGAACGAAAAGTATTCCCTCGCCATGGCGCGCGAATCGAATCCGGATTCGGCCACTTCGCAATTCTTCATCAACGTGGTCGACAATCCCGGCCTCGATTATCCGAACATGCAGGGCTCGGGCTACACGGTGTTCGGCAAGGTCGTGAAGGGCCAGGACGTCGTCGACAAGATCAAGGCCGTCGTCGTGGACGACATCCGCGGCCTCGAGAATGTCCCCATCACCCCCGTCACGATCCAGTCTGCCACCCTCCTCAAGGGTGATAAGCTAGTAAAATAACGAACTCGCAACTCAATATTGGGAAACCTGCTGCGCGTTGCAGGTTCGGTGGGGGCGCCTAGCCCTGCGATGCTCACTGTACTATCGTACAGCTGCGCTTCTCAACCAAACCTGCCGCCGCTCGCGACGGTTTCTTCGAACGAACAACGATAGGATAAAAACATGACCACCGTACTCATGACCACCAACAAGGGCAACATCAAGGTCGAACTGGACGCCGACAAGGCGCCGAAGACCGTTGCCAACTTCCTGGACTACGTGAACAAGGGTCA
>JBJMVU010000216.1:0-5434 GCA_045810485.1 Massilia sp. | reverse complement strand
GAAGACCGGCTACTTCACGATCACCGGCCGCATCGACGACGTGCTGAACGTCTCGGGCCACCGCATGGGCACGATGGAGATCGAGTCCGCGCTCGTGGCGCACCCGATCGTGGCGGAAGCGGCGGTCGTCGGCAAGCCGGACGAGACGACGGGCGAGGCGATCTGCGCGTTCGTCGTGCTGAAACAGGCGCGTCCGACCGGCGAGGAAGCGAAGAAGCTGGCCGCCGAGCTGCGCAACTGGGTCGGCAAGGAGATCGGTCCGATCGCCAAGCCGAAAGAGATCCGCTTCGGCGACAACCTGCCGAAGACCCGCTCCGGCAAGATCATGCGCCGCCTGCTGCGCGTGCTGGCCAAGGGCGAGACCATCACCCAGGACATCTCGACCCTGGAAAACCCGGCCATTCTTGACCAATTGAAAGAATCTGCCTGACCATTCGGGCGCGTGATCGGTTACACTGATCACAGCAGAGTTGACGCCGCGCCGGGAAACCGGGGCGGCGTTTTTTTATTTGCGTCCGTCATATGCTGTAGGGTGGGCTCCCTGAGCCCACGCGTGACGTTTGCCATATGTTGGCGTCCGCGTGGGCACGGCGTGCCCACCCTACGTCACTCCTTGAACAAGTCGTCGAGCGGATTCGGCTTCTTCGGTGCCTCGGCGCCGCCGAACAGCGCGTCCAGTTCCGCCCGTTTGCTGTCCACATTGGCGCGCCCGCGCTTGCCCGCGAACTCCTCCTCGATGTTGTCGCGATAAAAGCTCCAGGCCGCGCCCGACGTCGAGAAGCGCCGCCATACCTCGCTGCCGACGCCCGCGTAGTCGATCGCGCCGCCGTCGTCGAATTCCACGCGCAGGATGCGCTCGCGCGCGTCGTAACCGATCGCGCGCAATTTGCCCGCGTTGATGCGTTTCATGTCCATGTGTGGTTTTCTCCCTAACGATGCATGGATTATTGGGACATTCGCCTGATTCGGCAAGCCACGACGCGTTGCGCGGCCGTCCATGCCTTGTTGCGTTCTCCGCTTGTACGTACTCTGGCTCAGCCGTACGACAATTCACAAAGGAGACCAATCGATGAAACGTTTCGCCCGCTGGCTCGCCGCGCTCTTGTGCGCCCTGTCGTTCCTGCCGCTGTCCGCTTCCGCCACCGGCTACACCCAGACCCGCTACCCGATCGTGCTCGTGCACGGCCTGCTCGGCTGGGACAGCATCGGCCCCTACGATTACTGGTTCGGCGTCACGGACGCCCTGCGCCGCGACGGCGCCCAGGTCTACGTCGCCCAGGTGAGCGCCGCCAACAGCACGGAAGTGCGCGGCGAACAGCTGCTCACCTACGTCAAACAGGTGCTGGCCGCGACCGGCGCCCGGAAAGTCAACCTGATCGGCCACAGCCACGGCGGCCCGACCATTCGCTACGTCGCGTCGGTGGCGCCGAACCTCGTCGCTTCCGTGACGAGCGTCGGCGGCGTCAACAAAGGCTCGGCTGTGGCGGACGTCCTCCGGGGCACCGTCGCGCCGGGCACCTTCCCGGAGGCCGTGCTGGGTTCCATCGTCAACGGCCTGGCCGGCACCATCGCCTTCCTGTCCGGCGACAGCAACCCGCAGATGTCGACGGCGGCGCTGGATTCGCTGACCACCGCCGGCGCCGCGACATTCAACGCCGCGCATCCGGAAGGCGTGCCGGCGACCGCGTGCGGCGAGGGCGCCTACCAGGCGCGCGGCGTGTATTACTTTTCGTGGAGCGGCGCGCAGCCGTTCACGAACCTGCTCGACCCGATCGACGCGCCGCTCAGCCTCGTGTCGCTGGCCTTCCGCGGGGAGAAGAACGATGGCCTCGTCGGCAGCTGCTCCAGCCACCTGGGCCGCGTGATCCGCGACGACTACGCGATGAACCACCTGGACGAAGTGAACCAGGTCGCGGGCCTCGTCAACCTGTTCGAGACCAATCCCGTCACGCTGTACCGCCAGCACGCGAACCGCCTGCGCGAGATGGGGCTGTGAATCGCAATCCGACCATCGTCGTTGCGCTGGGCGCGGCCGGCACGTTGTGGCTGGCCGTGCTGGCCGGGCGGCCCGCCCCGGCGGCGCAGACCGGGCTTCTCACCGTTCCTGTCGCACCGGCCGCGAAGCCGTTCGCGCCGTCGCTGCAAGGCACGCGGCCGGACGGCGCCGTGCGCGTGGCGCCGGACGACAGCGTCGTCGCGGACGCCCGGTTGATCGAGTTGTTCGACTACTACCTGAGCACCGTGGGCGAGAAATCGCCCGATGCGGTGCGGGCGGAGATCGAGCGTGAACTGGACCGGACCTTGCGCCCGGCCGCCGCCGCGGCAGCCAAGCGGGTGCTGGCGCGCTACATCACGTACCGGCAGGCGCTGGCGAGGCTGGAGACCGACCGCCGGCTGGCCGGCCCGGACGCCGCGGCCCTGAAGCGGCGACTGGCCGCATTGCGCGGCTTGCGCGCGCAGTATTTCAGCCCGCGCGAGATGGCCGCGATCTTCGGCCGCGAGGACGCCGCCAATACCGATGCGCTGGCGCGCATGGAAATCCGCGAGGACGGCACCTTGAGCGCGCAGCAGAAGCAGGCGCGCCTGGCGGCGCTGGACGCGGGCCTGCCGGCGGATATGCGCGCGGCGCGCGAGGCGCCCTTGAAGATCGTGCGCGTGCAGGAGGAGGCGGCGCGGCTGCGTGCAAGTGGAGCCGGCGAAGACGATGTTTTTCGTATCCGCGCCGAGGCCTTCGGCGCGGATGCGGCGCAGCGTTTGGCGGATGTGGATCGCGACGAGGCGGCGTGGAAGCGGCGGATCGATGCGTATCTGGCCGAACGCCGCAGCCTGCACGACGAGGCGGCCGTGGCGGCGCTGCGCGATCGCATGTTCAGCGAGGATGAGCAGCGGCGGTTGGGAGCGTATGAGGCCGGCCCGCAACCTTAAAACGTCATTCCCGCGCAGGCGGGAATCCAAGTGTGCCGTCACGCTGCCTAAACTTGGGTCCCCGCCTGCGCGGGGACGACGGATAAGGTTTACAGTTTCTCGATCTGCCCCTTCGCATACCCCACCCCCGACCCGCCCGGCGCCAGCTCGAGATACGTCTTGTACGCCGTCTTCGCCTTGTCGCCATCCCCCGCGCGCGCATACGCATCGCCCAGGTTCATGTACGCGATCGCGCGCGACGGGTCCATCCTGATCGCGTTCTCGAACCAGCGCGCCGCTTCCGCGAACTTGTCCTGCTTGTAGAACACGAAGCCGAGATTGTTCGCCGCCAGCGCGAAATTCGGGCGCAGCTTCAGCGCTTCCGTGAACTGCGCCTCCGCCTGCGCGTACTGCTTTTCCTTGTACAGCTGCAGCCCGTGGTCGTTGGCGCGTTGCGCCTGCTGGCGGCTCGAGACCGGCACCGCAACAGGCGCCTTGATCGTCTGCTCGCCGCCCTGCAGGTCCTTGACGACGACGGGCGCGGTCGGGGCCGACGCCTTCGCTTCCAGCTTCGTGTTGAGGGCGATGGCGTCGTTCGACAGCTGCGCCGTGTTCGTATTCAGGAATTCGCTTTCCTCGGGCAGTTCGAACACGAAGTCGCCGCCTTCGGAACCGGGCAGGCTGCCGAAGGCGGGCGTCTGTTGCGACACGCTGGCCACCGCCGGCGCCACGTACGCCGCCAGCTCCGTCGCGGTGATCAGGCCATCGCCATTCAGGTCGGCCTTGCCGCCGAGGCCCTGCAGCAGCGTCCACGTGAACACGGAATGGCCGTTCGGGCCGCCGTCGGACACCATCTGGTCCGTGCCGCCCGCCGTCAGCATCTGGCGGCCGAGGCGCTTGGCGTTATCGCGCAAAAAGGCCGCGTTGGCGCCGCCGCGCGTGAGTCCGAGGCCGCTGTAGCAGGCGTCCATCACGAACAGCACGTGCTTCGCGGGCAGGCTCTCGGCGATGTTCTGGATTTCCGTCATCGGGATCGCGTCGCTGGCGAGGTTGTCCGGATCGGCATCGTACGGGACGATGTAGCCGAGATCGCGGCCGGAACTCAGCTTGCGCGTGGCGCCGTGGCCCGCGAAGAACACGAACACGCGGTCGTTGGGCTGCAGGCCGCTTTTGCCACCATGATCGACGACATCATGGAATGCCGCGAGGATGCCGCGCCGCGTGGCCTGTTCGTTCTTCAGCGTGATCACGTGGTCGGATGCGAAGCCGAACTTCTGCACGAGCGCCTGCCCGACGCCCTCCGCATCGCGCACGGCGTACTGCAGGTGCGGCCATTTCGGATAACCGTCGACGCCGACGACGATCGCCCACGAACTCGCATACCCCGTCGCGGCCGCGCGCGCGACGGGCGCCGGCGCGGCGTTCGCACCGGCGCTCACGCGGAACGTGGCGCCGTCCCAGCCGGCGAACTGGTAGCCCTCGGCGACGAGCCGGTCGAGGATCGCCGGCAGCGCCTTCACGGTGCGCTCGTGGATGTCGTGGAACAGGATGATGCCGCGGCCTTCCTTGTCGACGGCGCGCAGCACACGGTCGGCGATGGACGAGGGCACCGGATCGGCCCAATCCAGCGAATCGATGTTCCACATGACGGACTTCAGGTGCGCATCGGCCAGCAGGTGCATGCCCTCCTTGTTGCGCGCGCCGTACGGAAAGCGGAACAGCGCGGAGCGTTGCGGATCGACGGCCTTCAGCAGCGTGTCCGTATCGAGGATCTCGGCCTTCAGGCTGTCGCCGCTCTCCTTCGACAGTTGCGCATGCGAGAAGCTGTGGTTGGCCAGCACGTAACCGGCTGCCTTCAGCTTGCGGCTGACTTCCGCACCCGCGTTGAGCCGCGCGGCGCCGTGCGCATCGAGCGTGCCGAGGTTGCGGCCGACGCTGAAGAACACGGCCGGCGCATCGTACTGCTTGAGGATCGCGGCGATCTCCTCGCTGTAGCGGCGGTGCGGACCGTCGTCGAACGTCAGCACGATCGTCTTCTTCGGCAGGCCCTTGCCGAAGATCTCGTCCTCGTCTTTTTGCGCGGTCGGGTTGTTGTCCTGGCTGGGCGGTTCCGGCTTGGCGGGGTAGGGCAGCACGACGCCGTAATCCTTGAGGATGCGGTCGCGCTGGTAGACCGTCTTCAGGTAGGCGACGTAGCTGTCCCACTTCTCGCGATTGAGCGTGATGGAGCGCGTTTCGAAGCGCCCGAAGACGGCGCGGATCTCCTTCTCGTAATTGCGCTCGATCTCGGCCAGCGCGTCGACGTCTTCCGAGATCCGCTTGTGCAGCTTGATCGCCGGCAGCGACGAATCCCTGGCGATCCGGTCCTGCAGCGACTGCATCAGTTCGCGGAAGGCGAGGCGGTCGGCATCGTACATGCCTTCGCTCGACTCGACGAAATCGAGCAGGCTGTCGAGCGCATCGTAGCGGCGCGGATCATTTGATGCGACCAGGGCATCGAGCGCGCCGTCGACCCTGGCGATGCGCTCCT
>JBJMVU010000215.1:0-12016 GCA_045810485.1 Massilia sp. | reverse complement strand
GCACGATGGAAGCGGCCAACGCCCGCATCGGCGTCGCGCGTTCGGCGATGTTCCCGGCGCTGACCCTGAGCGCCGACGGTGGTGGCGTCGGTACCAGCTTCGCCGACGTGTTCAAGTGGAGCAGCCGTTCCTGGCTGCTGGGCGCGGCGCTGTCGATGCCGCTGATCGACGGTGGCCGCAACCGCAACAACGTCGTGCGCAGCGAGGCCGCGCTGGAAGAAGCCGTCGGCTCCTACCGCCAGAGCGTGCTGACCGCGTTCGCCGAAGTCGAGGACAACCTGGCCGGCCTGCGCATCCTGGCGGGGCAGAGCGCCGAGCTCGAGGCGGCGGTGATCTCCGCGCGCCGCTCGACCGACCTGGCGCAGAAGCTGTATGACGCGGGTCGCGGCAGCTACCTCGAACTGCTGGACGCCCAGCGCAACCTGGCGATCGTCGAGCGCAACGCCGTGCAGCTGCGTGGCGACCGTGCCGTCACCACCGTGGCGCTGATCCGCGCGCTCGGTGGCGGCTGGGATGCGGCGCCGGCCGTGGCGAAGATCGACGCGAAGGTCGACGACATGGCGCAGGCGCGCAACTGAAGGACTTTCTGTCCCTGGCCTTACCGTGATTCCGGTAATGCCCTTTGCGGCGGTACGTGAGAGCGTATCGCCGCTTTTTTCTGGCGCGGGCTAGAATCGCGCCATGACCGATTCCTCCCCGCTCACCGGCCTCGCCCCCGTCATCGCCCCGGACACGCGCATCCTCATCCTGGGCAGCTTCCCGGGCGCCGCATCGCTCGCTGCCCAGCAGTACTATGCGCATCCGCGCAACCAGTTCTGGAAGCTGGTCGGCGCCCTGGTCGGCGAAGACCTCTATTCACTGCCTTACGCCGACCGCCTGCCGCGCCTCCTCGCGCATCGCTTCGGCCTGTGGGACGTGCTGGCCGCGTGCGAGCGCGAAGGCAGTCTCGATTCGGCGATCCGCAATCCGGCCGCGAATGATTTCGAGCGGCTGCACCGGTTGTGTCCCGAACTGGAGACGGTCGGGTTCAATGGGCAGACGTCGGGCAAGTTTGCGCCGCAGTTCGCGGAGCAGGGGTATCGCACTGTCGTGTTGCCGTCGAGTTCGCCGGCGCATATGGCGCTGACGTTCGAGCAAAAGCTGGCAAGCTGGAGGCGCTTGTCTGGTCATTAAACCCTGCGCTGCGCTCAACTGCGCCGACCAGCGCGCCTGCTCCAATACTGGCCCGAATAATTGCCGCATGACGCAAGCTGCACGCGTCCGCTGCCATCGTTGACGATGTCCAGGCATTTGCCCTGGCCCGTGAACTGGTTCCACAAACGCACGCCCAGGCCGGGGCCTGTCTGATCCAGGTGCCACTGCTGGCCCGTGACGTTGGCGCAGGACGCCATGTGCACCTGGTCGTTGTTGCCGTCGTTGATCACGTCCAGGCACATGTCCGCGCCGGTAAAGCGCGTTTGCAGACGCACGAAGCTGTTCCCCGCATCCGGCACGAGTGTCCACATCTGGCCCGTATAGGCACCGCAGCGAGTCATGCGCAACTGATCGTGGTTACCCGCGTTGACGATATCGAGGCAGTTGGTGCGCCCGGTAAAGTCCGTGTGCAGGGTCACGGTAGGCGAGTTTGCGCTGACGCATTGGGAAACGGCAGCGAGCAAGAGGGGCAGCAGTCGTCGCATTGTCTTCTCTCGAGTTAATAAATCGATGCTGGTCGCTATTGTTCGAACAGTTCAACATCCCGAGCTTATCACGACGGGTTCTTGCAATTTATCACTCTTTATTGCGCGCTTCGGCTTCCTGTCCGGCAGTTGTCAGTACGAGCCGAACACCCTGTCCAGCGCGGCCTGGATCTCGAATCGATAGTCCTGGGCGGAACCGACCCTGACCTTGAGTTCATTCGACGGGATCGCACCCAGCTGTGGCGTATCGAGCAAATACTCTTTCCCGTCGATGGCGATCAGCGGGAACAGGTCGGAGGGGAGGGTAAGTTTCGCAAAGCCGGCCAGCTGCCGCAGCGGTATGACAATCCTCGTCGCCAGTCCGCTGATCACATTGCTCTGCACTTCGATCAGATAAGGAATGTTCGCCTGGTTCCTGCCCGGATTGTCGTAGATATCGAATCGTGCCATCAGAATGCACGCCATTCCTGCAATGCCACGCCTTCGGTTTCAACGAGGCTGTTATAGGCGGCGAGGAAGCTGGCATGCTGCTCATTCCACTGCTGCTCCTTGCGCCTCTGTATTTCTTCGCGAAGTGTCTGTTCACACAGCTGGGAAATATTGATGCCGAAATTTTTGGCATCCAGGTAGACGTCCATGGACAAACTGATATTGGTCGCCTTCTTGCTCGGAACCTTCTCTGGAGATGATGAATGTGCAAGCTTCATGGTAGGTCCTCATGCGCATTGTAGATGTGGGGTTCTGATGTGCATTGTACGCATGGCGTCGCAACGGCGCCATGGGAATCGCGCCCCCTTTTTTTTTCGCAGCAACGTCCCCATATCGGTCCCATCCCCATTCACGGCGCCACGATCCAGGCTGGCGCGCTTTTTCCCGACCCCAGCAGGCAATGCGTGACCAGCGTCCCGAGGATGACGCTGCGATGACCATGCGGTCATCCCGGGCGCTTGCCCGCGCAGGGCGGGATCACGATGAAAGGAAAACCATGAAAGAAGATCTGATCGAAATGAATGGCAAGGTCACCGAAGTGCTGCCGGAGATGCGTTTCCGCGTGGACCTCGAGAACGGCCACCGGTTGGTCGCCTATACCTCCGGCCGGATGAAGAAGAACCACATCCGCATCATCGCCGGCGACCGCGTCACGCTGGAGATGTCGCCGTATGACCTGACCAAGGGACGCATCGTGTTCCGCCATCTCGAAACCCGCGGCACCTTTACGCCGTCGGCTGCGCGCCAGCGCCGCCGCTGATCGACGGGCGATAGCAGCACAACGGCCGCGCCGGTCGTGTCATGCCGACACGGCCCGCGCGGCCGTTTTACGTCTCAGTACAGCCGCACGCCGTTTGCGCTCTGGCGCTTCAGGTGCGCCAGCTTGGCCGAGTACAGCTGGCGATTGTCGGACTTCGTGCTGGTATCGATCGCCAGCGCGAGCTGCTCGCGCGCTTCTTTCCCTTCGCCCAGCTGCAGCAGCGTCACCGCGAGCCAGAAGTGGAACTCGTCGTAGTAGGGCGCGCGCTTGACCTCGCGTTCGAACAGCTTGCGCGCGGCGTCGTAGTCGCCCGCCTTGAGCGCCACCATGCCCTTGTCGAAGTACTGGAACGGCGGGACCGGTTCGATCCTGGCCACGCGCCGCGCCATCTCGGCCGCTTCCGCAGGGCGGCCGGTCGCCGCCAGCAGGGGGCCGAGGTTCTGCATCACGACGATGCTTTCCGGCTCCCGTTCGAGGGCGGTGCGCAAGGCCCGTTCGGCCATCGCGAGGTCGCCGTGGCGCTGGTAGATGACGCCCAGCGTGTTGTAGGCGATCGCGCTCGGCGGATTGGTCGCCACCGCGGCGCGCGCCCACCAGTAGGCGTCGTCGATCTTGCCCTGCACGAGGGACTCGGCGGCGCGGTTGTTGAGGTACAGGGCGACGATGTCTTCTTCTTCCAGCTGGCGTGTGGAGAATCGGCTCGCCTCCGGGGGCGGCAGGAAGTCGACGACCAGTTCGTGCTCCGACGTTTCGTCGTACAGCAGGCCGTTGGGCTTGCGGTGGCCCAGCGCGATGTTGACGTGCGAGGCGACGAGGTAGATGCCGCCGTCGCGGCTCCAGGTCTCGTCCGCGAGCACGCTGCGAAAGCGCACCGTCATGCCGAGTTCGCGCGCGAAGGCGGCCGTCATGACCACGAGCGACAGGCAGTTGCCGGCGCGCGCCTCGTACGTTTCGGCGGCCGTGCGGGTGCGGCTGGAATCGTATTCGAGTTTCAGGTCGGTCTTGCTGTACAGCGCCTCGATCAGGCCCCGCTCCAGCCCTTTGCTGCGCAGGTGCGCTTCGAAGGCGGGGCTGTGCAGATAGGCCTGCATGGCGGGGCTCAGCGTGAACAGGTTGCGCGCGCCGATGGCCTCGGACGGCGGCTTGAACGACGCGTCGGCGAACAGCGGGGGCGGGGCGGTGATTTGGGGTGTGCTGGCGCAGCCAGCCAGCAACAACGGTACTACGAGCAGCAGGGACGCCAGGCGTTTCATGTCTCCTCCTCGGCCGGCGATTCGTCGATTATCGGTCTTATGAATCGAAGTATCTGCCCGTCCGGGGACGTTGTAAAGACGTGTTAATGGTCGTCGTGGAAGGCTTCGTGCAGTTCGTCGAGCAGCTCGGCCGTTTCTTCGTCGGACAGGCCCAGGTAGGCGAGCGCCCGCGCGCCGCCCTTGTTCCATTCGAGCGATTCGGCGTCGCCCTGGTATTTGCGGATCGCGCTTTCGGCCAGCAGCGACAGCGCCACGAGCGAGCGCACGGTCGACGCCGTGTTTGCATCGTCCAGGACCGCGTAATCGTGATGATGCAGGATGGACCAGGCGACGTCCTCCGACAGGCCCCAGTTGCGCGCCAGCAGGGTGCCGATGGCCGTGTGGCTCGTGCTGTGGCGCTCTTCTTCCAGCGCCGTGAACGGGCGTTCCGTCTCCAGCGACGCGGCGGCGTACGTGGCGGCGTAGTTGGGGAAGCGGTCCATCAGCAGCGGCACGCCGGTGTCGCAGAACAGGCCGAACGTGTGCGCCACGTCGGCCTCGCCGATGCGCAGGCGGCGCGACAGGAACACCATCGCCTCGGCGCGGCGGCTCGACACATCCCAGAAGCTGGCCAGCGCGGCGCCGTTGACCGGGATCGCCTGCCGCGCGAGCAGGCCCGTCATCAGGGACGCGACCTGGTTAATGCCGAGGAACAGGATCGCCTGCTCGATCGACTTGGCCTTGCGGCGGCCGCCGAAGATGGATGAATTGGCAAGTTTCAGCAGGGCGCCCGACATGCCGACGTCGCTGGCGACGATGCGGCCGATGGCGGCCGGGCTCGGGTCTTCCGAGCCGAGTTCCCGTTGTAGGTCGGCGAGCAGGCTGGGCCGCGGCGGGATCCGGATCGACTTGATCAGGGCGTCGACGGGATCCTCGGCGACGGCGCTCGGACGCGCCAGGGCGGCTGCTGTACTCATGACGGGAAGGGAAACTGATGATGCTGCACGGAAATTCATGCGAAGTTTGTCACTATAAACCAGTGCCATTGAAGTTGCATCAAAGTATTGCTTTTGTGTAGCAAAACCGACAGTGCGACCTGTCAAATCTTAACAATATAGAATTGCCCCATGTCTTCAACCATCCTTGCCGACATTGATTTTCTAGCACCTTCACACCTGGTCGCACGCCAGCTGATCGGCGTCACGGTGCTCGTCGACGGCGTCGGCGGCCGCATCGTCGAGACCGAGGCCTATGACGGCGAAGACCCCGCCTCGCACAGCTATTCGGGCCCGACCGACCGCAATGTCGCGATGTTCGGACCGCCGGCCCACGCGTACGTCTACCGCTCCTACGGCATTCACTGGTGCCTGAACTTCGTCTGCCGGGAAGAGGGACATGGCGCCGGGGTCCTGATCCGCGCGCTCGAACCCGTGACGGGCCTCGACACGATGGTCGAGCGGCGCGGCACGCGCGACCACTGGCTGCTGTGTTCCGGGCCCGGCAAGCTGTGCCAGGCGCTGGGCGTGACGCGCGCCCTCAACGGCCAGTCGCTGGCGGCGGCGCCATTCGAACTGGCGCCGGCGCCAACAGGCATCGAGGTGGTCAGCGGGCCGCGTATCGGGATTTCGAAAGCCGTCGACGTACCGTGGCGGTTCGGACTGGCCGGGTCGCGCTGGGTCAGCAAGCCGTTCCGCTGAGCGGTCAGCGGCCGTTCGCGGCGCGCCGTGGCCGGGGCGCGTCTTCGTCGTCTTCCGTGACCGGATGCGCGTGCGCGAGCGCGGGCCGGCCGCGCATCGGGCTCTCCGGGGCGCGCCGCTCATGATCGGGTAACTGAGGAGCAGGCGCCTCGTCCTGGCCGTCCTCGATGCGGAAGATGGATACGGCGCGCGCCAGGTTGACGGTCTGCTCGTGCAGGCTGGCCGCCGCCGCCGCGGCCTGTTCGACGAGGGCGGCGTTCTGCTGCGTCATGTCGTCCATCTGGCCGACCGCGCGATTCACTTCGGCGATGCCGTCGGCCTGCTCGGTGCTGGCGGCGCTGATGCGGTTGATGATGTCGTTCACCTGCCGCACCGACGCGACCACGCTGCCCATGCTCGATCCGGCTTCGTTGACGGAGGCGCTGCCGTTGTCGATGATCGCCACCGAATCCGCGATCAGCGCCTTGATCTCCTTGGCCGCGGACGCGGAGCGCTGGGCCAGCGTGCGCACCTCGCTGGCCACGACGGCGAAGCCGCGGCCCTGTTCGCCGGCGCGCGCGGCTTCCACGGCCGCGTTCAGCGCGAGCAGGTTGGTCTGGAACGAGATGCCGTCGATGACGCCGGTGATCTCGACGATCTTGCGCGAGCTGGCGCGGATCGATTCCATCGTGGCGACGGCGCGGTCGACGGCCTGGCCGCCGCCGGCCGCCAGCCGCGCCGCCTCGGCCGCGAGTTCCGTCGCGAGGCGCGCGTTGTCGGCGTTCCCCTTCACGGCCTGGGTCAGCGTCTCCATCGCGCTCGCGGTCTGCTGCAGGGAACCGGCCTGCAGTTCGGTGCGGGTCGACAGGTCGAGGTTGCCGCTGGCGATTTCCTGCGACGCCGTGTCGATCGAGCGCACGGAATCGAGCACGCTGCGCAGGGTCGTGTTCAGGTTGGAGATGGTCTGGTCGAGCGCGCGCGCCGTGTCGGCGATTTCGTCGCGGCCGTCGTTGTGGGCGCTGGCGCACAGGCGGCCTTCGGCCAGCTCGCCCATGACGGACGAGATGGTGCCGATGTCGCGCAGCATGGCGCGGCGCACGACCATCGTCACGGCCAGCGACACCGCGATCGACAGCACGACCAGCACGGCCATCCACGTGCCCAGGTTGTGGAATTCCGTGCGCGCGGCGCCATACGCCTGTTCGCTGAGCGTCTTTTCCAGCGTGGCCAGCTGGGCCAGCTGCTGGTTCAACACCATGAATTCCTTTTCCGCTTTCTGCATCGAGTTGGTGGCGATCGACTGGTCGACCTGCGCCATTTCGATGGTCTCCTGCACGGCCTTGCGGTAGGCCGCCAGTGCGGCCAGCGACGCGTCGACCGGCTTGCGTTCCGCGCCTTCGGTCGTGCGCGCGAGTTCCTGCAATTGCGCCTGCACGGCGGCGTGGCGCTTGCCGATGTCGGCGATCAGGGCGTCGAGCCGGTTCTTGGCGAAGCTGCCGTTGATCCAGGCCAGCAGTTGATAAGCGTTGGCGTGGACGTACTTGGCGTCGCCCGCCACGTCGGCCACGTTCTTCAGGCGCGCCGCGCGGACCTGCACCATGTTTTCCAGCGACGCGTTCTGGCGCACCATCCCGTACCAGGCGGCGCCGGACAGCATCAGCAGCAGCACCAGCACCATGCCGGGCGCCAGCAGCAGCTTGGGACCGATCCGTAGTTTTTTCAGCATGTTGCGCTCCCGCTCGAAAGATGAACGCGGGCATGGCGCCCGCGTGCACAACCTATTGTTTCTTGTACAGACCGGCCTCCAGCACGACGCCGTCGACGAGCAGGATGTACGTCGTCTTCGGTTCGATCTTGCCCGTGGTCGGATTCTTGTACTGGTAGTCGACCCAGCCCTTGCCCTTGGCGGCGGCCAGTTCGATGATCTCGCGGCGGTATTTCTTGCCGTTCGCATCGGGCACGTCCGTCAAGTCCTTGCCGACGATCGACGGGTTGTACGGATGGGCCAGCACGATGCCGGTCTTGACGTCGCGCATGTCGATGTACAGCGAGCCCTGGACGAATTCCGGATCCTTGGCCGAGATGCGCTTCATGACTTCTTCCTTGCCCTTGGCCTTGACCATCGCGGCGCCACGCTCGGCCATGGCGATCGCATCTTTCTCGGTCGGTTCGACCGCCAGCGCGCCGGCGCAGGACAGGGTCAGGGCAGTGGCAACTACGGTTGCGGTCAGTTTCATAGGATGTCCTTTCGGAGGGGAAAGAGATAGGTCTGAATGTTGCCTATTTGCATTTCGTACTCTACGCCGCGGCTTCGGCCGGGCTGTTGTGCTAACGCAAGTGGCGTCCGATGTGCGGCAGCAACGGCAACGCTGATCTTTCGCAGTGCATACCTTGATTCTCGGCAACTCGGAGGCAATGTCGGATCCCTACCATCGGTTCCTGCCGGCAATTATTTCCATGCGTCATTCTTTGCTGCCATTAACCACTTCCCTCAGGAGAACTCCCGTGACCCTCGACGCGACGCCCGCCAAGTTCAAGCCCTATACCCGCCAGTCGATCCAGAGCGCCCGCCAATGGCAATGGCTGAGCCCCGACCTGCAGGAAGCGGTGCAGGTTGTGTCCCATGTGCTGCCCTTCCGCACGAACGAATACGTGATGGAGCAGCTGATCGACTGGAGCAACGTGCCCGACGATCCGATCTACCGCCTGACGTTTCCCCACCGCGACATGCTGCCCGCGCGCGAATACGAGCAGTTGCGCGACCTCGTGCTGGTCAAGAAGGACGCCGCCGCGATCGCGCAGTTCGTGCACCAGATCCGCATGCGCATGAACCCGCACCCGGCCGGCCAGATGACGCACAACGTGCCGCGCGTAAACGACGCCCCGCTCAAGGGGCTGCAGCACAAGTACAAGGAAACCGTGCTGTTCTTCCCCAGCGCGGGCCAGACGTGCCACGCCTATTGCACCTTCTGCTTCCGCTGGCCGCAGTTCGTGGGCATGGACGAGATGAAGTTCGATGCGCGCGAATGCTCGGAGCTGGTGTCCTACCTGGCCACGCATCCGGATGTGACGGACGTCCTGATCACGGGCGGCGATCCGATGATCATGAATACGCGCTCGCTGGCCGAGTTCATCGAACCGCTGCTGGCGCCCGAGCTGGCCCACATCCAGAACATCCGCATCGGCACCAAGTCGGTCGCGTACTGGCCGCAGCGCTACGTGTCGGACAAGGACAGCGACGAGTTGATGCGCCTGTTCGAACGGGTCGTCAAGGCCGGCAAGAACCTCGCGCTGATGGGGCACTACAACCACGCCGTCGAGCTGCGCCAGCCGGTGGCCCGGCAGGCCGTCAAGCGTATCGTCGGCACCGGCGCCACCTTGCGCATGCAGGGCCCGTTGATCCGCCACATCAACGAAGACCCGAACAGCTGGGCCGAGCTGTGGACGACGGGCGTCCGCCTGGGCGCGATCCCGTATTACATGTTCGTCGAGCGGGACACCGGTCCGCGCGAGTACTTCGCGCTGCCGCTGGCGCGCGCGCACGAGATCTTCCAGGCCGCGTACAGCATGGTGTCGGGCCTGTCGCGCACCGTGCGCGGGCCGTCGATGAGCGCGTTCCCGGGCAAGGTCGTGATCGACGGCGTCGTCACCATCAACGGCGAAAAGCTGTTCGCGCTGCAGTTCCTGCAGGCGCGCAATCCGGACTGGGTGCGCCGGCCGTTCTTCGCGAAATACGATCCGGACGCCACCTGGCTCGATCACCTGAAACCCGCGTTCGGCCGCAAGAAGTTCTTCTTCGAAGGCGGGGAGGACGACCACGACGCGGTCGCCGCGGCGGGCCGCGTGATCCCGATCCAGGCTGTCCACGCGCACGACCGGCGCGCCAGCGACAGCCAACCCGACGCGGCCTGACCGCAGGAGGTGTCATGGAAACCGACCAGAGCGAGCCGCGCCTCGGCGGGGTGGCAGTGTTTTTCTACGTGTTCGTGCCGTTCGCGCTGGGGCATTACCTGTCCTCGCTGCTGCGCAACGTGAACGCCGTGCTGGCACCGCATCTGGTCGGCGCGCTCGCGCTGACGCCGGGCCAGCTCGGCCTCCTCACCAGCGCGTTCTTTTTCGCGTTCGCCCTCGTCCAGCTGCCGGTCGGGATCGCGCTCGACCGCTACGGCCCGCGCAAGGTGCAGGTGGTGCTGTTGATGCTGGCGGCGACGGGCACGCTGTTGTTCGCCACCGGCAGCTCGTTCGGCCAGCTGGTACTTGCGCGCGCCGTCATCGGCTGCGGCCTGGGCGGATGCTTCATGTCGGCCGTGAAGGCGATCACCACGTGGATTTCGCCCAAGCGCCTGCCGTCCGTGCAGGGCTACCTGATCGCGGTGGGCGGGCTGGGGGCGGCCTCGAGCACCATGCCGGTGCGCATGCTTTTGCAGCACATCGACTGGCGCGGCCTGTTCATGCTGCTGGCCGCGCTCACGGCCTGCAGCGGCCTGCTGATCTGGCTCATCACCCCCAGGTCGAGGGCGCCCGGCGGCGCGCTGCCGACCGTGCGCTCGGTGCTGGACGTGTACCGCGCGCCCGCGTTCCGCGCGACGATCTCGCTGGTGCTCGTGCCGCATGCGATCTTCTTCGGCATCCAGGGCCTGTGGATCGGGCGCTGGTTGTCCGACGTGGCCCGGTTTCCCGATGCCGCCGTCGCCTACCTGCTGTATATGGGCATGGCATCCGTGATCTTCGGCGCCATCGCCGTCGGCATGATCACGGAGTGGGCCGGGCGGCGCGGCATCGAGGCGCTGGACGTTGCCGCCGTCGGCGTGTTTCTCTTCATCGTCGTGCAGGTGGCGATCGTGTGCAACTGGCGGCCCAGCCTGCAGCTGCTGTCGGTGCTGTTCACGCTCGTGGGGACGATCACCGGCATCGAATACGCGATCGTGGCCCAGAGCCTGCCGCGCGCGCTGACGGGGCGTGCGGCCACGTGCCTGAACCTCCTGATCTTCATCGGCGCCTTCGTCGTGCAGGCGGGATTCGGGCTGATCGTCGGCCTGTGGCGTCCCGACGCCGCGAGCCACTTCCCGGCAGTCGCGTATCGCGTCGCGTTCGGCGTGCTGGTGGCGCTGCAGCTGCCTGGCCTCCTCGGGTACGTCCACGACTTCCTTCGGCGCCGTCAAGTAAAATGCGGCATCGTTATGCTCACCCAGAAGGAAGACTATGAGATTGGTACGTTACGGTCGCCCCGGTAAGGAAAAACCGGGCCTGTTCGACGAGGAAGGCCGCCTGCGCGACCTGTCCGGCGTGATCGATGACATCGACGCGTCGGTGCTGTCGGAAAAGGCGCTGCGCAAGCTCGCCAAGGTCGACTGGAAGACGCTGCCGGTCGTTCGCGGCAATCCCCGCTTCGGCGTGCCGGTCAAGGGCGTCGGCAAGTTCATCGGGATCGGCATGAATTACTCCGACCACGCCGCCGAAGTCGGCGCGCCGATCCCGAAGGAACCGATCATGTTCACGAAGGCGACGTCCTGCCTGAACGGCCCGGACGATGCCATCCAGCTGCCGAAAGGCTCGAAAAAGACCGACTGGGAAGTCGAGCTGGGCGTCGTCATCGGCACCCGCGCGCAGTACGTCGACGAGAAGGACGCACTGAAATACGTAGCCGGCTACTGCGTCGTCAACGACGTCTCGGAGCGCGCCTACCAGTTCGAACTCGGTTCGCAGTGGGACAAAGGCAAAGGCTGCGACACCTTCGGTCCCGTCGGCCCGTTCCTCGTCACGAAGGACGAGATCTTCGACGTGCAGGACCTCGACCTGTACCTCGACCTGAACGGCAAGCGCGTGCAGACCGGGAATACGTCGAAGATGATCTTCACGGTGGCGCAAATCGTCAGCTACCTGTCGCGCTTCATGACCCTGGAGCCGGGCGACATCATCACCACGGGCACGCCGCCGGGCGTGGGCCTCGGCCGCAGCCCGCAGCGCTTCCTCAAGAAGGGCGACCAGCTGCGCCTCGGGATCGCGGGGCTGGGCGAGCAGCAGCAGGAAGTGGTGGCTTACCCGAAAGCCTGAGACGTCTGATACGTCATTCCCGGCACTGCCGGCAATGACTTCCCGCGCAGGCGGAATCCAAGTTGCATGCGTTGCGGCGGCGCCCGCAAAATTGGGTCCCCGCCTGCGCGGGGACGACGGTCAAAT
>JBJMVU010000214.1:0-8632 GCA_045810485.1 Massilia sp. | reverse complement strand
CGGTGAACAGGGCCGCGGTTTCGCAGTCGTGGCGGCGGAAGTTCGCAATCTCGCCCACGGTAGCGCCGCGGCCGCCAAGCAGATCAAGGCCCTGATCACGGACTCCGTCGATAAAGTCGAGCTCGGCACACAGCTGGTCGCGGAAGCGGGCAGGACGATGGAAGAGGTCGTGGCCAGCGTGCGCCGCGTGACCGATGTCGTCAGCGAAATCTCGGCATCAAGCCTCGAACAGAGCAACGGTATCGGTCACGTGAACCAGGAGATCAGCTCGATGGACGGGTCCACCCAGGAGAACGCCGCCCTGGTCGAGGAAGCCGCTGCCGCAGCGGAAAGTCTGATGCATCAGGCCGAAACACTGGTACGACTGGTCCAGCAGTTCAAGCTTGGCGCGGTCGACACATCGAATCCGCCCTTGTCCGTCCAGAACAGCGGCGAACACGATCGCTCGAACGGGAACAGACTGGCGCTTTCGTCCGACGCCAACAAATCGCAAAGCGGTTGGCAGCCTTACGATAGCTACGCTCAACATCCTTGAGTGAATCGGTCTCGCGCTGACAGCATACTCGATAGCACGTGTCCGGCCACTAGATAAAGCCCAGGCGGCCGGCGTCTTGAAAGGACATTATTTTGCATGCATCTTATCTCTGGCTTGCGGCGGCCATTTGCGCCGAGGTCGTTGGCAGCGCTTTCCTGGTCAAATCAGAACAGTTCTCTCAACTGATTCCAAGTGCGCTATTCATCGCGTTTTATGCATTCGCGCTCTATGGGCTCAGCCAGGCGCTGAGGGGCATGCCGTTGGGGACGGCCTATGCCATCTGGGCTGGTGTGGGAATCGTTTTAACCGCCGCGGTCGGAGGTGTCGTGCTGAAGCAAAGACTCGACCTGCCTGCGATCATAGGGATCGCGCTGATCGTCGCTGGTGTCACGGTGATGAATCTCTTTTCCAAGACCACTTAACAATAGGGTTTTCGAGCCTTTCCCATGGCCCCGTAGCAACCGGCGTCGAATCGCATGGCGGTTGCGTTCCAGACCGACGAAACCCAACGCGCCATGTCAACAGGGGCTCCCTCGAGAGCCCCTTAATACGTATAAAAGCCGCGTCCAGATTTACGCCCGAGATAGCCGGCATCCACCATCTCTTTCAGCGTCAGGGCCGGGCGGTATTTTGGATCGTTGAAATCACGCTGGAGCACTTCCATGATCGCGAGGACGGTATCCAGCCCGATCAGGTCCGCCAGCGCGAGCGGCCCGATCGGTTGATTCGCGCCGAGTTTCATGCCATCGTCGATTTCCTCCGCGGTCGCGAGACCCTCTTGCAAGGCGAGAATACTTTCATTGATCATCGGGATCAGAATCCGGTTGACCACGAAGCCCGGCGAGTTCCTGACCCTGATCGCGACTTTTCCCAGCTGGTTTGCCAGGTGCCCGGTCGCGATGTAGACGGCATCGGTTGTCTCCATCCCCCGGATGATTTCGACCAACGGCATCGCATGGACGGGGTTGAAGAAGTGCATGCCGATGAGCCGACCAGGCATGCGCAAGGATGCCGCCAGCTTGGTAATGGACACCGATGACGTATTGGTGGCGATGACGGCGTCCTCGCGGACGATCCGTTCCAGGCTCCCGAGGATCGCCTGCTTGATGCCGAAGTTTTCGGTGGCGGCTTCGATCACGTAATCGCAGGGCGCGAGCAGTTGGGGATCCGCCACGGCCGAGACCCGCTTGACGGCGGCGCCGCCCTCTTCCTTGCCCAGCTTGTTCTTTTCCACGAGCTTGGCAAAGTTCGCCGCGATCTTGCCGAGCCCCTTGTCCAGGGCCGCCTGGTTCTGGTCATGCAGGAGCACGGTGAATCCGGCCCGTGCGCATTCCTGCGCGATGCCGGTGCCCATGAGGCCAGCGCCCACGATGCCGATTGTCTGAATGTCCATGTTCGCTTTTCAAATAGGTTAATGGCCGGTTCCGGGAAGCTACGCCCGTGAACCGGCCGAAAGATATCGTCACCGCATCCGTCACATGTTCGGATAGTTCGGACCGCCGCCCCCTTCCGGCGCGGTCCAGACGATGTTCTGGGTCGGGTCCTTGATGTCGCAGGTCTTGCAGTGCACACAGTTCTGCGCATTGATCTGCAGTCGTTCCTCGCCTTCGTCGCTTTTGACGAACTCGTAGACGCCCGCGGGACAGTAGCGCTCTTCGACACCGCCATACCGTTTGGCATTGATGGCGACGGGGACGGTCGGGTCTTTCAGCCTGAGGTGCGCAGGTTGATTTTCCGCGTGATTGGTGTTCGACAAAAACACGGAACTCAGGCGGTCGAAACTGAGCTTTCCGTCCGGCTTGGGATACACGATCCGCCTAAACTCGTACGTCGGCCGGATGTACTCGTGGTCACTGTGCCGGTGCCTGAAGGTCCAGGGCGCGTTCCCACGGAACAACAGCTGGTCGATGCCGACGGCAAGCGCGCCCTTGACGAGGCCCTTGGCCATCAGCGGTTTGAAATTGCGGCCCTTGTGCAGCTCCCGGTAAAGCCACGACTCCCGGAACTTCGCCGGATAGTCGTTCAGCTCATCGTGCTGGCGGCCGCTTTCCAGTGCCGCGAACGCGGCTTCGGCAGCCAGCATGCCGGTCTTCATCGCGGCATGGCTGCCCTTGATGCGCGACGCATTCAGGAAGCCTGCGTCGCAGCCGATCAGCACACCACCGGGGAACGTCAGCTTGGGCAAGGACTGCAATCCGCCGGCCGCAAGCGCTCTGGCGCCGTACGCGAGACGCTTGCCGCCCTCGAGGAATTTCCTGATGTCTGGATGGGTCTTGTAGCGCTGGAACTCTTCGAAGGGCGACAGGTAGGGATTGGCATACGCCAGGCCGACCACGTACCCCACTGCGACCTGGTTGTTCTCCAGGTGATACAGGAAGGAGCCGCCGTAGGTGTCCGCGTCGAGCGGCCAGCCGGCCGTGTGGATGACGAGGCCAGGCTTATGCTGCTTTGGATCGATTTCCCACAGTTCCTTGATACCGAGAGCGTAAGTCTGGGGATCGCGGCCGCGATCCAGATCGAATGTCGTGATCAGCTGCTTCCCGAGATGCCCTCGTGCCCCTTCCGCGAAGAAGGTGTACTTCGCGTGGAGCTCCATCCCGAGCTGGAAAGCGTCGGTGGGAACGCCGTACCGGTCGATGCCCACGTTACCTGTGGCGACGCCCTTGACCGAACCGTCGGCGTTATAGAGCACCTCCGCGGCCGGAAAGCCGGCGAAGATTTCCACGCCCAGGGCCTCGGCTTGATCCCCCAGCCAGCGCACGACCCTGGCGAGGGATATCACATAGTTGCCATGATTCTGGAAGCATTGCGGCAGCATCCAGTTGGGCGTCTGGTAGGACTTCTGCTCGGTCAGGAACAGGAAGCGATCCTCGGTGACTTCCGTTTCCAGCGGCGCGCCGAGCTCTTTCCAGTTCGGGAAGAGTTCGTTCATCGCGATCGGGTCCATTACGGCACCGGAAATGATGTGGGCGCCGACCTCCGAGCCCTTTTCCAGAACGCAGACGGACAACTCGCGGTCCTGTAGCACGGCCATTTGCTTGAGACGAATGGCCGCAGCCAGGCCGGCGGGCCCCGCGCCGACGATCACCACGTCGTATTCCATGGCGTCGCGGGGGCCGTATTGCTCGATGAGATCTTCGATTTGAGTCATGGATCAGGCGATGGCATCAGCAAGTTTCGGCACCACTTCGAACAGATCGCCAACGAGGCCGTAGTCGGCCACCGAGAAGATTGGCGCTTCGGGGTCCTTGTTGATGGCGACGATCGTCTTGGAGTCCTTCATGCCGGCCAGGTGCTGGATCGCACCGGAGATGCCGACCGCGATGTACAGCTCGGGCGCGACGATCTTGCCGGTCTGGCCGACCTGCCAGTCATTCGGGACGAAGCCTGCATCCACGGCGGCGCGCGACGCGCCCATGGCGGCGCCCAGCTTGTCCGCGAGCGGCTCGAGGATCTTGAAGTTTTCCGCAGAGCCCACGCCGCGGCCGCCGGCCACGATGACCCTGGCGCTGATCAGTTCGGGACGCTCGGACTTCGCCAGCTTGCGGCTGATGAAGGCCGATTTGCCGAAGTCCGGCACCGCGCCGGCGGTTTCCACCGCGGCGCTTGCCGTGGTGGCGGCGGCATCGAACGCCGTCGTACGGACGGTGATGACCTTGGTGTGGTCGCCCGACTGCACGGTGGCGATCGCATTGCCGGCATAGATGGGGCGCTCGAAGGTGTCGGGCGCGACGACCTTGGTGATCTCTGAAACCTGTGCTACGTTCAGCTTGGCGGCCACGCGCGGCAGCACGCTCTTGCCGTATGCGGTTGCCGGCGCCAGGATGTGGGAATAGCCGGCGGCAAGGCTCAGCACCTGCTCGGCTACGTTCTCGGCCAATCCGGCGCCGAAATGCGGCGCATCGACGGCGATGACTTTCGTGACGCCCGCGATTTTGCTTGCGGCCTCGACTGCAGCGCCGCAGTCGTGTCCGGCGACCAGGACGTGCACCTGAGCGCCGCACAAGGCGGCGGCGGTGACGGTGTTGAGGGTACTTCCCTTGAGCGAAGCGTTATCGTGTTCTGCAATGACGAGTGCGTTCATAAGATGGGCAATGCTTAAAATGGTTTCGTGGATGACTTGGGCCGGCGCGGACGGGTACGCGTGGGATACCCTTGGGTCCAGCCGACCTGTTCGCGGATTTCATTCAGGCCCGGCGGCGGCACGCGATCCTTGATGCGCCGTGCCAGCCAGGCCCGGACGGACTCCTTCGTCGGTTTCGCTGGCGCGTCCATGTCATGCTAGGAGACGACTTTCGCCTCGTTCTTCAGTTTCGCGACGAGCTCTTCGACCGACTGGACCATGACGCCGGAGGAGCGCTTCGACGGTTCGGCCACGCGCAGCGTCTTCAGGTGCTGGGTGATGTCGACGCCGAGATCGCCGGCCTTCACCGTCTCGAGCGGCTTCTTCTTCGCCTTCATGATGTTCGGCAGGGTGATGTAGCGGGGCTCGTTCAGGCGCAGGTCGGTCGTCACGATGGCGGGCAGCTGCAGCTCGACGACCTCGAGGCCGCCGTCGACCTCGCGGGTGACCGTCGCCTTGCCGCCGTCGATGCTGATCGCCGATGCGAACGTGGCTTGCGGCCAGCCCAACAGCGCGGCGAGCATCTGCCCCGTCTGGTTCGAATCGTCATCGATGGCCTGCTTGCCGAGAATGATCAGCTGCGGCGCTTCCTTATCCGCGATCGCCTTGACCAGCTTGGCGACGGTCAGGGGCAGCACATCGCCCTCGGCTTCGACGAGGACGCCGCGGTCGGCGCCGATGGCCATGGCCGTACGCAGCGTCTCCTGGCTCTGGGCGGGACCGATGGAGACGGCCACGACTTCGTTCGCCTTTCCGCTTTCCTTCAGGCGCGTCGCTTCCTCGACGGCGATTTCGTCAAACGGATTCATCGACATCTTGACGTTGCTGAGATCGACGCCGCTGCCGTCGGCCTTGACGCGCACTTTCACGTTGTAGTCGACCACGCGTTTGACTGGTACGAGAATCTTCATATGATTTCCTTAACGACGAAAAAATTCTGACTGCTGTCTCCAGCTCTTTGCACAAACCTCGTCCGGCCCGGCTAGTCGGGAAGAAGGCTGTGCAAAAAACAGGGAGGGATCGGGCGCCGGGTGGAACGTTGCACGCCACCCGACGCCGCG
Source organism: Massilia sp. (assembly GCA_045810485.1). Taxonomy (GTDB): domain Bacteria; phylum Pseudomonadota; class Gammaproteobacteria; order Burkholderiales; family Burkholderiaceae_D; genus Telluria. The sequence goes on along the minus strand of JBJMVU010000214.1, from coordinate 2,913 downwards.
ATCATCGATCGGGGCGCCACTTCCTTACGGCCGGCTGCGACGCCCCGTTCTCTCACTCATAGGACGAGAGCGGCTTGAAGCGTTCCACCGCGTCGAAGTACTCCTCGATCAGGCGGTACACGACGTCGCGCGTGCGCTCGACCTTGTTGAGGCGGCCGACGATCTGCCCGACCGGATTGATAGTGACGTTCTTCGCCTTGTCCGGATAAGCACGCGCGCGGCTCGTCGCTTCGGCCGCGACGATGTCCTGCAGCGGCAGTGCGAGGGTCTTCGGCGCGCCCGGCACTTCCCAGGCCTTGGTCCATTCGTTCTTCAGCATGCGGCAGGGTTTGCCGGTCAGCGAACGGGAACGCGTCGTGTCGCGGCTGCGCGCCTCGATCAGCAGTTCGCGCTGCTGCTCGGTGAGGTCGGACTCGATGGTGGTCAGCCACAGGGAGCCGGTCCAGACACCCTGCGCACCCAACATCAGGGCAGCCGCGATCTGGGCGCCGCTGCCCACGCCGCCGGCCGCCAGCACCGGAATCGGCGCGACCGCCTCGACCACTTCCGGCCAGAGCACCAGCGAGCCAATCTCGCCGGTATGACCGCCGCCCTCGGTGCCTTGGGCGATGATGATGTCCACGCCCGCTTCGGCGTGCTTCTTCGCCTGGCTCACCTCGCCGCACAGGCCGGCCACGATGCGGCCGCTGTCCTTGATCAGCTTCGTCACCTCCGCCGGCGGCGCGCCGAGGGCGTTCGCGACCAGGCGGACCTTCGGATGCTTGAGCGCGATTTCCACGTGACGCAGGGCGGTCGCGGCCGTCGAGCGGATCAGGTAATCGCCCTCGTGCTGCGTGCCTGCGGGCAGTTCCGGGACGCCGTTGTCAGCGAGAACCTTTTTCGCATAGGCGATCGTCTCCGGAGGGATCATCGACTTGAGGCGCTGATGCAGCTTGTCGAGATCAGGCTCGTCCGCCCACGGATCCTTTTCCGGCATCACGACGTCGATGCCGTACGGCTTGTCGCCGATGCGCGCGTCGATCCAGTCGAGCTGCACTTCCAGCTCTTCCGGGGTGAAGCCGACGCAACCCAGCACACCGATCGCGCCGGCCTTGCTGGCCTCGACGACGACGTCACGGCAGTGGCTGAAAGCGAAGATGGGCGCGTCGATCCCCAGCTTTTCGGCAAGTATGGTACGCACTTGTGTTCTCCTAAATGATGATGTGATGCAGTGATGTGTTCGACGCGTCGCTGGCGCCCTGCGCGGGCGGCGCTGTCCTTGCTATGCGCGCCCTCAGGCCGGAACCGCGGCGCGCTGGAAATTGTTCAGTTGCTTCAGTCCGTTGAGACCCATGATCAGTTCCATGTCGCGATCGGTGATCGTCGCGCCGCCGGCGCGCGCCATCGCGGGCATGCGCTGGAATTTTTCGACGAGCGTCTTGAGGAAGCCGGGACCCCGCACCCGTTTGCCCGACACGTGATCCGTACCGAACAGGATACGCTCGGCGCCGATGACCTGGATCGCCTTCGCCACGCGCTTCGCCAGCGCGAGTTCAGCCTCTTCGTTGTGGTCGTCCCACAGGCACACCGACAGTTCCAGCGTAGCCGCCTCGGAACGCTGCGCCACGCGCAGGGCGTTCTCGAATTCGCACGGCGCACCGGCGTGGCCGAGGACGGCTTTCAGCTTCGGGAACGCTTCGACGACCGGCATGAAGTTCTCCAGGCGCGACCAGGATTCGTCGAGGATCGGCAGCGGATGTCCGGTATGGAAGAGGATCGGGGCGTTATGTGCCAGGCACACTTCGTACACCTTCATCGCTTCCGGCGCGGCGGGCATCCAGCCGCAGTTCGGATAGAGCTTGAGTCCATGGACCTCGCCCGAACCGAGCCAGGCATCCACCTTCTCGGCCGCGCCGGGCCGGCGCGGGTCGATGCCGCCGAACGCGACCAGGCGTCCCGGATAGCGGCGCTGGCAGGCGATCGCGTGGTCGACCACTTCGTCGATGTTTTTCTCCGAATGAAAGTCCGGACCCCAGTCGATCGGCAGCACGACTGCCATGTCGACGCCCGCGCCGTCCATGTCGGCGATCATACGCGAGCCATCGGGGTCGATCAGTCCGGCTTCGATCTTGCCGCGGATCTGGTCTGGAGTCCGGCCTGGCGCCGCATCGGCCCAGCCACGTGCGACGTAGTCCCACCACTCGGCAGGCCAGTGCCCCTCGTCCAGCAGGTGCGTGTGAAAATCGAAGATCATTTTGCTTCCTCAGAGATGACAAAGTAAGGGATGTGCTGGCCGTTGTCGGCCCTGGCGAAGGCGAGCCTGACGTCGGCGCCGATGCGCACGCGTTCGACGTCGTCTGCCGCGATGCGCGAAATGATCTTCACGCCTTCCGGCACTTCGATCACGCCGGTGGCGTAGACGCCCCAATCGGCGAACTGGGGCGAGCGGTTGATCTGCACCACCGAATACGTCCAGACCTTGCCGGTGCCTGCGATCGGCAGATCTTCGACGCCATCCGACCAGCAGTGGCAGCAGAACGCGCGGTAGTGATACTGGACCTTGCCGCAGTCGCGGCAGCGCTGCACAAGGAACTTGCCCTCGTTACAGGCATTCCAGAAAGGTTGGGTTTCGATGACGGTGGTCGGCACAGGACCGGTCCACACCATGGTCTCGTTGTTTTGCATGCTTAAATCTCTAAAATGTGAGCGGCCGAGCCGCGGCGTGCGAGGAAGGCGGCGCCCGTCGCGGTACACATCGCGACTTTGGCATTCTTGACTTGCCGTCCGGTGGCCTCGCCACGCAGCTGGCGAACGGCTTCGATGAACATGAAGATGCCGCGGCGTCCCGGGTGGTTCGAAGACAGGCCGCCGCCGTCGGGATTGACCGGCAGCGAGCCGCCGTCGAGCCGCATTTCGCCGGCTGCGGCGAACGCG
>JBJMVU010000213.1:0-4102 GCA_045810485.1 Massilia sp. | reverse complement strand
GATGGAGCGCAGCGATTCCAGCGTGACGCTGCCCGAGGCCTCGAGCTTGATCGGGCCGTTCGCATGGCTGCGATTCATCTGCACCGCGGCACGCATGTCGTCCAGCGAGAACTCGTCTAGCAATGCCATGTCCGCGCCGGCGTCGAGCGGATCTCGATCGTCGGCCTGACCAAGGACGCCAAGGCGACGGATTATTCGTTGCGTATCGTCTGCTGACCACCATCGAACGTCGTTCCCGCGGAGGCGGGAACCCGGGTTTTGCGTGATCAGTCACGTTAGATCAGGCTCCCGCCTGCGCGGGAGCGACGGTGTTTTTTATGTCCCGACCAAGGACGTCAAGGCGACGGATTATTCGTTGCGTATCGTCGGTTGACCACCATCGAACGTCGTTCCCGCGGAGGCGGGAACCCAGGTTTTGCGTGATCAGTCACGTTAGATTAGGCTCCCGCCTGCGCGGGAGCGACGGTGTTTTTACGTTGCGATAGTCGTTCTACGTCCCGCTCTCGCTGGCCCTGGCTAACGCCTCGGCCTGCGGATTGCGTCGATACACGGATTCTCCGACCCGCGCCGCGATCCCGTCGATCGCGGCGATCACCTTGTCCGGATGCGCATAATGCGTCATGTGCCCGACACCGGGCTGCAGTTGCAGCTCGCTGTCCGGCAGGCGTTCGTCCAGCCGCTCCGAGTTGTGGTTGAAGTCGACGATCTTGTCCTGCGTGCCGGCCATGACCACCACCGGCACCTTCAGTTCCGGATAACGCTTGGCCAGCGCCACGGCCGACGGCACCATCAGCGCCGTCTCCGCCGCGCTCGCGCGCAGCTGGCTCGGGCGCAGCAGCATCCACACGGGCAGCTCGCGGAAACGGGCATCGACCGGCTGCGGCGAGAACACGCGTTTCGTCAGCGGACGCCACAGCATGCGCGTGACGAGCGGCGAGACGGTGTAGCGCATCAAATCGCCCACGACCGGGATCGCCGGACCGGACAGCAGCGGCACGTCCGCCCGCAAGCTAGGATAGTAATAGCCCGACAGCAGCACAAGCCCGCGCACGAAATCCGGCACCTCCAGCGCCATCGACAGCGCGACGAGCGTGCCCCACGAGTGCCCCAGCACGATGGCCGAATCGACGCCGATCTCCTGCAGCGCGTGATGGAGCAGGCGCGCCTGGGCCTGCGGCGTCCATACCTTGCTGCGCGGCCGCTCGCTGTAGCCGAAGCCGGGGCGGTCGAACGCGATCACGCGGTAGTGCTCGGCCGCCTTGTCCAGCAGGCCACTGGTCTGGAAATCGCTGGCCAGCACGCCGTTCCCGTGCAGCAATACGAGCACCGGACCGGTGCCGCGCTCCACGTAATGCAGACGCACGCCGTCGACCTTGACGAAACGGCCCTGCGGCGGATTGTCCGCCTCCGCCTGCTTCGTTTTGGAACGTACGTAAAAATAGGAGGCCGCGAGGCCGAGGCCGGCCAGCAAGGCGCCGGCCTGCCAGGGTTTGACACCAGTGCTGCTTAACGTTTTCGTCACAGTATTCCCCCGTCGAGTGGTATTGGTGGCGTGTCTCGCTCCATCTGCTCCGAACCTTTGATGAGCATGTCCAGCGCGAGCGGGAGGACCCGCTCGGCCGATTCTTCGATCTTGATGTCGAGGAGGTCGTCGGCCCGCGTGCGGCCGAGGTTGATGGCGGCGATCGGCTTGCCGGCGGCCTGCGCCATGCGGCAGAACCGAAAGCCCGAATAGACCATCAGCGAGGAGCCGACGACCAGTAGTCCGTCCGCCCGCTCCATCTGTTCCAGCGCGATGCTCGTGCGTGCCGGCGGAACGTTATCGCCAAAGAAGACCACGTTCGGCATCAGCGCCCCGCCGCAGCACGTGCAATACGGCAGCCGGAAGCTGGCGAGTGCCGTCGGCTCGACGGACGCGTCGCCATCCGGCAACGGCGTCGCGTTCGCGCCCGCCATCTGCGGATTGAAATCTTCCAGCTGTCCCTGCACGAACGCGCGCGGGAAGATCGCCGAGCATTCGAGACACACGACCGTATGAATATTGCCGTGCAGCTCAAGGACGCCATGGCTGCCGGCCTGGCCGTGCAGGCCGTCGACGTTCTGCGTCAGCACCGGGCCGATCTTGCCGATCCGTTCCAGCCCCGCGATCGCGACATGGCCGCGGTTCGGCCGGGCCTGCGCCAGCACGGGCCAGCCGATCATGCTGCGGGCCCAATAGCGGCGCTGCACGGCGTCGGACTGTCGGAAATCCGGGCCGTGGATCGGCGGTTTGCCGCGCCGGGCGCCGTCGCGGTCGCGGTAGTCGGGAATGCCGGACGCCGTCGACAGTCCCGCGCCCGTCAGCACCAGCGCGCGCGGGTGGCGGTCGAGGAATGCGGCGATCCGCGCCGCGTGGTCGTGGACCGTGAATGCTTCTGCCATCGATGTGCTCCTTCCGCCGGGATCGTAACATCTTCGATGCCCGCACAGAAACACGTTACGGCTGATTCAACGTTTGGCGGAGACGACGATCCCGCCCACGATCAGCAGGAAGGCAAGCACGTGATACGTGTGCGGCAGCTCACCCAGGAAGGCGGACGACAGCAGCGCCGTGAACAGCGGCGTCAGGTTGACGAAGAACGCGCCGATGCCGGGCCCGGCACGGCGGATGCCGGCGCCCCACATGGCGAACGCGAGCACGGCAGGGCACACGGCGACGAACAGCAGCGCGGCGGCGACGGGCCAGCTCCAGGCGATGGCCGCCGCGCCCAGGGACCACTCGACACCCGCGAAGCCGGCCGACCACAGCAGCCCGAACGCCACCTGCGCACCGAGGAATGCGGCCCAGTCGGCGCGCAAGGCCGGCTCGTCCTGCGGCTGCAGCAGCATCCAGCTGTAGAACGACCAGGCGATCGTCGCGAGGATCATGTAGAGGTCGCCCGCGACGAGGCGCAGCGCGAGCAACTGGCCGACGTCGCCCCGGCACAGCACGACGAGCACGCCGACGATCGACAGCAAGGCGCCGATCACCTGGCGCGTGCGCACGGCCACGCCGTAGCACAGGCGGCCGACAAGCATCATCCACACGGGCATGCCGGACGCGACGAGGGTCACGTTGATCGGGGTCGAGCTTTGCAGCGCCAGGTATTGCAGGGAGTTGTACATGCCGATGCCCAGCAGCCCCAGCAGCGCGTAGCGGCGCCAGCGGGTCCGGATCGCATCGACCACGCCGGCCTGGCGCAACGTCGCCCAGCCGAGCGGCAGCAGCACCGCCAGCGCGATCGTCCAGCGCAGCAGGTTCAACGTCATCGGCGGCACGGCCGCGCGCACGAGCCGTCCCACGATGGCGTTGCCCGCCCACAGCAGCGGTGGGACGGTCAACAGCAGGACGGTCGACGGCGTCAGCTTCTGGTTCATGACCCCGAGGCGCCGGACAATCAGCGCCGGCGCGGCGTGAGGACGCTCGGCAGTGCCTTCGGCAGCGTATCCGGATAATCGCGCGAAAAATGCAGGCCGCGGCTTTCGTGACGCGACAGCGCGCTGCGGACGATCAGGTGCGCCACCTCGACGAGGTTGCGCAGCTCCAGCAGGTCGTTGGTGACGCGGAAGTTGCGGTAGTACTCGTCGATCTCTTCCTTCAGCAGCTTGATGCGGTGCTGCGCGCGCTCCAGGCGCTTGGTCGTGCGCACGATGCCGACGTAGTTCCACATGAAGCGGCGCAGCTCGTCCCAGTTGTGGGCGATGACGACTTCCTCGTCCGCGTTGGTGACGCGGCTCTCGTCCCAGGCGGGCAGCGCCGGCAGGTCGACGGGCGGCGCCGCGGCGATCTGGTGCGCGCAGGCGCGGCCGACGACGAGGCATTCCAGCAGCGAGTTGCTGGCCAGGCGGTTGGCGCCGTGCAGGCCGGTGCAGGCGGTTTCGCCCACCGCGTACAGGCCCGGCACGTCGGTGCGGCCGGCCAGATCGGTGACGATCCCGCCCATCACGTAGTGGCTCGCGGGGGAGACGGGGATGCTCTGCCGCGTGGGGTCCAGGCCCGCGGTCTGTAGCGCCTCGACGATGTTGGGGAAGCGGTCGGGGTCGACGTCGGTCATGTCGAGCTCGGCGCTGTGGCCCGGGAGGT
>JBJMVU010000212.1:0-29993 GCA_045810485.1 Massilia sp. | reverse complement strand
TTCCGGGTCGGCATCGCAGGCGGTGGAGATGACCTTGATCGCCACGCTGCGGTTCAGGCGCGGATCGAGCCCTTCGTAGACCTCGCCCATGGCGCCCCGGCCCAGCACCCGGACGATCTGGTATCTGCCTAACTGCGTCGGTTGGTTCATGGCGGCAAGTGTAAATCAAATCGGTTTCCCGGCAATGAAAATCGGCGCCGCAGGTTTATACTTGATGTATGAACGACACCCGCTGCACCTGGGCCAACATGGCCAACCCACGCTACATCGCCTATCACGACCACGAGTGGGGCGTACCCTGCCACGACGAGACGACGCTGTTCGAAATGCTCAACCTCGAAGGCGCGCAGGCCGGGCTGTCGTGGGAAACGATCCTGAACAAACGCGACAACTACCGCGCCGCCTTCGATGGCTGGGACGCGGAACAGATCGCGCGGTACGACGATGCGAAAGTGGCAAGCCTGCTGGCGGATCCCGGCATCGTGCGCAACCGCCTGAAGGTCGCGGCCGCCATCAACAATGCGCAAGCCTACCTGCGCCTGCGCGAACAGGGCTTGACGTTGAACGACTACCTGTGGGCGTTCGTCGACGGCAGGCCCATCGTCAACGACTGGCCGGACGGCGGCAGGCCGGCCCGCACCGACCTGTCCGACCGCATTTCGAAAGACCTGGGCAAACGCGGCTTCAAATTCGTCGGCTCGACCATCGTGTATGCCTACATGCAGGGCATCGGCATGGTCGACGACCACGACCGCGCCTGCCTGTGCCGCCGCCGGAGGTGACGTCATGGATTACCGCGCCTGCTGGTGCACCCGGGCCCGCTACACCGTCTTCGATTCGCACTATGGCGACGGCGCCGCGATCCGCGTCCTGACCGACGTCTGGCGCACCGACCCGCACCGCTCGCCCAACCTGCACATCGTCTCCCTGTGCGACCACCTGCTGCCGGGCTTCCACCGCATGCCGCAGGCGGAACCGGGCGTGACGCTCGACCTGATCAGCGCGCCGCTGACGGATGCGCTGGCCCAGCTGACGGCGCGCGTCGACATGTTCCGCCTGCACGACATCGAACACGAAGGCGCCGACTTCGCGCGCCACGTCGCGCGCGTGGCCGCGCAGGACGCCACCCTGCAGGCGCAGGGACTCACGCCGGACCAGGTCGCCGCGCTGACGGCGCAGGGCTTCGTGTTCGACGCGGACGGCCGCCACGCGCGCTTCGCCAGCCGCAAGCCGCGCCCGCCGGCGCCGCCGTCTCCCGAACGGCGCGCGATCGTGCTGGGCGCCGGCATCGCCGGCTCCGCGGCGGCCGAGCGCCTGTGCGCGCGCGGCTGGCAGGTGACCGTCGTCGACCGCCAGTCGCAACCCGCGATGGAAGCGTCGGGCAACCGGGCCGGCATCTTCATGCCGCTGCTGTCGAAGGACGACAACGTGCCCACGCGCCTGACGCGCGCCGCCTACCTGTACGCGCTGCGCCACTGGGAGCGCCTGGGCGGCATCGGCCGCGCCATCGAGGGCGACAAATGCGGCGTGCTGCAGCTGGCGCGCGACGCCGGCCACGCCGACGTGCAGCGCGCCATCGCCGCCGACAAGTTGCTGCCGCCCGATTTCGCCGAGTGGCTGGAACGCCCCGAGGCGGAGGCGCTGCTCGGCCTGCCGGCGCCGGACGGCGGCTGGCTGTTCCGCGGCGCCGGCTGGGCGCGGCCCGGCAGCGTGTGCGAGGCGATGCTGGATGCGTGCGGCGGCCTGCTGGAGCGCAAACTCGGCGTGGGCGACGTGCGCATCGAACGCGACGGCGAGCAATGGCGCGTGACGGACGAACACGGCATCGTGGTGGCGCGGGCGCCGAACCTGATCCTCGCCAACGGCGCCGGCGCCGCGCAGGTGCCGCAGGCCGCGCCGCTGCCGCTGACGATGCTGCGCGGGCAGGTGTCGCACGTGCCGGCCCACATGGTGCCGAAGCTCCCCGTCGTGCTGTGCCGCGAGGCCTACCTGACGCCGGCCTCCGGCGGCGTGTGCAGCGCGGGCGCGACGTACGACGACGACCCGAACCCGGCGCTGTCCTTGACCAGCCACGCGGAAAACCTGGAGCGCCTGCGCGGCCTGCTGTCCGATCCGCATGCGGCCGAGGATGCGCCGCTGGCGGGGCGCGTCGGTTTCCGCTGCATCGCGCCGGACCGCCTGCCGCTCGTCGGCCGCCTGCCGGATTTCGACGCCGCCGGCACCACCGAGCGCCTGCGCGACGTGCCGCGCCATCCGGGGCTGTACGGGCTGCTCGGTTATGCGTCGCGCGGCCTGATCTGGGCAGGCCTGTCGGCCGAATTGCTGGCCGCCCAGATGGAGGGCGAGCCGCTGCCGCTCGAGTCCAGCCTTGTCGATGCGCTCGATCCGGCCCGCTTCGTGTTGCGCGCACGCCGCGCCCCGCGCGGTCCGCAGCCCGAAAATTGATTTCTTTCGGGCAACCGAAAGTTTCAAAGGTATAATGTGTGCCAAGCAACATTTCACACATGATCCAGCCCATGGACGACACCCCCGACGCGCCCGAGCTGTCGCTGTTTCTCGCCTCGACCGCGCACGACATGAAGAATTCGATCAGCGTCCTGTCCGGGACGCTGGAGCGGCTTCTCGTCGACGCTTCTCCCCAGACGGAGACAGCGTATCCGCAGATGGCGCACATGCTGTACCAGACGAAGCGCCTGAACGACAACCTGATGCAGCTGCTCGCGCTGTACAAGCAGGTGGGCACGCCCGCGTACCCGTTCGACGTGCAGCCGCTCGAGCTGGGCCAGCTGGTCGACCAGGTGGTGGCGCTGGAACGCGTGCTGCTCAAGTCGCGCGGCCTGAAACTGGAACTCGATTACGACGCCGACCTGGTCTGGCACTTCGACGAGGACCTGATCACGGGCGTGCTGTCGCATGCGATCAACAACGCCATCCACTACACGTGCGACACGGTGCGCCTGGCGATCCGCGTCACGGACGATCACTGGCTCGAGCTGCGCGTGGAAGACAACGGCCCCGGTTATCCGCCGTCGCTGCTCAAGGCCGGCGCGATCGCGACCAGGGATACGGCGGGCGGCATGAACTTCCTGACCAACAGCGCGGGCCTGGGCCTGTATTTTTCCAGCGAAGTCGCGCGCATGCACAAGCACCGCGAGCGGCGCGGTACGCTGCGCCTGGAAAACGGCGGCCGCTTCGGCGGCGGCTGCTTCATCCTGAATCTGCCATGAACGCTCCCGTCAAGGCCGTGGGCGAGATCGACTGGGCCGACAAGAACTACCTCGTCGTCGACGACTTCGTCGGCGTGCGCCAGCTGCTGCGCGAAGCCCTGCGCAGCCTGGGCGCGAAGAACATCGACCAGGCGTCGTCCGGCGGCGAGGCGATGGGCCTGCTGGCGCGCATCCGCTACGACGTCGTCCTGTGCGACTACAACCTGGGCGACGGCAAGAACGGCCAGCAGGTGCTGGAAGAGGCGCGCGTGCGCAACCTCGTCAACCCGAGCACCGTGTGGCTGATGGTGTCGGCCGAAAAGAGCGTGGAATCGGTGATGGGCGCGGCCGAGCACCAGCCGGACGCCTACCTGATCAAGCCGATCACGGAAGGCGTGCTGCTCACGCGCCTGAACCGCGTGTGGCACAAGAAGCAGATCTTCCGCCTCATCGACCAGGCCTATGCCGAGAAGGACTACCTGCGCGCGGCGCGCCTGTGCGACGCCGCCATCGAAGGCCACAAGGCGCACGAGCTCGACCTGCTGCGCATGAAGGCGAAGCTGATGGAAAAGAGCGGCGAGCCGGTCAAGGCGCGCGACGTGTACGAGCGCGTGCTGGAGCAGCGCGAGTACCAGTGGGCGCGCGCCGGCATCGCCAAGATCCGCATGGCCAACGGCGAATTCGAACAGGCGCGACAGGCGTTCCAGAGCGTGATCGCGGAGAACCGCTATTACATCGACGCCTACGACCAGCTCGCGCTGACCTATCAGAACCTGGGCAAGCTGGACGAGGCGTGCGCCATCCTCGAACGGGCGGCAAAACTGTCGCCGAATTCCGTGCCGCGCCAGCGCAATCTCGGCAACGTCGCGCTCAAGGTGGGCAACGTGCAGTTGGCGGAGCAGGCCTTCCGCAAGTGCATCGCGATCGGCGAATATTCGGTCATGAAGACGCCCGACGCCTACCTCGGCCTTGCGCGCGTGTGCGGCCAGAAGAACGATGCGAAGGAAGCGTTGCGGCTGCTGCTGCAGGTGCAGCGCGAGTTCGCCGCCGACCATCCGGACATCGCGCTGCGTTCCAAGATCACCGAGGGCCTCGTCTACCACGAGAGCGGCGACTACCGCCGTGCGCGCAAGGCCGGCGACGAGCTGGAAGCCCTGCTGAACGCGACGGAGGACCGGCCCGACATCCCGACCTGCCTCGAGCTGGCCACGCTGCTGTTCGCGGTGGGCGTGAAGGATGCGCCCGTGGAGCTGCTGTGCTACGTGATCCGCAACAACCACGACAACCCGCTGCTGCTCGACGAAGTGCAGAAGATCTTCGACAAGGCGCGCCTCGGCGACGAGGGCCTGGAGTTCATCCGCGTATCGAAGAAGGAAGCGACGGACCTGATGAACCAGGGCGTGCTGCTGTGGAAGACGGGCAAGCTGATCGACGCGGTCGAGTGGATGCGCCAGGCGCGAAAAAAGGTGCCGAACAACCAGCGCATCCTGTTCAACGCGGCCCAGATCCTCGTTTCGCACATGCAGCAGCACGGCTACGACGGGGCCTTGTCGAGCGAGGCGTACGAGGTGCTGCACCACGTCGACCGGCTGCTGCCGGGGCAGCAGCGTTTCGCGCAATTGATGGAGCAGCTGGCGCAGCTGCAGCCGGTGCCTGAAGGTGGGCCAATGAGCGGCACGATCGCCGAAGTGGCGTAATTCGCTACACGATCTGGTGAAAATCATAACGCCGGCGGCGCTGCCCGCCGTGTAAGAATTCCACTTTGATCAAAGGGGAGAGCGGCGTGCGCATCGAACGGAACAATCCTGTGGCGGCGACCCGCCGCGGCTTCCTGAAGTCCACCGGCGGGCTGCTGCTCGGCTTCGTCATCCCCGGCGCCGGCCGCGCGTCGGCACCGGTGCCCACCGCTCCGAATGCGTTCCTGCACATCGCGCCCGACGACACCGTCACCGTGATGGTCGACCGGCTCGAATTCGGCCAGGGCGTGCACACGGCGCTGCCCATGCTGATCGCCGAGGAGCTCGATGCCGACTGGTCGCGCGTGCGCGCCGAGCTGGCGCCGGCCGGCGACGCCTACAAGGATCCGCTGTTCGGCATCCAGATGACCGGCAGCTCCATCTCGGTGGCGCACTCGTTCACGCATTACCGCGAGATCGGCGCGCGCGCCCGCGCGATGCTGATCGCCGCCGCGGCCGAGCGGTGGCGGGTCGCGCCGGACCAGTGCACTACGGCCGCGGGCGTCGTCATTGGCCCCGGCGGCCGCAAGGCCCGCTACGGCGCGCTGGCCGATGCGGCCATGAAGCTGCCGGCGCCAGCCACCGTCACAATGAAGGGCGCGAAGGATTTCCGTCACATCGGCAAGCCGACCGGGCGCCTGGACGCGCGCGCCAAGTCGACCGGCAAGCAGCAGTTCGGCATCGACTTCGCGCTGCCCGGCATGAAGGTCGCCGTGGTCGCGCGGCCGCCGGTGTTCGGCGCCAGGGTGCGCAGCCTCGACGCGAGCAAGGCCCGCGCGATCAGGGGCGTGGTCGACGTGGTCGAGGTGGCGGTGGGCAGCGGCGGCCGTGGCGTGGCCGTGATCGCGGACGGTTACTGGCCCGCGAAACTGGGCCGCGACGCGCTCGTCGTCGACTGGGACGACTCGGATAAGGGCGCGGTCGACAAGCTCGACTCGAGCCGGCAGCTGCGCGATTACCGGGCGCTTGCCGCCGAGCCGGCGCTGGCAACGACGTCGATCTCGGCCGTCTACGAATTTCCCTACCTGGCGCATGCGCCGATGGAGCCGATCAACTGCGTGGTCGATCTCGGGGCCGACCGCTGCACGGTCTGGGCGGGCATGCAGTTCCAGACCTTCGACCAGACCGCCGTCGCCGCCGCGGCGGGGCTCAAGCTCACGCAGGTCACCCTGAACACGATGATGTCGGGCGGCGGTTTCGGCCGGCGCGGCGTGACCACGTCGGACGACCTGGTCGAAGCGGTCAACGTCGCGAAGGCGTACGGACGCGGTCCGGTGAAACTCATCTGGAGCCGCGAGGACGACATCAAGGGCGGCTACTACCGTCCGGCGCACGTGCACAAGGTCGACATCGCGCTCAATGCGCAGGGCGGCGTCGCGGCATGGAATCACGTGATCGTCGGCCAGGCCATCAGCGCGGGTACGCCGTTCGAATCGGTGCTGATCAGGAACGGCGTCGATTCCACGACGACCGGGGGCATCGCCGAGGCGTATGCCTTGCCGATCAAGTTGTCGGTGCATCATCCGAAGGCCAATGTGCCGGTGCTGTGGTGGCGTGGGTCGGCGTCGAACCACACGGCGTTCGTCATGGAGACGCTGGTGGATGAATTGGCGCATGCTGCCGGTAGCGACCCGGTCGCGTACCGCCGCAAGCTGCTGGGTGATAAACGCCCGCGCCACCTGGCGGCGCTCGACCTGGCCGTGCACAAGTCCGGCTACGGCAAGCAGCAGCTGGAGCAGGGCCGCGCCTGGGGCGTGGCCGTGCACGGCATGTCCGGCAGCGTGGTGGCCTACGTGGTCGAAGCGTCGGTCGAGAAGGGTGTGCCGAAGCTGCACAAGGTCACGGCCGGGGTGCATTGCAACCTGGCCGTCAATCCGCTGTCGATCGAGGCGCAGGTGCAGGGCGCCGTGCTGGCGGCCCTCGGCACCACCTTGCCGGGCGCCGCCATCACGTTCCGGGACGGCGTCGTCGAGCAGGGGAATTTCAACGACTACACGGTGGCGCGCATGCCGGACATGCCGCATGTGGACGTGTTCATCGTGCCGTCCGCCGACGCGCCGACCGGCATGGGTGAGCCGGGCCTGCCGCCGCTGGCGCCGGCCTTTGCCAACGCCATCTTCAATCTCACGGGCAAGCGCCTGCGCAGCCTGCCGTTCGATCTCGGTTGACGTTTCGGGCCTGGCGTCAGGTCTTGTCGGCCTTCGTCCGGGTAGCGCGGGGCGCCTTGCCGTTGCCGCCGTTGCCGCCATTCGGCGGCGCCGGTTGCACCTTCGGCGCTTCCTTCGGCGTTTCCTTCAGCGCTTTTGCTTTCGGTGCACCGCCGCCGCCCTCGTTGCCGGGCGCTGCCGACGCTGCCGCGCCCGGCGCCATCGCGCTGGCGACGGCCTGCGTAAATTGGTCCTGCAGCATGTTCCACCAGGCGATGGCGGCCGGCATCGCCGCCGCGGCCGGGTTGCCCTGCGCGTCCGGTGCGCCGGCCGGCGGCGGCGTGGCTGTGCCCGGCTGAGCCGTGCCGCCGCTGCCCGCCGCGACGGCGTCCGGCGCCTTGGGGGCGTCCGGCTTTGCGGCCGGTGCGCCCGCCGCCGGCCTGGCCGCCGCGCCGCCGCCCTGGCCCTGCGCGCCGAAGAACGACGGGAACGGCATGGACGCCATCTTTTCCGCGCTGACGCCCGACTGGCGCATCGCCTCGGCCATCGATGCGCCCATCGTCTTCAGGGTCATCAGCGTGCCGCGCTGCACTTCGAGGGCCTGGATGGTCCCGCGCAGCATGCTGAGGTTCAGGTTGAGCCAGGACTCGACCGCCTTGAGGTCGGCGATGCGCTTGTCCAGGTCCTCGGTCGACATCGGCGGTGCGGCGATCCCTGCCATCCCCGGCATGCCGGACATGCCGGGCAGGCCGGTGCCGGGGATCTGCATGGATCCCCACAGGTTCTTGACGAATTCCAGCGTGTCCGTCACGCCAGGCATGGCGGGTGCGGAAGGTTTCAGCATGGTGGTCTCCCTGGTTGGTGGCCGCTAGCGTAACAGATAAATAAGAGCCGACATAGACATGGTTGGAAGTGCGGGCCGGCGGCGCGCGGGCGGACCGGCTACACTAGGCGGATGAGCCCTGCATACGCCACGACCCGACGCCGCCGGCAACTGGTGCTGGGCGCGCTCACGATCCTGTGGCACGTGCTCGTGTTCGTCTGGTTCGCGCACCAGGCCGGCCATGTGCCCGATCCCGCTGCGCGCACGGGGCGCGCGCTCATGACGGCCCAGCTGGTCGAGGCGCCGCAGCCGCGGCCCTTGCCGCCCGTACCACCACCGCAGCCGGCTCTGCAGCAGCCGCCGGTGCCGGAGATCGACCCGGAGCCCGTGGTGCCCGCACCCGCACCTGGCGCGCCCGATGCGGCGTTGACGCCGGAATCGGACGGTATCGCCGCCACCGAGGCGGCGGGACAGCAAACGGGGCAGGGCGGCGCCGTCGCCGGCGCGGGCGCCGTACAATCTCCGAAACAGGACGCGGCGCCCCAGGCGCAGGCGCAGGCGCCGACGGAAGCGGCGCCGCAACCTCCGCCGGCCGCGCCGGAAGCGCGCCGCTACAAGGTCGACATGCCGCCTTCGGCCGATATCACGCTCGACGTCGCGCGCACCGACGCGAACGGCACGAAGTGGAGCGGGGATGCGCTGCTGTCGTGGCGGGTGGCGCCATCCAGCTACCGCGTCACGATCGAGGCCGGCATCCGCGTCGTGTTCGCGCACGTGAACCTGCTCACCCTCACGAGCGAGGGCACGGTTGGAGACGATGGATTCGTCCCCACCTTGATGACGGAGAAGCGGCGCGGGCGCGCCATGACGGCGACGCATTTCAATCGCCAGGCGGGCACGCTGACGTTTTCGGCGTCTGGAGCAAAGTACCCGCTGGCGCCGGGCGCGCAGGACAAGGCCAGCGTGCCGCTGCAGTTGACGGCCATCGCGCGCGGCGATTCGAAACAATTGTCGGGAAATATCGACATCCTTGTCGGCGAAGACCGCGACGCAAGCGTTTTCACCTTTACGGTGGCCGGACAGGAGCAAGTCGACACGCCGCTGGGCCGCATCGCCACGTGGCACCTCGTGCGTCCACCGAAACCCGGCTCGTACAATTCGCGCCTGGAACTATGGCTCGCGCCGGACTATGGCTGGTATCCGGTCCAGATCCGCAACGTGGAATCGAGCGGGGCTGTGACGACCCAGACCGCGAGCAAAATCGAGATCAAACAAGCAGGAAGCTGAAATGAAAAACGTTTTAAAAATGGCAGGCGCGGGAATGGTGATGACGATGGCCCTGGGCGGCCATGCGGTCGCAGCGGAAGAGCATCCGGCCATCAAGCGCCCGTTCGACCTGCCGCCGTCGGCCGACCTGACCTATTCCATCGGCGCGCGCCAGCGCGGCTTCAACCTGAGCGGCGATGCGACGCTCACCTGGCGCGCGAACGACAACAAGTATTCCATCGGCGCCGAGTCGCGCGTGGCGCTGCTGGGCAAGCTGACGGAAAACCGCAGCACGGGCCGCATCGACAACTGGGGCCTCGCACCGACCGAGTACTACGACAAGCGCTTCCGCAAGGACCCGACGACGGCCACCTTCGACCGCGACGGCAAGACCATCACCTTCAGCGACGGCGACAAGACCTACCCGATCAAGGGCGGCGAGCAGGACCGCGTGTCCGTCTCGTGGCAGCTGGTGGCGGTCGCGCGCGCCGCGAAGGACAAATTCAAGCCGGGGTCGGAATGGCAATTCTTCGTCATCGGTCCGCGCGACGCCGACCCGTGGACCTTCCGCGTCGTCGGCCGCGAAAAGGTGCAGGCCGGGGCGTCGCTGGGCGAAGTGGACGCCGTCCACGTGATGCGCGCGCCGCCGCCGGGTTCCAGGGACCAGTCGCTCGACATCTGGCTGGCCCCTGGCCACGAGTGGTATCCGGTCAAGCTGCGCTTCACCGACAACGACCGCGACTACGTCGAGCAGACGCTCGAGCGCATCGTCAAGAAGTAGCCCAGTCGCGCACGTAGTCCGGCGCCGCCACGGCGCACTGCGCGTCCGGCACCGGCGTCCCGCGCGCCTGCGTGAGCGGCAGCACGCCGGCCCACGCGGCGATGTCCATGTCTTCCGCGTCATCGTCCGGCGGGCCGGTGCGGACCTTGCACACGGCTTCGGCCAGCGGAATGCGCATCACGGTGGTCGCCGCGAATTCCTTGTCGTTCCCGGCGCGAATCTCCGCCTGCCGGCCCGGCGCCAGGTGCTCCATGAAGTCGACCAGCGTCTGCCGCTTGTCGGGTTCGCCGACGATCTCGAACCGGCCGTACACCATCGCGCTGCGGTAATTCATCGAGTGATTGAAGGCGGAGCGTGCGAGCACGAGGCCGTCCACGTGCGTGATCGTCACGCAGCAATCCTGCTCCATCAGGCTCTGCAGCATGCGGCTGCCGTTCGACCCGTGGATGTACAGATAGTCGCCGCTGCGCCAGCAGGCGGTGGGGATGCAGTGCGCGCCGTGCGCGTCGGCGAAGGCGATGTGGCAGACATAGGCGGCATCGACGATGGCGTGCAGCACGGCGGGATCGTACGACGCCTTGGGCGCGCCGCGCTTGACCTGGGTGCGGGAGGAAGGAGCAGTGTTCATTGGCCTCGAAAGTAGGGGTGGAAGCCGCACTATAATGGCGATGCTGGCCCCAGCAACAGATCCAGGGGCATGCGATTTCATGGAGCCACCATTGGATTATTCCCTGCTGCTGGACGCCTTCGGCCGCGACCACACACGCAACGCCTGGCCGCGCCAGCGCCTGCTGCACGAATGCCTGCGCGCCGCGATCCGCGACGGCACGCTGGCCGCCGGCACGCGCCTGCTCGCGACGCGCGCGCTGGCGCAGGAGCTGGGCATCGCCCGCAACACGGTGCTGTACGCGTACGAGCAGCTGGCCTGCGAAGGGTTCGTCATCCCGGACCGGCGCGGCACCGTGGTCGCCGGGATCGCCCCCGCGCCGCGCCGGCGCAGCGCGGACGTGCCGCAGGCGGGCCTCGCGCGCCGCGCGCAGAACCTGCGGACCGTGAACGGCACCGCCAGTGTCGCGCTGCCGTTCACGCCCGGCGTGCCCGACCTGCGCGCCTTCCCGCTGGCGCAGTGGCGCCGCCTGCTGGACCGCGCCTGGCGCGGCCTCTCGGCCGACCAGCTGAACTACGGCGACCCGGCCGGCGAGCCGGCGCTGCGCACGGCGATCGCGGACTACCTGCGCGCGTCGCGCGGCGTCGTGTGCGAGCCGGGCCAGGTGTTCATCACGGACGGGACGCAGGCGAGCCTCGACCTGTGCGCCCACGCCTGCGCCGACGCGGGCGATACCGCCTGGATCGAGAACCCCGGCTACGGCGGCGCGCTGGCCGCGTTTCGTGGCGCGGGGCTGGTCGTTTCGGGTATCCCGGTCGACAGCGAGGGCATGGCGCCCACGTCGCAGGACTGGACAGAGCGCCGGCCGAAGCTGATCTACACGACACCGTCGCACCAGTACCCCATCGGCGTGGTGACGTCGGCGGCGCGGCGCCTGGCGCTGATCGAGGGCGCGCGTGCGGCCGGCGCGCTCATCGTCGAGGACGACTACGACAGCGAATTCCGCCACGAAGGCCCGCCGCTGGCGGCCATGCAGGGCCTCGTGGCGGATGCGCCCGTGCTGTACTGCGGCACGTTCAGCAAGACGATGTTCCCGGCGCTGCGCATCGGCTTCGTCGTCGTGCCGCCTGGCCTTGCGCCGCAGCTCGCGGTCATGCGGGCGCAGTCGGCGGCGGCGGGGCGGACGGCGGAGCAGCTGGCGCTGGCGGAATTTATACGCAGCGGCGAGTTTGCGCTGCATTTGCGGCGGATGCGGCGGCTATATCGGCAGCGGCGGGATGCGCTGGTGGAGGCGCTAGAGCGGCACCTGGGCGGGCACGCTGTCGTGGAAGGGGCGTCGGCCGGGATGCACCTCGCCCTGCGCCTGCCAGCCGATGGCCCGGCCGATGCAGAGATCGTGCGCCGGGCGCGCGGGCAGGGGATCGTCGTGAATGCGTTGTCGGCGCATGCGGTGCCCGGTGGGCCGGTGGCCAATGGGCTGTTGCTGGGTTATGCGCAGGTGCCGGTGGAGCGGATGGATGGGCTGGTGGCGCGGTTGGCGGGGGTGATCCGGGAATGGCCTTGAGTCCGTATCCGGCGCGAAGCGGTCGTCGTACAGGACGGCGGCCGCCCGATCAGGTTTCGGTCACGTGCAGAGGCGCCAGCTGCGCGAGGATGACGAGATGCTCTACGGCCTTGACCTTGCGCAGGTTGGCGAGCGTTGGGGCGCCACCGAGCGCCAGCGCGGGAACGAAGCCGTACATTTCGTCGTGCGCAAGGCGGCCCAGTTGCTGCAGGGCTGGCGCGAACAGGCCTTCGACGTCGTCCGTGCGGGGTCGTGTTGCCGATGGCGCCGCCACAAGGAATATGGCGACGTGGAGCAGACGCTCAATCAGACGAGAGCGCTGACTCGATAGAGTTACCGCCCGGAATGATATCCGAATGTCGCGACTACCCGCGCTCGACAGGCGCGGATGTGGGCCGGCACGGTGGCTATGAGACTTTGCTCGTTTCATCTAATCCGAATGATACCCGGTCGGAACGATGGCGAATCCCCGGATCACATGCGCCAAGCGTTGCAGTATCGTATGTTGCCTCGGCGCTGTCGGGTGTCTCGGAACGTCAGCATTCGATCCGAAGCGGATAGTCACGCAGGCTCATCCGGTTCTCGAGCCGTCTGACTTGGACTCTCACCAATTCCACTTTTTCGGCTCACCCACCAATATGAAAGTCCGCCTATGAACCCGGATCCCAGATAATTTAAGGAATAGTAAAGATCAGATTCCACCCAGCGGGCTGATGAGAACGGTTGAGAGAGTTCTATCCAAAATGGTATGGCACAAATGAATCCAGCCATTCCGAATTGCCACCAGCGCACTAGACGGAGCTTCAAGAAAATAAGCGTGAGGGGCAAACCGAAAATGATTGCCGCAGCTATCGCTACAGGAAACCCAAAGAGCCAGTATATCGGCAACGCACACCAGCTCTTCGTGCCATTTAGAAGTCCAATGCCACAGGTGGAACAGGTCGCTCCAGTCGCACCGATAACGGCTGCAGACACAAGCATTGAGACAGGCTTGGGAGTTCGACGCATCGGCTCTCCATGTTTGTAAAGCGCTTAGTGACAATAGCCGTCCAGAAATGACCGTGTGTCGCCGAGTGTCTTGGCCGATTGCTGACGTACCTGGACGGCAGTTTTCGACCCTTTGTGGCCCTTACTGGAACCTCTTGGAGCCGAAAAATAAAATAACGGCCACAAAGAGCCAGAACACGACACGCGCGATAAAGCTGTAAATGCCGGAACGAGGATTCTGTGTAGGGGTTACAGCTACTAGCGCCCGATAGCGCCACGTGATGACCACGACCAATGTATTGATCAGCAAGCTTAAGCAGAAAACTTTCAGGTTCCAGCCCAGCAAACCCTGGAGCAGAATTGACATGGTTACGACGGCGCTCAACATGGCGAATGTCTGCCTTCGAGTGGGAAATCGCTTGTTCATGGTTTAAATTTGTCGTGCTGCTGCGTCGACTGCCTTCTTTGCCTTGCAAAGATCGCGCTCAGCCTGTCTGTTTGACTCTACACTCGACACTGTAAAGATGGCGTAAAAATCAGGTCTTCAATATTGGTTGACCGTCCAGTTTTGGCCGAACTCGGACGTTTGATCGAGGGTGGTATGTTGTCAAACCGGTAGAATCACGGACTGTCGCGACCGGCCGGAACCGACCCAGGCCGTGTAAAAACGCGGAGCCGAATGCTCGGCACTGACAGGGCTAGCCATGAGGGCAGTAGAAAGCGCTGTGACGACCGTAGTTCATCGTTGCCGAATTCAGTCGGCCCAAATGCTGATGCCCCAAAGCAGCCCGAATCGCTTGAGAAAACGGGCACAGGCCCGGATCGCGGCCATCATGCCCGATTTGCCCAGAATAGCCATCAATCGTCGGAAGTTGTAGGCGAGCACATGCAGGCTCATCTCCGTCTGCACGCGCTCCAGTCCTTTCGTCAGGAAATGCGTCGCGCCCATCCACGTTTTGATTGTGCCGTACGGATGCTCGACCGTGGAGCGTCGGAACCGCATGGCGTTCGGAGTTTGTTCAAGGCGCGTCTGCATATCGTCAACTACGGCCTGGTGCTCCCAGCGGGGTACTCGCCTATTCGTGCTCGGCGTACACTTTTGATGAGATACTGCCTCAACGTTTACTGGGCCGGTTCCGTTTACCTGGGCCTATGTTTTTACACAGCCTGGGCCGGTTTCAGTCGGGGATGCTAGTTACCGTGCAGCGTCTGTTCCCGAGCGCCGCACGGTAACTAGTCCAGTTATGCCTGGTTGTCGAGTTCGGGGATGCCACTGCTACGGTCAGCGTAGGCGGCCTGGAAGCTCGGACGTTGCTGCCAACGCTGCCAGTAAGCGTCCAGGAACTCGAAACGCTCGTCCAGCGGCGTGGCATTCACCGGGAACTTCGAGAACGCGATAGCGGTCGCCAGCGTGATGTCGGCGAAAGTAGGCTCGTCGCCGCCGAGCAGCCACTTTCGTCCATCCGACAGGTGCTTGTTCACCAGTGCCGCATGGGCCAACGCTTCTTTGCGGCAGTGCTCACCCCATGCTTCGTTTTTCGTCAATTCGAGTTTGAAGCCGAGACCAGTATGCAGGACGTGGAAGGCCGTGACGATGCGATACAGGATGTGAACCCAGATCCGGTTATCCCACATGTTGTCCAGGCCCTGTTCCAGCGGCGTGTCCCCCATGATTTTGCGGCCGGGGTAGGACTGGTCCAGGTAACGGACGACAGCTGCCGTTTCGGAGATGTAGCTACCGTCAGCCAGCTCCAGAGTCGGCGTCTCACCCCAAGCATTCATTTTCAAGTGGCGCCAACCACGCTGTTCGCCGACTGGCGTCATATCGTAAATAGTTTCTTGGAACCGATCCGCGATTCCCTTTTCATGCATGAACAGGCGTAGGCGCTGCGGGTTGGGGAAGGCCGATGGCGAAGTGAAAACATTCAGTTTGGCGTTCATGTCGATTTCCTTAGGTGGGTCGTACGGTTTTAGATCCAGGCCCTCGGTTGTCGGGTCTGGTGTCGACTTTTGCTTGTGGAAGCAGTGAATACACTGTAAACGCTTGCGAGTAGCGAATAAATGGGTTAAAAATCACTTTGTCTATTACACGATGGAACAAGTATGAACACGGCGAACTCGACTCAACTGGGCAGCATTGAACAATTTTGTAAAGCGGCAGAGACGGGTAGTTTTACCAATGCGGCTGAGGCCTTGGGCCTGACTCCTGCCGCCGTCAGCCGCTCGCTTAGCCGGCTTGAGAAAAGATTGGGCGTCCGCCTGTTTACACGAACAACTCGTAGCATTGCACTGACACCAGAAGGGGAACTGTACTGGAAAGAATGCAAGCTAGCGCTGGAACAAATTACCGAAGCGGAGCGTGCGATCTCTGGAGCGCAGACGGTACCGAGTGGACGGTTACGAGTTAGCGTAAGCGCTGCATATGGAACCTATCGCCTGATGCCTCTAATGCCTAAGTTCACCGATGTGTATCCGCAGATTGACATAGAAATCAGCATTTCTGACAAGATTATCGATTTCGTGGAAGAAGGTTTCGACGTCGCTATTCGACTTGGCACACCACAGGATTCACGGCTTGTTGCGTACATGCTGGAGGACGCCCCGGTAGGCGTGTTTTGTACGCCGGCCTATTTGAAGAAGAAGGGATCTCCGCAATCGATTAGCGAATTGGAGGAACACGATTGTATCCAGTACATCTCCCCAAATACTGGGCGACCAATGCAATGGTTGTTCAACGATGAGCATGGCGCCGAAATTGAACGTCTACTAAAGAGCAGAATGCGTGTCCAGAACGACGCGCTCGGCTGTATCGCCTGGGTCAAAGCAGGAGGCGGTATCTTTCAAACCTATCGATTTGCTGCAGCTGATGCGTTGAAGCGTGGAGATCTTGTAGAGATACTTCAAGAATATGGAGGAAGGTCACGAAGATTCTCTATATTGTTCCCGCAAAACCGCCACTTATCAGCAAGGGTCCGTGCGTTTGTGGACTTCTTACGTGCAGAAGTAAGCGCTAAGCCTTGGTAGCAACCGCGACTTTTCGTCGCATCGATGTTCCAGCAATCGTTGCCACACTCCTCCCGCTTTTGCATTCCTTTTCACGCGCAACGGCGTTGCGCCACCAGCGGATCACCTCTTAGAGGTGGCATCGGTACCAGATCGCGAGCAGTTCCCGGCTTGCCTGTACTGAGCTGCCCCAGTAACTAGAACCTTCACGCTAAAGCCCTTCTGACACCCGACCTCTTTCAGGTGATCGGAAGCACGTCAGAGAAGAACGCTACTCCCTCCGAAAGAGTCTGTCATGGTGAGAGCCCTGAGTTTCATTTATTCCTGCATGTAATTTGTGAATTGATCGCTCAAGTATTTACGTAATAACTGAGAGCCATTAACCTAGCTCCAAGCTGTACAGACATCATTACTTCCGGCGGATAGAGATGGTTGAAGTATGCGATTACCTCATTATTAGCGTAGCAGAATAATCAGGAACTTAGGGCCGGTGATCATAATCGGCATATGTTGAGCCGAGAATGCACGACTTCAGGAGAATATCGTGATTCATCACTTCGAACTTCTTTATACATACGAGCTACAACACTTGCTGGAGGCCCTTCGTCGAGACCTGAGGGCTTCAGAACAGAAATCTTTCATGCATCCACTCGATGCAGATTATCACCTTTTAAATTATCGAAGGACGCTAAGGATTTTGGAGGTCTTAAATCCTAGAAAGCCACGTTCGTCGAGGCTCTTCTTTTCGCAATATGAAAGCATAAAATGAGCATTCATCATATCGCTATTGCTCGCTGAGCCTGAAGCTATGCGCATACTTCGCTGGCGACACGTTCGCCGAATAGGCCGGGCCGCGATGTGCTCGCCGACCCGGCCTAAGTTTTGCACTCGGTCGATAATTCTATAATCGGCACATCGTCGGCCAGTTTGAATAACCGTTGGCATCACCACCGTACCAATACTCTTTAGGCGCTTCTGCCAGAGGCGCGCCTTCTCGTAAGCGCTCAACCAGGTCAGGATTAGCGATAAACGGCCGCCCGATGCTGAATAGGTCTGCGTCGCCGGCCGCCAACGCCGTTTCTGCCAGCGCCAACGTATATTGGTTGTTGGCGATATATACGCCGTTGAACCGCCGGCGCAGTTGCGCGAAGTCGGTGCCGTTGCCTGCCTCGCGGCTCAACTGAGTGACGCCTTCGATGTCGTGAATATATAGCAGTCCAAGCTGGGATAATGCGTCCACATAGGCGCCAAATGTCGCTGTCGTGTTGCTGTCGAGTGGCGTGTTGCCTGGTGTGGTCGTTACCGGCGAAATACGTATCCCTACTCGGTCAGCACCCCAGACACCTACCACGGCTTTGACGACGTCGAGCGGAAAGCGCAGGCGATTTTCCAGCGTGCCGCCATAGCGGTCAGTACGCAGATTGGTGCTGTCGCGGATGAATTGTTCGAGGAGGTAGTTGTTCGCCGAATGCACTTCAACTCCGTCGAATCCGGCCCGCATGGCGTTTTCTGCGGCTCGTCGATAGTCTTCAACGATAGCCGGAATTTCTTCGGTTTCAAGTGCGCGCGGTGTCACGAAATCCTTCATTCCTTCATGCACCCGGATCTGCCCTTCTGGCTTAAGAGCGGACGGCGCAACCGGCAGAGCACCTTGCAGCATATCGGGATGCGACATGCGCCCTGTATGCCAGAGCTGCAGGAAAATCTTCCCTCCGCGGTGGTGCACTGTCTTTACCACCTCGCGCCAGGCCGAGACTTGCCCTGACGACCAGATGCCTGGCGTGCGTGGATAGCCGCGCGCTTGCGGAGAGATGTTGGTTGCCTCGGTGATGATCAGGCCGGCATCAGCGCGCTGCGCGTAGTAGTCAGCGGCATAGTCTGGCGGCACGCCTTGGTCGTCAGAGCGGCTGCGCGTCATCGGTGCCATAACGATACGGTTTTTTAAGTAGAGCCCACCGATGGAAACCGGTTGGAGGACCGGGCTGTCGATGCGATGTTCCATGGTCGTTCCTTTCAGCCTACAGTCTTGGCCCAAACAGCTTGAGCGTTGGTAAATTCGCGCAGCCCGAAATGCGAGAGCTCGCGTCCATACCCGCTGTTCTTTACACCCCCTACCGGGATGCGTGCATTGCTCGCCGGGTAGCCATTGATGAACACTCCGCCGGTTTCCAGGCGCCGCGCGATGCGCTGCGCGCGAGAGACGTCATTGGTCCACAAGCTGCCTCCCAATCCGTAATCACTTGTGTTGGCCAGAACGATCGCGTGCTCGGCGTTCTCCGCGACAGTGATTGCTGCGACGGGGCCGAAGGTCTCTTCGTCGAACGCCGCCATGCCTGGCAGGACGCCTGTCAGCACCGTCGGGGCGTAATAGTTGCCAGCGCCTTCAATAAGGTGCCCGCCAAGCGCAAGCTTGGCGCCGGCCGCAATGGTGCGCTCGACCTGGCGGTGCAGTTCGTCGCGCAGGTCGGCCCGCGCCATCGGCCCGATCGTGCTGGCCGGATCGAGCGGATCGCCGACATTGACCTGCCGCGCCGCCGCTACGAATTTGCGCGTAAACTCCTCGGCAATCGGCGCTTCAAGAATAAAGCGCTTGGCGGCGAGGCAGACTTGGCCAGCATTCTGAAAGCGCGCTTCGATACCTGCCTTTACAGCCAGGTCGATGTTTGCATCTGCCAGCACGATGAAGGCATCGGCACCGCCCAGTTCGAGAAGACTCTTCTTTAAGGCTTTGCCAGCGGTCGCCGCGACCGATGATCCTGCACGCATGCTACCGGTCAGCGTCACGGCGGCGATGCGCACATCTTCGATGACACGCGCTACCGTCCCATTGTCGCTATTCAGGTTGGCGAACAAGCCTTTAGGGAATCCAGCGGCTTCATAGGCATCTTGGAGCGCGTAGGCCGAACCCATGACGTTCGGCGCATGCTTGAGCAGGAAACCGTTACCCGACAACATGATCGGCGCTGCAGCACGAATGACTTGCCACAACGGGAAGTTCCACGGCATTACGCCGAGGATCGTTCCAATCGGCAGATAGGACACGTGCACTTGATCGCTGCTTTCAACCGCGACTGGCTCATCCGCCAGGATCGCCGGGCCATTAGCGGCTATCCAGTCGATCGTGGCCGCGCATTTCTCGACCTCAGAGCGCGCGGCCGCAATGGTTTTGCCCATTTCAGCTGTAATGATCAACGCTAGCGCTTCCGATCGATCAGGCAAGACGCCGGCCAAGCGGCGATAGGCCGCGACGCGCTCGACCATTGGGGTAGCTCGCCAGAGGCGGAAAGCGCTTGCGCCCGCATCGAGCAAGCACTCGACTTCGCTCGGCGTCTGAAATGCATAGTTTGCGATAAATTCGCCGTTGGCTGGATTGCGCGAAGTGGCGACTGAGACGTTAAAGCCCGGCTTCGGATTCGACATTGGATAACCCTCCTTCAAAAGCAGCGCGGAGTGTGCTGCAACGAAGCCAGTGTAGGGAGCGTCTCGGATCCGAAGAAGGCGTCTTGTTATCCTATGACTGTAGGTCCCCGGCAGACAACCGCGGGATATAGGTCACCAACGAAAGGTCCGGCCGGCCCTCTGGCGTCAACGCGACATAGGTGAACTCCATGAGCTTGCCCGTCTTCGGATGCACCAAGCGCTTCCGGCCTTCTTCGAAGCCCTTCACTTCAGTGTCCTGCCACCAGGAGCGGAATTCTGGACTTGCCTTTGAGAGTTCCTCAATCAGGCTGTCGAATGGCGCCTTGTTCTGCGCCTGCGCACGTGCGGCGCGGAACGTCGAGATCATCCCGCGTGCCATCTGCTCCCAATCAAGGATCTGAGTGCGGTATGGAATGTAGAGAAATAGCAGACGTAGCGTATTGCGCTCATGCGGCTGTAGGGAGCCATAGTCGACTAACATGTCCGCCACTGCATCATTCCAGGCCAGGATATCGAGCCGCGTATTGCGCACGTAGGCTGGGATTGGATCAATGGCCCGCACTAGCATCTCAAGTCCGGCGCTGACGCCGCCGCCGGTGACGGCCGACGGCGCTTCGAGCGCCGACAGCGCAAACAGGTGCGCCGCTTCGACACGGTCAAGCTTCAGGACCTTGGCGATGCGTTTCAAGGCGTCGGCCGATGGCTGGATGTCACGTCCTTGCTCCAACCAGGTGTACCAGCTGACACTGACGCCTGCGAGCACGGCCACCTCCTCGCGCCGCAAGCCAGGCGTGCGCCGCGGCCCGGTAGGCAGGCCGAACTCAGCCGGTTGCAAGCGTGCGCGGCGGCTCGAGAGGAAGGCGCCAAACTCGCGGCGCTGTTCGGGAGAGGGACGGGTCGCCATCTGCACTTAGGTGGGCGCGCCCGCCATGCGCGTCCCAGCAACGGCACAGTAGGTCAAAGAGCTACTCAAACGCACAACACCCGAGCCGATCTCGGCTACATTTATTCCATCGCGTAATAGATAAATTGATTTTGACCCCATTTATTCGCTCTCCTTAAGCCATTACAGTGTGTTCATTGCTTCAACAAGCAAACGACACCAAGGCCCACAACCAAGGGCCCTGGCTCTAAAACTGAAATATCTAAGGAAAATAACATGAACGCCAAACTGAATGTTTTCACCTCGCCGTCGGCCTTCCCCAACCCGCAGCGTCTGCGCCTGTTCATGCACGAAAAAGGCATCGCGGATCAATTCCAGGAAACCATCTATGACATGACGCCGGTCGGCGAACAGCGCGGTTGGCGCCACCTGAAGATGAACGCCTGGGGTGAAACGCCGACCCTCGAGTTGGCTGATGGCAGCTTCATTTCCGAAACCGCCGCTGTGGTCCGCTACCTCGACCAGTCGTATCCGGGCCGCAAGATCATGGGCGAGACGCCTCTGGAGCAGGGTCTGGACAACATGTGGGACAACCGGATCTGGGTTCACATCCTATACCGCATCGTGACTGCTTTCCACGTCCTGCACACCGGCCTGGGGTTCAAGCTCGAGCTGACGAAGAACGAAGCATGGGGTGAGCACTGCCGGAAAGAAGCGCTCGCGCACGCGGCCCTGGTCAACAAGCATCTGTCGGACGGTCGCAAGTGGCTGCTCGGCGGCGACGAACCTACTTTTGCCGATATCACGCTGGCAACCGCGATCGCGTTTTCGAAGTTCCCTGTGAACGCAACCCCGCTGGACGAGCGTTTCGAGTTCCTGGACGCTTACTGGCAGCGTTGGCAGCAGCGCCCGAGTTTCAAGGCCGCCTATGCTGATCGTAGCAGTGGCATTCCGGAACTCGACAACCAAGCATAAAACGGACTAAATATCGCGCGGGGTTCGAAAGCCGAGCCCTGCGCGGTTGCAAAGTTAAGCCCTAAGTAGGCGGCCAAAAGCATCAAGACATAAGCGCCTTCGTTAACGGCCAGCCTACTTGCCAGGGCGCGAATTCACCATACTGGGCCCCGTTACTGATTCACCGTTCTGGAGTTCAGAATGCATAGTATCGAAGTATCAAAGAACGGCGTTGCGCGGAAGGACCTGCAGGGATCCAGCCTCCGCGAAGCCATCATGCATCGGAACGGCGCGAATGCCATCCCTTCCGAGTCCGAACTCGACGCGTCAAGGGCGGCGTGGTTTGCGAACCTTTTACCTGACCAGAATCTTTGGATCTTCGCTTACGGCTCCTTGGTCTGGAATCCGATTTTCCCGGTCGCCGAACATCGGCGTGCCCGCTTGCACGGTTTCCATCGCTCATTCTGCATGACCTCCACCATCGGTCGCGGAAGCATCGAGCGCCCCGGTCTGATGCTTGCGCTGGAGCGGGGCGGTTCGGTCGATGGCGTTGCCTTGAAGATGGGTGGGCTCGGTCGCGACGAGGAAATCCGTCTGCTCTGGCGCCGAGAAATGCTGGCGAGGTTATACGAACCCGTGTGGGCCACGGTCTTTACAGACGAAGGACCGATCGAGGCGCTGACATTTGTCGCGGACCAACATGGCGCGAACTATGTTGGGCATCTGCCATTGACTGAAACCGCGAAGCAAATCGTGGGAGCGGCTGGCCTCCTCGGCACCAATTTAGATTATCTGGACAGCACGTATCACGCTCTGAGCGCGTACGGTATCGAAGATGCTTATCTTAGAAATCTGCTTTCCTTCTGCCGTCACATGACGGGATTAACTCGTGCGGAAATAGCGCCATAGCGGCTGATCATTAACCGAAGATCGTACGTAATCGACAGCCGAAAAGGGATGCCTGGCTCGAAGGACCGCTGCCGACCCATTGCGGACATAGCCGAGCAGTGTTTAAGCGAAGTCAGCTGCAATTCGAAGTGCGCTGAAGGCGATGTACTCGTCTGAATACTCGGGCCCAGCCGCTTCAGGCCCTGCAAGCCAAAGGTCAAACGCGTCGTCATATTTTTCGACAGCGTCCTTTAGTGAACGCCTTTCTTCTGGAGAAGAGTTAGCGACGGCATCTTCTCTGGCCTTGTCATCAGCGAGCCCGAATTTCTCAGCGAGGCCAATCAAGTGATGGAGCTGAACCGGAATTTTTGAAGGTTGGATATCCATGGGTTGGCATCAAATTTCGGGCTAGTGTTGAAGGTCGGCTCCTGGCCGAACCCGCCGACCATGAACGCTCAGACCCAACAAGAATCTACATGCGGCTACTGGCCCACACAAATAACTTTAGTTTCATACTGTTGGGCATTTTCTTTTTTCTTCGCGGCCCACGTGACCACTTCCTGAGCCTCAGCGGCTGTCATGACGGTTGCTTTCTCTTTATTTTTAATGAATGACACGCCTTCGAACTTGCCTTCCTTGCTACGCATGACTCTGGCAAAGACGGGCGCCGTCTTGCCGTCGCCCGTGCGCTTGTTTTGCTGGACGAGGTAACGTTGGTCGATTGTTTCCATGATAAAACTCCATACTTGTAGAGCAAAGCAGCATTCTACGGCGTGTGAAGCGCCACCAGGAAAACACGGCGGGAGCAATGATCATTCTTGCCCGGATGGCGCCGGTTGCTGAACGTCAGGACTCGACCCGAAGCGGTCACTAAAGTATTACTCCCGACTCTGAAACACAACGGCCTTTAGTTTGCCGGAAGGGGAAACGACAGTCTGAACTACTTCGTTTCGCAAAGGTCACAGGCCGATAAGCCAATGGATAGGGCAAGCAGAACAAGATAAAGCAGCAGTTTTTTCATGCACAGGCTAGTAAGGTGGAAAAAGACGGCGGCTCCATTGTGGCCGGTGGACGACCGCTCTTGGCCGATCTCGGCCGTCCGGCTCAAGATAACAGAATGCCATCGAAGGAAAGTCACGAACTGCCACGACAAGTCAACAACAGGCCGGGGAATCCAGGCACGCTGTCGCTTATCTAGATGGCGTCGCGGTCGTGCCATCCCACGATTTTCCGTGTTGTCGTTTCGGGAGCAGCGTTCCCGTCCCGGTCACCCGATCGATGACCTCGATCAGCGCATCGATACGTTTGGCCGGAACGGTGGGGCCAAGGCAGCCGGCATACAGTTCCACGCTCTTGTTGCGTTGCGGCGAACGGGTAGAAACGCACCCCATCGAAGCGGTACAGGCCGTTCGGCGTTCCCAACCACAGCCAGCCATCGGACGCCTGCGCCATGCGTGTGACCTGTACCGGCGCGCCGTCGCTCGCGGTCCGGACAGAGCGATTTAGTCCGCGAACGTCCGTCCATGATCCTGGCCGGCCGCCGCATCGCCCTGGACAATGCCAGGCAGCGCGCAGCACAATCGCCGCATCTGGTCTTTCCGTTTAGTTTCTCCTCACGATTATTTCCCATTTTATAAAAGAGGTACAGGCAGCCTAGTCTTGCGGCCCCGGATCATCCGGATTGTCATTTTCCCAATGCAGCACGATCTCTTTCGGCGCATTCCCGACCTTGATGGTCCGTTTGAATGTCTTGCCCTCCGCCGCCGCGCTGACGCGGTACGTCCCGGGCGGCAGCTTGGCAAAGAACATCGGCCCCGTATTCGCCGCGGTCACCAGGTTCGCGCCCTTGGCATCCATGATGTCGAGCTGGACGTCGGACCGGTAGGCGCCGCTCTGCTTGGTGGCGAAGGTCAGCAGCAGGTTGTAGTCGGCGCGCTGGGCCTTCATCGCGGCCTGCTCTTCCTCGCCGACGCCGCCGTTGACGTAGTTGATGCCGTTTTGCTGCTTCGGGGTGGGGGCCGCCGCCAGGACGGCGGTCGGGGTCAGGCAGGCGGCCAGGAAGGTGGTCACGACGGCGGCCGCAAGTGTGCGTTGCATGGCATTCCTCCTTGTAGTGATGTAAAGATAGCAATGTTCATTATCGCGCTGCCGGGCCAGGAGGAGCGCGCGCCTGATGTTGCTGTATTGGCAAGTCAAGCAGCGATTCGATTCCGTTGCATATTCGTCTTTGTGAACCGTACGCGGGCGTTCCGTATTAGTTGCCAGGCCTTAACTGTTATACTGACGCCCCCGCGCCCGTGGCCCAGAAGGCCGCGCGCGACAGCAGACTGGTAAGCCTTACGATGATCGACAACCTGGCAGCAACCGCCGCCGACTCCCAAATCCCAGCGCTCGACGAACTCGACCCGCTGCAGACGCACTTCCAGGACGGAGTGGCGCCGGACGAGATCGAGCAGGTATATCACCTCAAGCGTGCGCAGCCCATGCTGCAGGCGTTCACCGCGCTGTTCCATGGCTCGCAGGACGGCGTCATCGTGCGCCTGCTCGTGCTGCGCGAGCTCGCGTCCGACGCGATGGACTCCGCCTTCTCGCGCGCCGACATCAACACGAAGTTCGCCTACCTGATCCCGGAAAGCCTGGAAACGGTGCTGGGCCGCCTGCGCACGCACGGCCTGCTCGCGTGGGACAATCCGGCGGCCGTCTACCGCATCACGCCGCTCGCGCGCAACGTGCTGGCCGCGCTCGACACCTTGCTCGCCCTCGGCAAGCCGGAAGAGGACGAGGCCGAGATGGGCTTCCTGCTGTCGCAGGTGGCCGGTGCGCAGGCCGTGGGCGGCATCACCGTCCACCAGTTGAAGCACCTGCTGGGCCGTCTCGTCGAACTGCACGAGGAATTCCGCGACGCGATCGCGTCCGGCTCCGAATTCCGCCTGCGCGCGTCGCAGGCGAAGTGGCACATGGCGTGCGACTGGGTCGAGAAGGGGTCCGTGATCCTGCGCGCCATCACGTCCGACGAGCGCGCCGACTCGGCCACGCACCGCGCCGCGCAGGCGATCGGCCGCGCGCAGTCGCAGCTCCTGAATATGCAGGGCATGTTCTCGCGCGCGCTGAACCAGATCGAGCGCCAGCGCGTGCACCTGGGCCAGTCCGGCCTGTCGACGACGGACATCAAGCGCTGGCTGCTGGCGCACGACGATCTCGCGAGCCTGGCGGAGGAGGCGATCGACCGCCCCGTCGTCCCGCTGTTCGCGACGCCGGCCGAGATGATCGACGTGGCCGAGACGGAACTCATGATGGAGCGCGTCGCGCCCATGGCGCCGGGCGGCCTGCCGAACGGCGAAGACGCGCCGACGACGATCAACGACAACCCGGCGATGCAGGCGGAGCTGGACGACTGGATCCGCCGCCTCGCCGATTTCGCCAACCTGGACAACTTCCCCGTCATGGCGGAGGGTGCACCGAAGAGCGTGCCGATCCAGGAATCGCTGCTGCCGGCCAGCTTTGCCGTCGCATCGTACCGCGCCTCGCTGCTGCCGCTGCTGGGCGATCCGGCCGAAGCCAACCTGCAGGGCCCGACCGCCGAACTGGCGCGCCTGCCGGTGCGCTTCGATTCGGCCGACGAAATGATCCCGCTGGACGACCCGCACATCGCGGCCATCTCGCGCGCGACCCTCTCACTGAATCTCGACCTGTCGAGCACCCCGGAAAGCAAGACGCAAGATGAATGACGACGCCCAAATCCTGATCGCGCGACTGCTCACGCACCAGACCCTGCGCCGCGACGACAAGATGGTCAAGCGCGCGCTGTCGGACGACCAGTTCCGCGCCGAGATCGACAAGCGCCTGCTCGAATGCGGCCTGAAACTCCTCGACAACGTGTACGCGGACCACGTCACGCTGGCCCTGCACCGCAACGTCGAACCGAAGATCTTCGGCGCCAAGGACATCTGGCAGAACAATAATTTCGGCCTCACGCGCGACGGCGT
Source organism: Massilia sp. (assembly GCA_045810485.1). GTDB lineage: Bacteria > Pseudomonadota > Gammaproteobacteria > Burkholderiales > Burkholderiaceae_D > Telluria. Next base: position 3,742 of record JBJMVU010000212.1, on the reverse strand, counting down.
GGCGCTGCTCGTCGTGCTGTGGGCGCAGATCATCCTGCCCAAGCGCCAGCGCCAGGAAACGCACCAGGCGATCGACGTCGACCAGACCGACATGTTCGACAAGGACAACCCGATCCCGCGCGCGGAAGACACGTCGATCGGCATCTCGTACACGACGCTGCTCGCGGACTTCGGCGAGAAGCTGGGCAAGAAGACCCGCATGGACATGAACCTCGGCCTGTTGTCGAAGCTCGGCTTCATCGAGCGCCGCGCCGACGTGATCCTGGAAGGTCCGCTGCTGGACCTGCTGATGGACACCGACGTGCTGAAGGAACGCATCATCAACGGCGCGCTGGCCGACGTGTTCAAGCGCGCACCGGTGGCCGCCGCGCCGCGCCGCCACGTCAGCGAAGCGGCCAACGACGAGCCGGTCCTCGACCCGGCTACCGATACCGACACGCCCCAAGCCTAAGAGACCCGCATGTTCCACATCAAATCCCTCGAGCTGGTCCACTGGGACTACTGGCAGCGCATCAAGAACATCCCGCTCGACGCCAAGATCATCACCATCGCCGGCCAGAACGGCTCCGGCAAGACGACGCTGCTCGACGCGTTGCGCACGCTGTTCGGCCTCGATTGCTCGATGGGCCGCACGTACAAGCATTACGCGCGCCACTCGGGCCAGCAAAGCGCCTGGCTGCGCGCCGTCGTCGACAACAAGCCGTCCGGCCGCCAGCTCTCGAACCGGCCGTTCCGCCATTCCGGCTTTTTCAGCGACGACGAAGTCACGCTGTTCTGCCAGGTGCAGAAGAACGGCGGCGACTGGAAGCGCCAGTACCTCATGCGGCCGGGGAACATCCAGATCGAGGAAGTGACGGAAGCGACCGACTGGCTCGGCGTCGAGAACTACCGCAAGCGCCTCGCGTCGGCCGGCCTGTCGCCGGCGATGTCGAAGGTGCTCGCGCTGGAGCAGGGCGAGACCGACAAACTCTGCGAATACGCGCCGCGCCAGCTGCTGGACCTCGTGTTCCAGGTGTTCGGCGACAAGGAAGTGCTGGACGCGTACGACGAGGCGAAGCGCCACCAGCGCGACACCGAGTCGGAGCTGAAGCGCTTCGAGGCCGAGCTGGAGACGTCGCGCATCAACCTTGAGGGCCTGCGCCTGCGCGTGGCGAACTACCACCAGTGGGAAGACCTGCAAAAGGAACGCCGCGCCCTCGTCGAGGAAGTGCTGCCGAGCCTCGAGTACCACGAAGCGCGCGAAAAGGCCGCGAACGTGAGCCGCGCGCTGCGCGAAGCGAAGAAGCCGCTGATGCAGGCCGACGGCCTGCTCACCGAAAAGCGCAACGGGCTCGCCGCGCAACAGCGCGCGCTGACCGAAGCGCAGCAGCAGGAAGTCAAACTCGAACAGGAAGCGAACGAACTCGCGACCCGCCTGACGCAGGTGAACGCGAAGCTGAAGCCGCTGGAAAGCCTGCTCGAGCAGAAGGAGCGCCTGAACAAGCTGGCGGCGGACGCCGGCGCCGACATCGCCGAAGTGGCGGCCCAGCTGGAAGCGAAGGAAGCGGAACTCGCGAAGAAGAAGGCCGAGCGTGAAGCGCTGGCGACGAAGATCGCGGGCGAGCTGGCGACGATCAGCGCGCTGCAGGGCAAGACGACGATGCCGGAGCCGGAAGCCCAGCGCCAGATGCGCCGCGCGCTGCGCGATGCGGGCATCCCGCACGCCATGCTGTCGGACATCGTCGAAGTGACGGATCCGAAATGGCAGGGCGCCGTCGAGGGTGTGCTCGGCGGTTATGCGTCGGTCGTGCTGCTGGAGCGCGCGAAGGATGCGCCGGCCGCCTATAAACTGGCGGAGAAGGAGCGTTATCGCCACTTCATCGTGCCGGATTGCGTCGACGCGCCCGTCGTCAAGGACGACACGCTGCTGTCGGTCGTGCGCTTCTCGTCGAAGGCGCCGTCCTGGCTGATCGACCAGCTGGAACGCATCGAGCGCGTGGATTCCGTCGACGACGGTTTCAAGAGCGACGCCGACGAATGGATCACGCCGGACGCCTACCACCGCGAACGCCGCGGCGGCCGCTCGATGTTCGTCGAGCCGTCGCGCTACCGCTTCGGCGCGGCCGGCAAGACGCAGCGCCTGGAAGCCATCCAGAAGTCGCTGCCGTCGCTGGAAGCGCAGGAAGACACCTTGACGCTCGCGATCAGCAAGCTGGCGGCGGAAGTGTCCGCGCTGCGCGTACGCATCGCCGGCGTCGACGCGGCCAAGGAACTCTCGGCGCGCCAGGCCGAATTCGAGGAAGCCACGCGCGCGCTCGAACCGCTGAAGGCCGAGCGCCTGCAGGTGGGCGCGCGCCTGGGCGAGCTGCAGGTGCTGATCAAGAACGCGACCGTCACGCGCACGCGCGCCGACACCGTCTGGCAGAACGCCCGCATGGCGCTGTCGGAAGCGGAAGCGGGCATGCGCCTGAACAACCGCCGCGTGATCGAGCAGCGCAGCGAGCATGCGCGCGAGCTGCTCACCTTGCGCCGCGCGTGGCGCCACGTGCCGAAGTCGTGGCGCAGCGCGCAACAGCGTGCCGCGCTGGTGGCGACGCACCAGAACGCGCACCAGGTCAAGCTGCGCATGAATTCCCTCGACGTGTCGCTCGCGCGCGGCGACTGGGAACAGGACCCGAACGTCATCGACCAGTACGCGCGCCTGAACGACCAGTTGTCCGGCCGCCAGGTGGAGACGGAGGAACGCCGCTACCAGAACAACCGCGCGATCGAGGCGACGGACAATGCGCGCGGCGCCTACATCGAGCGCCTGCGCTACACGATCAAGACCTATTCCAAGAACATCCGGGAACTGGGCGAGCTGGCGAACATCGACGTGTCGGTCGACCCGGTCCGGCTGGAGAACGACGACGTGCAGCTGGCGCAGGCCGGCCTGCACGTGCGTTTCAAATTCGACGGCAAGGGCCAGATCGGCATGAACGACGGCGAGGCGTCCGGCGGCCAGCAGGTCATGAAATCGCTCGTGCTGCTGATCGGCCTCCTGAAATCGGAAGAGGGTTCCGGCGGCTTCGTGTTCATCGACGAACCGTTCGCCCACCTGGACATCCGCAACATCCAGCTGGTCGGCGAGTTCCTGAAGAACACCGACGCCCAGTACCTGATGACGACCCCGCTGACGCACAACACGGACGTCTACGATCCGTCCGAGCTCACGCTCATCACCAGCAAGAAAAAGAAGGAAATGACGTGGGCGCAGCCGATCTTCGTGCTGCAGCGCCGGACGACGCCGGAGAAGACGGCCGCATAGAAAAATCGTCCCCGTTAGTTGTTGACACGTCGTCCTCGCGAAGGTGCCGGCGCATGCGCCGGCCCCATGGCGCGTCTAATCAGTCGAGCACCAACTCTGCCCACAGGCGATTTGGGTCCCCGCCTTCGCGTGGTCGACGTAAAGGTAACAGCGCCTTTTTTATGCCTCGTTGATTTGCTTGCGCACCTTGAAGCGCCACTTCAGCAGTCCGGCCGAATAGGTCGCGAAGTAGCCGGCCACCAGCCCCAGGCTGGGCAGGCTCAAAGGGAAGTCCGTCACTTTCGGCGTCGGGTTGCCGCTGCCCTGGTTGGCGTAGATTTCAAAGCCGATGTACAGCATGCTGGCCACGAACAGCATCGCCACGATCAGTCCCAGACGCGGATTGGGCGTGAAGTAGCAGCCCTCGCGCGTATCCTCGAAGCGGGTCAGCCTGAGTCCCCAGATTCCATAGGCAAT
>JBJMVU010000211.1:0-11719 GCA_045810485.1 Massilia sp. | reverse complement strand
TGAACGGAAGACTCGAAGGGAAGGTGGCGATCGTCACCGGTTCCACCATGGGCATCGGCGCGGCCGTTGCGCGCCGCTTCGTGGAGGAAGGCGCGCGCGTCGTCATCAACAGTCATGTCGACGATGGCGCCGCCCAGGCGCTGCGCGAGGCGCTCGGCGGGGCGCGCAGCCTGTTCGTGCAGGCAGACATCACCGAGCCCGCCGCGATGGAACGGCTGGCGGCGCGCACGCTGGAGCGCTTCGGGCAGATCGACATCCTCGTCAACAACGCCGGCGTGAACGTGTTCGCCGATCCGCTCGAGCTGGACACGGAAGGCTGGCGGCGCTGCCTGGCGCTCGACCTGGAAGGCGCATGGCATGCGTGCCGCGCCGTGCTCCCGTCCATGCTGGCGGCGGCCCGGGGCAGCATCGTCAACATCGCGTCGGTGCACGGCCACAAGGTCATCAAGGGCTGTTTTCCGTATCCCGTCGCGAAGCACGGGCTGATCGGGCTCACGCGTTCGCTCGGCATCGAGTACGCGGCGCGCGGCATCCGCGTGAATTCCATCTCGCCCGGCCTGATCATGACGGAGCGGATCGAGGCCTGGCTCGCGGGCTGTCCCGATCCGGAAGCGGAACGCCGGCGCCAGGCCGCGCTGCTGCCGTGCGGCTGGATCGGCGAACCGCACGACGTCGCCAACGCGGCGCTGTTCCTCGCCAGCGACGAGGCGCGGTTCATCAATGCGACGGACCTGCTGGTCGATGGCGGCCGGAGCCAGGTCTACCACGACTAGGAACCAGGCTGTCTGCCCTTCAATCCGGGCGGCCTCAATTCCCGTTCGGTGTGTTTTCTGGATAAATAAAAATAAATCGAAATACCTGTTACCATGGTTTTTCCGCATATAAGCGAACTTCGCTAAAACGGAAATATTAAGGTTTCAGAAAATGATGCGGTCGGGATTAAGCAGTTTTATAGAAAATAATACAGAGCAAATCCTGCAGGCCTGGGAAGATTTTGCCAGGACGATCGAGCCGCCGGCCCTGGCGATGGACGACACGGAATTACGCGACCACGCCCGTCAAATGCTGCACGCTTTCGCGGCAGACCTCAGGACCTCGCAATCCGAACACGAGCGCGCAGCGAAATCGAAAGGCCTGGGAAAGCGCGGGGCCGGGGATACTGCGGCGGAAACGCACGCCGAGGCGAGGCTGTTGTCGGGCTACACTGTCGTCCAGCTCGTGTCCGAATATCGTGCCTTGCGCTCGAGTGTGCTGACGCTGTGGGCCGCCGATATCGAAAATTCGCAGGCTTCCGACATGGCGGACGTTACACGATTCAACGAGGCCGTGGACCAGGCGTTGGCCGAATCGGTCGCGCGCTATGAGTTCATGGTGAAACAATCGCAGAACATGTTCCTCGCCATTCTCGGCCACGACCTGCGCAACCCGCTGGGTACGATCGTTACCGGCTCGAGCTTCCTCATGCAGGCGACCGACATCCCGCCCAAGTACGTGCTTGTCGCCACCAGGATGTTCAACAGCGCGAAGCGCATGAGCAAACTGATCAACGACCTGATCGACTTCACGCGTACCCACCTCGGCCCGGGCATTCCCATCCGGGTCAAGCAAGGCAGCCTGGTTGCGCTATGCAATGAGGTGGTCGACGAAATGCGTACGTTTCATCCGGAGCGGACGATCGAATTTCACGCGCCGCACAAGCTCGACGCCATTTTCGACGACAGCCGCATTGCGCAGGTGTTGTCCAATTTGATCGGCAACGCCATACAATACGGTAATCCGGACAGTCCAATTACCGTAGGCCTTACAAATAATGCCGACGACATATTTATTGAAGTGAATAATCGAGGCAAGATTATTTCGCACGATAAATTGCCAACGATTTTTGATCCAATGGTTCGCATTGCCGCCCATGTCAACGACATGGAAAACAACGACTCGATGGAACGCACAAGCCTGGGTATTGGTCTTTACATATCGCGTGAAATCGTTCAGGCACATGGTGGAAAGATCAAGGTCACGTCGAATGCGCCCGATGGTACGACGTTTATGCTGACCATGCCGCGTCTGCCTGCCGGATTTCGCTCATCGGATCCCGCAGCCGGCACCCATGATGGCGTGGCAGGTCAAGCCGAACGAGTGCAGACCTGATGGATTCGGGAAAATGCCGGTCCACGCCACGCGGCACCGGCATGCTGAAAGTGCTCGTGGTGGACGACGAGCGGGACCTTGCCGACGTCGCCGGCGTGTTGCTGAGTGCCCATGCCGTCGCAAACCATGTGGTTTATTCGGCGCCGGACGCACTGCGGGCGATCGAGCAGGATAGCGAGATCAATGCGGTCTTCTCCGACATCATGATGCCGGGAATGACGGGCCTGAACCTTGCAAAGGAAATCAAGGATCGCTATCCCGAGGTGAAAGTCGTGCTCACTTCGGGTTTCACGTCGCTCGACATACTGGCCGCCCATGAGCGGCCATTTGTGTTTACGCCGAAGCCGTACAGGATCGAGACGGTCATCGGACTGTTCACGCGCGATACCGAATCCTGATGTTGTCAAGCGTTCTAAGTATTACTACCGATGCGGCGGTGTCCACCAGGGTTTGACCCTGAGCGGATGGGCAACTATCATTATGGAAACTTTCAAGGCCCACGCCGCTCCCCCATGTCCGATCCCCGCTCCGACCGCTTCGTCCGCGCCTACCTGAAGACGCGCCACCTCGTCCTGCTCGTCGAACTGGGCCGGCACGGGTCGATCATGCAGGCCGCCCAGGCCGCGAACCTCACGCAGCCGGCCGCGTCGAAACTGCTCGGCGAACTGGAACACGCGCTGGGCGTCACGCTGTTCGAGCGCCTGCCGCGCGGCGTCGAGCCCACGTGGTACGGCAAGGTGCTCATTCGCCGCGCCGGCGCGTCGCTGGCGGAGATGGACGCCGCGTACCAGGAAGTGATGGAACTGATGTCCGGCCTGCGCGGGCGCGTCGCGGTCGGCGCGATCCTGACGCCGTCGACGACCCTGGTGCCCGCCGCCGTCACCCTGCTCAAGGCGCGGCATGCGCGCCTGAACGTGTCGATCGAGGTGGGCAGCAGCAAGCAACTGGTCGAGCGCCTGCGCGCGGGCGACCTGGACATCGTCATCGGCCGCATCGTCGACGGTTCGATCGCCGACGAATTCCACTTCGAGCCGATCACCGACGAGCCGCACAGCCTGATCGTGCGGGCCGGCCACCCGCTGCTGGGCGCGCGCGGCCTGGACCTCGAGGAACTCGCGCGCCAGGCGTGGATCGTGCCGCCGGCCGGCAGCATGGTGCGCGAGCGGATGGCGGCGCTGTTCCTCACGCAGGGCCTGGAGCAGCCGGCCGAAACGGTCTCGACGGCCGACCTGCCCGTCGTGACGACGCTGTTGCTGGGCAGCGACATGGTGGCGCCGATGTCGGTGGAACTCGTCAAGCCCTACCTCGACAGCGGCCTGCTGGCCGTGCTGCCGTACGAACTGAACCTGCGCATGGACGTCTACGGCATCATCACGCGCCGCCATCACCAGCTGTCGCCGGCCGCGGAAGCCATGCTGGGCGCGCTGCGCGAGACGGCCACGCGTCCGAAACCGACCGCGCGCGTCACGTACATCAAATCGGTCTAGACTGGCGCGATGGCCTCTTCAGCATCCCACCACCTGCTCGGCATCGACTGGGGATCGAGCAACCGACGCGCCTACGTCGTCGACGCCACGGGCGCCTGCCTGTCCACGCGCGCCGACGACCAGGGCATGCTGGCCGTGCGCCCCGATTTCGCGGGGTCGTTCGCTGCGCTGCTGGCCGACATGCGGGTCGGCCCGGACGTTCCCGCCGTCGCCTCCGGCATGGTCGGCAGCGCCCAGGGCTGGCGCGAAGTGCCGTATCTCGACATCGGCGTCCCGCTGGAAGCGCTGCCGGACCACGTGGTCCGCGTCGACGATCCGCGCGCGGGGCGTCCGTGCTGGATCGTCCCCGGCTACGTCCAGCGCGGCGAGCACGTGGACGTGATGCGCGGCGAGGAGACGCAGCTGCTGGGCGCCGTGGCGCTCGGCCGGCGCGACGGCTGGTTCGTCCTGCCCGGCACGCACAGCAAATGGGTGCAGCTCGCGGACGGCGTCATCCGCCGCATCGCCACGTTCATGACGGGCGAGCTGTTCGCGATGGTGTCGGCGCACGGCACGCTGGCGCCGCTCATGGCGGGCGATCATGACGACGACGGCGCGTTCGTCGCCGGCCTGGATGCCGCGCGCCGCGGCGCGCCGCTGTCGAACGCGCTGTTCGGCGTGCGCGCCCGCGTCGTCTCGGGCGCCATGCCGGCCGCGCAGGCGCGCTCGTTCGTCAGCGGCCTGCTCGTCGGGACGGAGTTCGTCACGGCCGTCGGCCTGACGGGCGGGGGCGTCCCGCCGACCTGCATCGGCTCGTCCGTGCTGCGCGCCCGCTACGCGCGCGCGGCCGTCCACTTCGGCATCACGCTGGCCGGCCTCGATCCGGACCGCGTGTATTGCGCCGCGCTGGCGCGCTTTCTCGACCGGATGCCCTCATGACTTTCGCCTTGCCCGATCTGCCCCTCGTCGCCATCCTGCGCGGCCTCGATCCTCTTGAGGCGCGTGCCGTCGGCCGCGTGCTGTTCGACGCCGGCTGGCGCCTGCTGGAAGTGCCGCTGAACCGGCCGGGCGCGCTCGACGCGATCCGCATCCTCGCCGACATGGCCCCGCCGGACGCCATCGTCGGCGGCGGCACGATGTTGAAAGTGGCCGACGTCGACGCCGTCGCGCACGCGGGCGGCCGCCTGTTCGTCTCACCGAACTGCAACCCGGCCGTCATCGCGCATGCGCGTGCGGCCGGCATGCTGTGCGCGCCCGGCGTCGCCACGCCGACCGAAGCCTTCGCCGCGCTGGACGCCGGGGCGCACGCGCTGAAGCTGTTCCCGGCCGAGTCGATCGGGCCCGCCGGGCTGAAGGCGATGAAGTCCGTCCTGCCGGCCGGCACCCCGCTGTGGCCCGTCGGCGGCGTCACGCCCGAACAGATCCCGGCGTGGAAGGCGGCCGGCGCCACCGGTGCGGGCATCGGCAGCCAGCTGTTCACGCCGGGCGTGACCCTCGACGAACTGGCCGTGCGCGCCCGCGCGTTCGCGGCGGCCTGGCGGGATTGAACGGCCATGCCGCGACCCGACCGACTCCCTCCCGCCCAGGTCTTCTGGCGCGACGCCGCCCTGCCGTTCGTCGAAGCGCGCTGCGTGTCGGACGGACGCGACCTGCACTATGGGCGGCACTGGCACGAGACGCATTCGGTCGGCGTGATCACCGGAGGCCGCAGCACCTACGTCAACGGCGCGCATGCGGAAGTGGTGGAGCGGGGCGCCGTCGTCGTGATCAACCCGGGCGACGTCCACGGCTGCAATCCGGTGGACGATGCGCCGTGGTCGTACGTGATGTTTTATTTCGATGCGGCGTGGCTGGGGCGTGTGCAGGCGCGCGTGCGGGGCCACGCTGATCCGGCGTTCCGCCCGTACGCACAGGCGGCGTTGCGCGCGCCGCACCTCGTGGAAGCGGGCGTGCGGCTGTTCGCCGTGCTGGCGGACGCGCGCCGCAGCAATGCGGAGCGCGAGGCCGCCGTGCTGGATTTCGTCGCGCGGCTCGATGGCGAACTGGCGCCAGGCCCGGCGCCGGACGCCGTCACGCCGAAAGTCGAGCGCGTCGCCCACTACATCGACGCGCATTTCGCGGATGCCCTGCCGCTGCAGGATCTATGCGCGGCGGCGCACCTGTCGGGGTCCTACCTGATCCGCGCCTTCAAGAAGCGCTATGGCGTCGCGCCGCACGAATACCAGACCAACCGCCGCATCCAGTACGCCAAGGCGCGGCTGCGGGCGGGCGCGCCCATCGCCGAGGTGGCGCTCGACACCGGCTTTGCCGACCAGGCCCATTTCCAGCGCGTGTTCAAGCGCATGACGGCCGCCACGCCCGGCCAGTACCGCGACTGACCATCAGGCGGCGGCCAGCCAGACGACGCTCGCCACGAGCATGCCGGCCATCGTCCGGTTGAACAGGCGCATCCGGTGCGGCGTACGCAAGTGGACCTGCAGGCGGCTGCCGGCCCAGGCCCACGCTGCGACCGACAGCCAGCACACGACGAAATAAATCGCGGCGAACAGCCAGACGGCGGCCGAGTCGCCGCCGGACGCATACGTGCCCATGCCCGCCAGCGCGGCCAGCCATGCCTTGGGGCTCAGCCACTGCATGGCGGCGCCCTGCAGCGCCGACGGCCGCGCGGTAGCGTCGCCGGCGTCCAGCTCGCCCGCATCGGCCGCCAGTTTCCACGCCATGGTCAGCAGGAAGACGACGCCGGCCCAGCGCACGACCGCCGTCACCTGCGGCCACGTGGCGACCACTTCGTGCAGTCCGAGCCCGGCCAGCAGGAGCAGCAGGCAAAAGCCGGCCGTCGCGCCGGTGACGTGGGCCAGGCTGGCCGTAAAGCCGTGACGCGCGCCGCTGCCGAGGGCGACGACGTTGACGGGGCCGGGAGAAATCGAGGTGGCGAGGGCGAAAGCGGCCATCGAGGCGAACATGCTCATCTGCGTTTCCTTTCTGGTTGAGGGATGCGGCAGACGATAGCGGTGGCGGACAGGACGGTATTGAAAGAAATTACCCTCGGAAGGTATGGGCACGCGCGCGAAGTTTTGATATAAATCGAGTGGTCAACGCATGCACGTCTTCGCATATCCAACCTTCGCGGGAGGCATCATGATAGAAGTGGTCGTAGCTGAACCGAACCCTTTGTGGCGCATCGGAATGCAGGCGGTGCTGGAACAGATGACGGACGTTGTCGTCGCCGCCGAGGTCGTTGATGCGGAACAACTCCTGGATGCCGTACGGAACGTCCGCCACGACGTCATGGTGGTCGGTCTCGGCCTGCTCAGGGACGTCGGCGTCGCGCCGTTTCGCGAACGCAGGCGCATCGACCCGGACTACGGGATTCTCGTGCACAGCTATGAGTGGGATCCCGGCTTCGGCGTCGAAGCGTCGGGGTATGGCGTGTCGGGCTATATCTCGCACGAATGCTCGGCGGAGGACCTGCGCGCCGGCGTGGTCGAGGTGGCGGCCGGCAAGCCGTTCATTACCCTGAGTCTCGGCGCGGCGCTGGCCACCGCGGCCTGTTTTCGCGCCGACAGTCTGCAGCATGCGTCGCTGAGCGCCCGCGAACGCGCGGTGTTCAAGATGCTCGCGATCGGCGTCAGCCCGCGCGGGATTGCCGCGCAACTCGGCCTGAAGGTCCAGGATGTCGTCGACTACAAGTGGCGGATCATGGCGAAGGTGAACGTGCCGCGCGCGGGCGAACTCGTGCGGCATGCGATCGATCAAAGCTGTCGCTACCGCCCCCAGCCCGCGACGACGGGCGAACACCTGAGCATCTGAAGGGCATTCGGGCATCGAGGCACAACCGCTCATCATGTTGCGCGTAACGTGCGGCGCGGCAATGGTATGGTTGCCGCTGGCATGATGAGCTGACCTTCGATGACACCTGTTTCCGGCCCCCCCGGCGCCACCCGGCGCCGCCTTCTGCTTGCCCTCGGCGCCGCGGCCTGCGCGTCGACCCTTTGTCCCGCTTACGCCGTGACGCCGCCGGCCGGTTTCGACGTGCGCGCTTTCGGCGCCCGCGGCGACGGCACGACGCTGGACACGGACGCCATCAACGCCGCCATCGCCGCGGCCGGCGCCGCCGGCGGCGGCACGGTCCACTTCCCGGCCGGGCGCTACCTGAGCTTTTCGATCCGGCTGCAAAGCCGCGTCGCGTTATACCTGGACGCCGGCAGCGTGATCGTCGCGGCCGATCCGGCGGATGGCCAGGGCCGTTACGACGCGGCCGAACCGAATCCGCACGACGCGTACCAGGACTTCGGCCACAGCCACTGGCACAACTCGCTGATCTGGGGCGAGAACCTGGAAGACGTCGCCATCCTGGGTCCGGGCCGGATCTGGGGCCGCGGCCTGACGCGCTCGGGGCCGGGCGCGAACCGGCCGTTGAAGGCGGGCGACATGCCGTCTTCGCTCGGCGGCAAGGACCCGATGGGCGAGCGCACCCGCACCGGCACGGTGTTCGGCGCGGAGATGGATGGCAAGGGCAACAAGGCGATCGCGCTGAAGAACTGCCGCAACGTGCTGCTGCGCGACTTCTCGATGCTCAAGTGCGGCCACTTCGCCGTGCTGACGACCGGCGTCGACAACCTGACGATCGCGAACGTCACCGTCGACACGGAGCGCGACGGCTTCGACATCGATTGCTGCCGCAACGTCCGCATCAGCGATTGCGCGGTCAACACGCCGAACGACGACGCGATCTGCCTGAAGAGTTCCTACGCCCTGGGCCGTGCGCGCTTCACGGAACACGTGACGATCACCGGCTGCCAGGTATCCGGCTTCGACCTCGGTACACTGCTGGATGGGACGTTCGGCAAGACGCAAACCAGGGCGCCGGACCAGGAGGGCGTGTGCGGCCGCATCAAGCTGGGCACGGAATCGAACGGGGGCTTTCGCAACATCGCCATTTCGAATTGCGTGTTCGAGCATTGCCGCGGGCTCGCCATCGAGAGTGTCGACGGCGCCATCATCGAGGACGTCACGGTCGACAACCTCGCCATGCGCGACCTGACGACGGCCCCGCTGTTCATCCGCCTGGGCCGGCGCATGCGCGCGCCCGCGGGCACACAAGTCGGCGCGATCCGCCGTGTGAACATCGGCAACGTCGTGGTGTCGCAGGCGAACGCGCCCTACGCGTCCATCGTGGCGGGGCTGCCGGAGGCGCCCGTCGAGGACGTGCGGCTGTCGAACATCACCATCGTGCATGGGGGCGGCGGCACGGCGATGGATGCGCGGCGCATGCCGCCCGAGCAGCCGGACCATTATCCGGAGCCCAGCATGTTCGGCGTGACGCCGGCGTACGGCCTGTACGTGCGCCATGCGCGCAACGTCGAGGTGCACCACGCCGACCTGCGCACGGCGGCGCCGGATGCGCGGCCGCCCGTCGTGCTGGACGACGTGACCGGCGCGCGCTTCGATCACGTGCAACTGGGACGCGCGCCCGGCGTGCCGGCGATCGTGCGGGTCAGGCGGGCACCGGCGCCTCCTCGCGCGTGACGCGCCACATGTCCAGGTTCACGCCCTTGCGGTAATCGTGCTGCATGTCCGGTGTCAGCACTTCGAACATCAGGCCATTTTCCAGCCATAGCTCGACCACGTCGAACACGCCGCCGCGCGAGCACGGCAGGGCGCGCCAGCCTTCGCGTGCGCCGATCGCGAGGATCTCGTCGACGCTGCGCTCGGTCGCGATGGCCAGGTGGAAGCAGGCGTACGGGCGCGGGGCGGCGTCGGGATGCGGCCGGGCCATGTCGGCGTCGTTCCCCGGCGCCATCGGCAGCGTGTGCGGATAGACTTCGACCATCGAGCCGCGCGCGTCGCCGGCCATGGCGACCCATGCGCCGGGCCAGGGCGGGAAGCGGAACGACTGGCCGCCCCAGATCTCGGCGATGACGGCGGCGACGCGCTCGGGATCGCGCGCAGGGATGGAAGCGTGAAAGATCATGGTTTTCCTCGGTGAGTGGCGGCACGGGCCAGGGTTGCGATGACGTGCACGCCAACCCGCGCGGCCTTGCGGCGCGCGCCGTCGAGGTAGTCCCCGAGTACCGGCCAGGCCGGCACGAAACCCAGCTGCTGTTCGAGCAGGCAGCGCGCGGCGCCCACGACGCATCGCTCGACCGTATCGAGCAATGCGGCGGGGCGCGGGAGGAATTGGGTGGTTGACGTGTCCATGGCGTGCATATTGACAGGCGCGCCATGGACGGTCATGCCCCACCGGTGGGGGTTTTGCTTAGTTGCCGGTCACTTGCCGATCACTTGCCGATCTCCACGCGGTACACCGGGACCACCTGCACGGCCTTCAGCTCGGCCAACTGCGGCTTGCCGCCGAAGTCGGGCCGGTGCTCGCGCGGCAGGTAGACCGGTGCGTCCGCGCGCAGCGGCAGCACGGTCAGCGTCAGCGGACCCTGGCGCTTCGCGGGAAGCTTGGTTGGCAAATTTGCCAGGTCGAATTGCCAGCGCTGGCCGTTGTAGTACCAGTCGTCGACCATGCGCGTGCCGTCGAACAGCCGGGCCACGTCGCCGGTGAAATCGATGTCGAGCAGTAGGCTGTCGACATCCTTCGACCGGTTGCTTGGCGCCACGTCCAGCAGCCATGCGGCCGAGGCGCCGAAGGCTTCCGGATCCGGCGCCACGGCCGCATTGGCGTTGCCGCCGATGCGGACCGGGCGCGCCGGCTGGGCGTCGCGCAGCGGTTTGACGGTCACCGCCACGTCGCGCGCCGGCAAGGTCGTGTCGAACACCTGGAACAGGCCGTCGCGGCCGGCGCCCTTCAGCGGGGTGGGCGGATACACGGCCGCGCGCACGTGCGGCTGGCCCGCGCTGCGCAGCACGAGACGCCCGCTGTCGAAGTACGCCTGCGCTTCGCTGAGCACGAGGCGGCGCTGGCCCTGGAACGCACCGATCGCCGCCTGGCGCGCCTGCGTTTGCGACAGCACGAGCACCGTGATGGGCTTCGCGCCCGGGCAGCGCACCGTGAACGCCGTGTCGAGACCGGGCCGGATGCCGTCCACGACGACCGCGCCCGCAGCCTCGTCGACGTGGGCGCGCTGCGACTGCACGCAGCCGCGTACCTTGTCGCCGAACGCGAATTCGACGGGGACGCCGTCCTGCGCCGCGAACACCCACGTGCCGCCGTCCAGCCGCGCGAGCGGCTGCGCCGTCGCGTACGTCAGGCGCTGGCCGTCCATGTCGAAGTTGACGGGCCACGCGAAGTAGGCGCCGGCCGGCAGGTCGACGGGCTTGCGCGGCAGGGTCACCGTCGCGCCGGGCAGCTTGACGGCGAAGCGGACCTGTGCGCGGCCCGGCGTCGGGTACTGGCGGATGTGGCCATCGTAGAACAGGAAGGCGCTGTCGCCGCGGCTGCGTACCGACCAGCGGGGCGGGCCCAGGTCGGCCGGGTCCTTCGGCACGACGTCGGGCTTGCGCACCGTCATCGGCGCCAGGCGCGCGCCGAAGTCGTGCAGGAACCAGTGGAACGGACGCAGGCTTGCGAGCACGTCGCGCTGCTGGCCGTCCGGGCCCAGCGGCGCGTTGAAGTCGTAGTTGATCGCGGGGACGTCGTTGTAGCCGCCGCTCTTCGTACTTTCTTCCAAGGTGGTGCCGGCGACGGGATTGCGCCCGCCGTGGAACATGTAGTACCCCATCAGGTTGACGCCGGAGCCCAGCTGCACCGGCAGCATGGAGGCAATGTCGTCGGCCGAGACGAGCGTGCGGCGGCGGTACATCGCGGGCAGGCCCGCGCCGTATTCCGCACCGAGGAACGGCGTCTTGTCCATGTCCGTTTCCGCCGTGCCCTGCTGGCTCGCGCGGGTCTGGGCGCCGAGGTCGCCGCTCACGCGCGTGTCGAAGCGGAACGCGTACGTCTCCTTCGGCGGCAGTTCCTTCGTGCTGGTCGCCCACGGTTCGTCCGGGTAGCCGCCGAACACCGGGGTGACTTCGCCCGACGGGTACAGGGTCTGGTCCCAGCCCGTGACGGTGTAGTAGGGCACGTCGATGCCCGCCTTCAGCGCGAGGCCCTTCAGCGTGAGGATGTGCTCCGCGCCGTGGCCCGTGCCGCCGAGGTTGTACTCGTTCTC
>JBJMVU010000210.1:0-16344 GCA_045810485.1 Massilia sp. | reverse complement strand
CACCGGTAACTATTTCCGCTTCAACCGGGTCGATGCGGCCGTGCCGTCCGCACCCGCCGGCATCCGCTATGTCGCGTTCGACGTCGTGCCCGGCAGCTGGGTGTACAGCCCGATGAACGGCGCGCAGCTTGAAGGCGAGCCGGTCGCGTTCCGCGTGCCCGCGAGGCAGACCGTGTATCTCGGCGATTTCATCTACGGCAAGAATGGCCGCGTGCGGCGGACGGGCGACCTGGCCGCGGAACGGTCGGCCATTCGCCAGGCGCTGCCCGCGCTGGCGGCCGACGACCTGGCGCCCGCGGCGACGGTCCCGGTCGCGGCGCCAAAGCCGTTCCTCTGCACGCCCTGAGCGGCCGCATCCGCGCGGTGGCGCCGGGGCCGCCAGCAGGAAACAAAAAAACGAGCGAAAATAACGACTTACGTTAGCCTGAGATCGTTTCCAAATGTCTACTGCAGCTTCTCCAATCCTCCCGCGCGGCGCCGACATCAACCCGAAACCGCTCGGCGTTTCCCTGTTGCTCATCCTCCTCGGCGCCTGGTATCTCGCGCAGACCGTCGATGCGAAACACGCCGCGCTGTTCGTCGTCGGCGCGCTGCTCGGCCTCGCGCTGTACCACGCCGCGTTCGGCTTCACGTCGGCGTGGCGCGTCTTCATCGCGGATGGCCGCGGCGCCGGCCTGCGCGCGCAGATGATCATGCTCGCCGTCGGCGTGGCGCTGTTCTTCCCCGCGCTGTCCGCCGGCACCTTGTTCGGCAATCCGGTCACGGGCCTCGTGTCGCCAGCGGGCACGTCCGTCATCATCGGCGCGTTCATGTTCGGCATCGGCATGCAGCTGGGCGGCGGCTGCGCATCCGGCACGCTGTACACGGTCGGCGGCGGCAGCACGCGCATGATCGTGACCCTGCTCGCGTTCGTCACCGGCTCCGTCATCGCCACCGCGCACATGCCGTTCTGGACGTCGCTGCCGCAGCTGAAACCCATTTCGCTCGTGAAGACGCTGGGCCTGGCGCCCGCGCTGCTGCTCAACTGGGCCGTGTTCGCGCTGATCGCGTTCGTCACCGTCGTCGTCGAGAAGCGCCGGCACGGCCGCCTCGTCGACCCGACCGTGCGGCCCGCGCACGCGTCGCCCTGGCTGCACGGGCCGTGGCCGCTGGTGGCCGGCGCCGTCGCGCTCGTCGTGCTGAACTTCGCCACGCTCGCGCTGTCCGGCCGGCCGTGGGGCGTGACGTCCGCGTTCGCGCTGTGGGGCGCCAAGGCCGCGCAGGCGATCGGCATCGATACGGCGAGCTGGACCTACTGGTCGACGAAGGCGAACGCCGCGGCGCTGGCCGCGCCCGTGTCGCACGACGTGACGTCCGTGATGGACATCGGCATCGTGCTGGGCGCGATGCTGGCGGCGGCGCTGGCCGGCCGGTATGCGCCCGTGTGGCGCGTGCCGCTGCGCTCGCTTATCGCGGCCGTCGTCGGCGGGCTGATGCTGGGTTATGGCGCGCGTCTGGCGTACGGCTGCAACATCGGCGCCTACTTCAGCGGCATCGTGTCGGGCAGCCTGCACGGCTGGTTGTGGCTCGTGGTCGCGTTCATCGGCAACGTCTTCGGCACGCGGCTGCGTCCGCTGTTCGGGCTCGAGGTCGAGCGGGTGAAGGCCAGCGGCTGCTGAGGCCGGGGCGCTGCAAGCTTCGCCGGACAGGCCTACAATCGATCCTTTGCCGTCAGGATCGAGCATGCAAGCATCAGTCAATACAACACCTCTCGAGCAGGACGGATTACCTCCAGGGCCACGCACCTGGGCCATTCTCGCCCTCGCGCTCGGCGTCGGCATGTCGTCCCTCGATACCGCCATCGCCAACACCGCGTTGCCCGCGATGGCGGATCAATTGCACGCCACGCCGGCCGACTCGGTGTGGATCGTGAACGCCTACCAGCTGGCCATGGTCGCCACGTTGCTGCCGATCGCGGCGCTGGGCGAAACCGTCGGCTACCGCCGCGTCTACGTGGCCGGGATGGTCCTGTTCACGGCGGCGTCGCTCGCGTGCGCGCTCGCATGGTCGCTGCCCGCGCTGATCGTCGCGCGCCTGTTCCAGGGCCTCGGCGCCAGCGCCATCATGGGCGTCAACACGGCGCTGCTGCGCGCCACGTATCCGGCCAGGCTGCAGGGACGCGGCTTCGGCACCAATGCCCTCGTCGTCGCGGTCGGCTTCGCGCTCGGGCCGAGCCTGGCGTCCATCATCCTCACATTCTCTTCGTGGGAATGGCTATTCGGCATCAACGTGATACCCGGCATCGTCGCGTTCTTTTTGGCGCGCAAGGTGCTGCCGGAGACGCGCCGCGCCAGCCACCGCGTGGACGGGCTCGCCGGCTTCTACAACGTCGTCGCGTTCGCGATGGCCGTGCTGGCGCTGGGCGATGCCGCGCACCGCGTGGGCATGAAGACGCTGCTGCCGGAGGCCTTGATCGCGCTGGTGTTCTTCGGCCTGCTGCTGCGCCGCGAGCGCGGCCATCCGGCGCCGTTGTTGCCAGTGGATCTGTTCCGCCGTCCATTGTTCGCGCTATCGACCATCACCGCCATCTGCACCTTCGCCGCGCAGGCGCTGGCGTTCGTCGCGCTGCCGTTCTTCTTCGAGACGACGCTCGGCCGTTCACCCGTCGAGACGGGCTTCCTGATGACGCCGTGGCCCGTTATGGTCGGCGTGATGGCGCCCGTGGCCGGCCGCCTGTCCGACCGCTATTCTCCGGGCCTGCTGGGCGGGATCGGCCTGTTGATCCTCGCGGCGGGCCTTGTCACGATGATGAGCCTGCCGACGGCGCCGTCCGCCCTCGACATCGGCTGGCGCATGGCCGTGTGCGGCGTCGGCTTCGGCTTTTTCCAGGCGCCCAACGTGAAGGCCATCATGGGCAGCGCGCCGGCGTCGCGTGCCGGCAGCGCGAGCGGCATGGTGGCCACCGCGCGCCTGACGGGGCAGGCAACGGGCGCCGCCCTCGTGGCGTTCTGCCTTACCATTTCCCACGTGCGCGGACCGTGGCTGGCGCTCGGCATCGCCGCCGCGTTCTCGTTTGCGGCCAGCGTGGCCAGTTTTTCGCGCCTCGTCGTTGCGGCGCCCGCCGTGTGAGCTTCACCATTCAAGAAAGAAAACAGATGACACGACGTTTCAAGATCGCCGCCATCGCCGGCGACGGCATCGGCAAGGAAGTCCTGCCGGAAGGCCTGAAGGTATTGGCGGCCGCGGCCGAGCGCTTCGGCCTCCAGCTCGACTTCACGCATTTTCCGTGGGCCAGTTGCGACTGGTATATCCAGCACGGCGAGATGATGCCGCCCGACTGGAAGGCGCAATTGTCGGAGATGGACGCCATCTATTTCGGCGCCGTCGGCTGGCCCGCGCTCGTGCCGGACCACATCTCGCTGTGGGGTTCGCTGCTCAAGTTCCGCCGTGAATTCGACCAGTACATCAACCTGCGCCCGGTGCGCCTGTTCGAAGGCGTGCCGTGTCCGCTGGCGGGCCGCAAGCCGGGCGACATCGACTTTTTCGTCGTGCGCGAAAACACCGAGGGCGAGTACACGAACCTGGGCGGCGTGATGTTCCCTGACACCGAGCGTGAAATGGTGATCCAGGAGTCCGTGTTCACGCGCCACGGGACGGACCGCGTGCTGCGCTACGCCTTCGAACTCGCCAACGCGCGCCCGCGCAGGCATTTGACGGTCGCGACGAAATCGAACGGCATCGCCATCAGCATGCCGTGGTGGGACGGCCGCGCGGACGCCGTCCACGCCGACTATCCGGAAGTCGCCGTCGACAAGCAGCACATCGACATCCTGACCGCCCGCTTCGTGCTGCAGCCCGACCGCTTCGACGTCGTCGTCGCGTCGAACCTGTTCGGCGACATCCTGTCCGACCTCGGCCCGGCCTGCACGGGCACGATCGGCTTGGCGCCGTCCGGCAACCTGAACCCGGACCGCACGTTCCCGTCGCTGTTCGAACCCGTGCACGGCTCCGCGCCGGACATCGCGGGCAAGGGCATCGCCAACCCCATCGCGATGATCTGGTCGGGCGCGATGATGCTGGCCTTCCTCGCTGACGGCCCGGACGCGGACCCGCGCTGCAGCGAAGCGCACGACGCCATCGTGGCCGCGATCGAGGACGTGCTGCGCGCAGGACCGCGCACGGGCGACCTGGGCGGCACTGCGACGACGGTCGAGGTGGGCGACGCCATCGCGGCGCGTGTGCGCGGCTGAGTCAGCTCTTTTAAACGGGCGCGGCCGCCTCGATATGGGGAGTATGGCGCGCCGTTCCCGTATTCCCGACTTCGATCTTCCTGCCCAGCCCGTTATTGCGGACAGCCCCTGTCCGCTGTGCGGCCGGCCGCTCGGCACGGTCAACATCGATCGTCATCACCTGATCCCGAAGTCGCTGAAGGGCAGGGAACAATTCCCCATCCATAAAATTTGCCACCGCAAGATCCACGCGACGTTTTCCGAGCGCGAATTGCTGCACGCTTATCACACGTGGGACGCGCTGCGGGGCGATGACGCCATCCGGGCGTTCATCGACTGGGTGGCGAAGAAGCCGCCGGGGTTTTATGCGCGGACGTTTACGTCGAACAAGAAGAAGGGGCGGGATTGACCCGGTGCCGTCGACGCTCGCGATCGCCAGGCAACCTTATTGGTGCCAGGTCCCATCCCCAACTGTGCTTCCGCAAGATCCATACTCCTGGAACAGCCTGGTTCGCCATTATCAGGATGGCATCGCCCGCGTCGCACGATTGAATCGAACGTCGCCACCGTCGTGCTTGGTGTTAAAATCGGATCTTACTTTTTTTGCAATTCTGGTTCCTTTTTCAATGTCGTCCCCCGCTTTGCAATGAACCAAGAAGACTCCACCGCCTGCTCCGTTCTCCTGATCGACGACGAACCCTTTGCCGAGGACATCATTTCCCACGGCATGAAGGGGTGCGCGGCGTACGCGCTGCGTTATGCGCGCGAGCCGGGAATGGCGGTCGAGCTGGCCAAGGAAGTGGGTGCGACGGTCGTGCTCGTCGACTTGCGCATGCCGGAGATCGACGGGTTCGAAGTGACCCGCCGCCTCCGCGCCGACAAGGACACGGAGCACGTTCCCGTCATCCTGCTGTCGTCCGAAGAAGATCCCGAAATCAAGGCGAAGGCGTTCGCGATGGGCGCCAACGACTACCTCGTCAAGTGGCCCGATCCGCGCGAACTCGTCGCGCGCGTGCGCTACCACAGCGATGCGTGCATCGCGCGGCGCCAGCGCGACGCCGCGTTCGTGTCGTTGCGTCTCAGCCAGGAACAATTGGCCGCCAGCCAGTCGGCGCTCCACCAGGCGCAAAAAATGGAAGCGATCGGCCAGCTGACGGGCGGCGTCGCGCACGATTTCAACAACGTCCTGCAGATCATCGGCGGCAACCTGCAACTGCTGAAACTCGTGGGCAACCTGAACGATGCGGGCAAGGCGCGCGTCGACATGGCGCTGGCCGGCGTGGAGCGCGGGGCCAAGCTGTCGTCGCACCTGCTCGCGTTCGCCCGCCGCCAGCCGCTGCAGGCCGTCGTGATCAACCCCGGCCACCTGCTGCGCGAGATGGACGACATGATGCGGCGCGTGCTCGGTCCGCGCGCGCGCGTCGTGACCGACATCGCGCCGAGCCTGGGCAGCACGCTCGTCGATCCGAACCAGCTCAACAACGTGCTGCTGAACCTCGCGATCAATGCGCGCGATGCGATGGCGGGCAGCGGCACGCTGACGATCCGCGCCGCCAATGCCGGTCCCGACAGCTTCTTGCCGACGGAAGTGCCGCGCGGCCATTACGTGCTGATCGAAGTGGCGGACACGGGCAAGGGCATGGCGCCCGAAGTGCTGGAGCGTGCATTCGAGCCGTTCTTCACGACCAAGCCGACGGGGCAGGGGACGGGCCTGGGCCTGTCGATGGCGTACGGCTTCGTCAAGCAGTCCGGCGGAGAAATTGTCCTGCGCAGCGAACCGGGCAAGGGCACCAGCGTGCGCATCTACCTGCCGCGCAGCGAGGGCGAACCCGTGTATGTGGAACAGGCGCCGACGGCGCCGCTGCTGGGCGGGATCGAGACGATCCTCGTCGTCGAGGACGAGGAAGACGTGCGCTGCACCACGTGCGGCATCCTGTCCGCGCTCGGCTACAAGGTGCTGGAAGCGCCGGATGCGGCGAAGGCCGTGGAGATCGTCGAGAGCGGCCAGCAGATCGACCTCGTGTTCACGGACGTGATCATGCCGGGGGCGGTGAGCAGCCTGCAGCTGGGCGAGGTGGTGCGGCGGCGGTTGCCGCAGACGCAGGTCCTGTACACGTCGGGCTATGCGGAGGGCGTGCTGGCGCACGAAGGGAAACTGGAGGCGTCCGTCAACTTGCTGCAGAAGCCGTATCACCCGGACGCGCTCAGCGCGCGCATCCGCCATCTGCTGCGGCGGCGCCAGAGCGTGATGAGTTGATTACTTGTTGGGCCTGACATACCGCTGCGATCCCGGCGGCGGTTCGTTCAGCACGGCCCAGAAGATGCCCAGGTCCGCGATCGCGCGCACGAATTCCGTAAAATCCACCGGCTTGACGACGTAGGCGTTCACGCCCAGCTCGTAGCTGCGCACCAGGTCCTGTTCTTCCTTCGACGACGTCAGCATCACGACCGGCAGGCTTTTCAGGCCGTCGGTCGTGCGGACGTTGCGCAGGACTTCGAGTCCATCCACCTTCGGCAGTTTCAGGTCGAGCAGCACGACGGCCGGGTTGCCGGCCGGGCGCGACGCGTGTTCGCCGCGGCGGAGCAGGTAGTCCAGCGCCTCGGCGCCGTCGCGCACGACGATGACCTGGTTGGCGAGCTGGCTCTTGGACAGCGCGATCAGCGTGAGTTCGAGATCGTTCGGGTTGTCTTCGACCAGCAGGATGGGTTTGAGCATGGCTACCTTCGCAGGGTGTTCAATGAGCGTTCAATGAGGTGCGTCTTGCTTGGGGAGCGCGAACGAGAAGGTCGCGCCTTCGCCCTGCACGGCGTCGGCCCAGACGCGGCCGTTGTGGCGCTCGACGATGCGGCGCACATTGGCGAGGCCGATGCCCGTGCCCTGGAAATCTTCCATCCGGTGCAGGCGCTGGAACACGCCGAACAGCTTGTGCACGTATTCCATGTTGAAGCCGGCGCCGTTGTCCGCCACGTGGAACACCGTCTCGTGCGGATGATCCTCGGCGCTGATGCGGATGGTGGCCGGATCGCGCTGGCCCGTGAACTTGACGGCGTTCGACAGCAGGTTGAACAGGGCCAGGTGCAGGAACGTCGGGTCGGCCCACACCTCGGGCAGCGTGCCGACGTCCCACTCGATGTTGCGGCCGCGCGTTTCCAGCGCCAGCTTCTCGAGGCAGGACGCGACGAGGTCGTTCGTGTCGACCGTCGTCGGGCGCAGCGAGGCGCGGCCCATCTGCGAGAACGACAGCAGGTCGTCGACGAGCTTGCCCGCGAGGCGCGCGGCGTCCTTGATGTTCCGGAGGAAGCGCTGGCGCTGCTGGACATCCTCGCTGCCGGCCGATTCGAGCAGCAGGTCGGCAAAGCCGACGATGTGGCGCAGCGGCGCGCGCAGGTCGTGCGACACGGAGTACGAGAACGCCTCCAGTTCCTTGTTCGCCCGGCCCAGTTCCTCGGCGAGTTCGGCCATCTGTTCGGCGCGTTCCAGCGCGATGCCGAGGAGGGCGGTGCGGAATTCCAGCGCCATCTCGATCTCGCCCGCGTGCCACGGCTGGCTCGTGCCCAGGATCGTCTCGCGCCACGCGGCGAAGCTCGTGCGCGGCGACAGCTGCGTGGGGAGGGCGCCGGGGACGGGCGCCTTCGCGTGCGGATTGCCGGCCCACTCGATCGTGTGCACGAATTCGGGGCGGAACCACAGCAGGTAATGCTTGTGGATGCGCGAGATGGGCATCGCGAGCAGGCCGCTGGCGTTGCGGGTCATGGTTGCCGCCGGCGGGTACGGCGCGGACAGCTTATCGGTGTGGAACACGTCGCCGTGGTCGTGCAGCGTGAGCCAGTCGACGAGGGCGCGGATGTCGTCCTCGCCAGGCGTGTCGCCGTACGTGAGGATGCGGTCGTCGACCAGGATCGCCGCGCCCGCCGCGCGCGCGAAGCGCAGCAGGTCGGGGAAGATGGTCGACAGGTTCTCGATGAAATTGGCGCCCTGCGTGAGGCCGGCCAGCATCGACACCATCGTGCGCCGCACTTCGAGGCGGAACTGCAGGTCGGCCGCGTCCTCGCGCGATTCGATGCACAGCGCGAGGATCTGGCCCAGCTGCTCGCACGCGGTGCGCTTTTCGAAGGCGACCGCCGTCGGGCCCTCGTTGTGGCACGAGATCAGGCCCCACAGCTTGCCCTTGACCATCAGCGACACGGACATCGACGCCAGCGTGTTCATGTTGCGCATGTACTGCAGGTGCACGGGCGAGACGCTGCGCAGCGCCGCGAACGACAGGTCGTTCGGCTGGCCAGTAGCGGGGTTCAGCGGCGGCACGAGCGGCGCGGGCACATAGGTGGCGTCCTGGATCAGGCGGATGCGCGACAGCTTGTACAGCTCGCGCGCCTGCGCCGGGATGTCGGACGCGGGGAAGTGCTGCCCCAGGTACGAGTGATAGCGCTCGTCGCGCGCTTCCGCCATCACGTGGCCGTGGCCGTCGGCGTCGAACTGGTAGACGAGCACGCGCCCGAAGCCCGTCACGGCGCGGATGTGCTGGCACGCCAGGCCTGCCAGCGATTCGATGCTGCTCGCGTCGTTCACCTTCAGCAGGAAGTCGCCGAGCAGTGGATACAGGTGGCGGAAATCCGCCGCTCCCGCGCGGTCGACGGCTTCGAATTCGGCGATGACGACGCCGTCCCATTGGTGGGCCAGCACGTCGAAGTGGCGTCCGTTGGGTGTCGTGATCGTGCCGACGTAGTAAGGACGCGGGCCCAGGTCGGCCGCCAGTTCCGCGCCGATGCGCTGCGCCGCCGCGGCGCCGATCACGTCCGCCAGCGGATGCCCGATCGCACCGCCCGCCACGACGCCGGTCCAGTCGCCCAGGTTGGCGCTGGCCTGCAGCACCGCCAGGTCGGGGGCGAGCGTCAGCAGGAAACCGTGCGGCTGGATGCTGCCGGGCGTGCGGATCGGCTCCCTGTCGCAGGTCGACAGGTCGAGGACGGGTACGGTGGCGGCCTGGGTCATGGATGGTAAACAGCGTCGGAAACGTCGGGTTGCAAGTGCGGCATTTTACAATGAAACGCTGAATGTCAATTCAGCATTCATACAACCGAATCTCATCGATTCGCGCGAATCCGGCGAATTCTGCGGGTGCGTTGACGGGACGAATGGTAGGGAAATGAGAAATTCGACGACCGCCCCGTCGTTCCCGCGCAGGCGGGGACCCATGCCGAGCACCCTGGTCCGCTAAACACGGAGGGAATAGTGCCGGGGGCACTATTCGCGCTTTCGCGGGAATGACGCGGTGGGCTCATTACCTTGGAGGTAATCGCCGCGCCGCACGCCGCCCGGCACACTGGCTCCAACGTCAACCACCGAAGGAGTCGACCATGGCCACGCCCCGCCACACCCGCGCCTACACCAGTGCCCCGAACACCATCATCGCCGGCGACGTCAACCTGTACTACCGCGACTGGGGCCGCGGCCGCCCCGTGCTGTTCGTGGCCGGCTGGTCGATGTGCTCCGATTCCTGGGGCTACCAGATGATGGCGTTGTGCCGCCGGGGCCTGCGCTGCATCGCCTTCGACCGGCGCGGCCACGGCCGCTCGTCCGACCCGGGCGGCGGCTACGACCTCGACACCCTGGCCGACGACATCGCGGCCGTCATCGAGGCCCTCGACCTGCGCGACGTCGTGCTGGTCGGGCACTCGATGGGCTGCAACGAGATCGTCCGCTACCTCACGCGCCACGGCAGCGCGCGGGTGACGCAGCTTGCCCTGCTCGGGCCGATGACGCCGGGCGTCACACTCTCCGCATCGAATCCGAACGGCGTCGATCCGGCGCTGCTGGAACAGTTCCGCAGCACGCAGCTGCTGCACGACTTCCCGCGCTGGATCGAGGACAACGTCGAACCATTCGTGCCCGGCGCCGGCCCGCGCATGCGCGACTGGCTCGCGCAGATGGCCCTGCAATGCTCGCTGCAGGCCCTGCACGATTGCCACGTCTGCGTGCAGGCGTCCGACATGGTGGCGGAGCTGGACGCCGTCGACGTGCCGGTGCTGCTGATCGCCGGCGCACGCGACGTCTCCGCGCCGCTGGAGCTGACCGCGCGCCGCACCGCGGCCCTCGTGCCGGACTGCCGCCTGGTCGTCTACGAGGATGCGGCGCACGGCATGTTCCTCACGCACGTGGAGCAGGTCAATGGCGAATTGCTTGAGTTCATCCGCGCCGAGGTCTAAATTGATGCCTTTACATCAACAGGGGATCGCGATGCAGGATGGACACGCTCAAGCGCGCAGCGACGGCTACTTCAGCGACTTCGGCTCGGCGCTGCGCTACTGGCGCACGCGGCGCGGCTTCAGCCAGCTGCGCCTGGCGGTCGATGCCAGCGTGTCGCAGCGCCACCTGAGTTTCCTGGAAAGCGGACGGGCGCAACCGAGCCGCGACCTGATACTGAAACTGGGCATCGTGCTCGACGTGCCGCTGCGCCAGCGTAACGCGATGCTGCTCGCGGCCGGCTTCGCGCCCGCCTACCAGGAGCGCAACCTGTCCGACCCGGAGCTGTCGTCGGTGATGCAGGCGCTCGACTACATGCTGCGCCAGCAGGCGCCGTTTCCCGCCCTCGTCGTGGACCGGCTGTGGAACCTCGTGATGTTCAACGAGCCCGCCGCCGGCTTCATGAAATGGCTGCTGGGCCTGCCCGCGGAGGCGGCCATCCCGCGCGACGGTTCCATCAACGTGCTGCGGCTGATGCTCGACCCGGACGGGCTGCGCCCGCGCCTCGTCAACTGGCGGGCCGTGTGCGCGGACAGCCTGCTGTGGATCCAGCGCGAGGCGATGGCGGACGGGCCGGGCAGCGAGGCGACGGCGCTGCTGGCCGAGTTGACCGCGCTGCCGGAAATGGCGGCGGTCGCCGACGGCCATGTGCCGAACCTCGACCGGCGCGCGCTGCCGTTCCTGCCGCTGACGATCGCGCACGAGGGCGTGGAACTGAACCTGTTCACGACGATCACGACGCTCGGCACGCCGCACGACGTCACGGTCCACGAGCTGCGGCTGGAGGCGTTCTTTCCTGCCGATGAAGCGACGGCGAATTGGTTCCGCCAAAATTTTACGACGTAAATATACTCATCAATTCCGGTGATTTTCGGTGAAGCTTCATTATAAATGCACATTTTCCGGCGGCGAAAAATCCGAAAATTGACAAGGTGAAATTCGTTACTTACAACGCGCGCGAGGCTTTTTTCTGCGGTGTATGATGGTCGGTCCGGAACCCATTTCGAGCCCCCTTTCACCGTAGTCAATGAACGACCTGACCCTCACGCAATCCTGGCCCGACGAGCGACGCTACCAGTACCTGATCTCCGGGATCAGCGACTACGCCATCTACATGATCGACCCGAACGGCTACGTCAGCAGCTGGAATGCCGGCGCCAACCGGTTCAAGGGCTATGTCGCACAGGAGATCCTGGGCGAGCACTTCTCGCGCTTCTACACGCCGGAGGACCGCGAAGCGGGCAAGCCCGCGCGGGCGCTGTCGATCGCGCTGGCGGAGGGAAAGTACGAGGCGGAAGGCTGGCGCGTGCGCAAGGACGGCTCGCGCTTCTGGGCCCACGTGGTCATCGATCCGATCTACAACGAAGAGGGCGTGCTGCTGGGCTTCGCGAAAGTCACGCGCGACGTCACCGAGCGCAAGCGCGCGGAGGATGCGCTGCGCGAAAGCGAGCAGCGCTTCCGGCTGCTCGTGAATGGCGTCACCGACTACGCGCTCTTCATGCTGTCGCCGGAAGGCACCGTCACCAACTGGAACCCTGGCGCCGAGCGCATCAAGGGCTATCGGCAGGAAGAGATCGTCGGCAGCCATTTTTCGCGCTTCTATACGCCGGACGACCAGGCCGAGGGCATTCCGAAGCGCGCGCTGGCGACGGCGGCGACGGCGGGCCGCTACGAGTCCGAGGGCTGGCGCGTGCGCAAGGACGGCTCGCGGTTCTGGGCCCATGCCGTGCTCGACGCCATCCATGGCGACGACGGCGATCTGCTCGGCTTCGCCAAGATCACGCGCGACCTGACGGAAAAGAAGAAGGCCGACGAGGCGCTGGAAAAGGCCAGCATCGCCTTGTACCAGGCGCAGAAGATGGAATCGATCGGCCAGCTCACGGGCGGCATCGCGCACGATTTCAACAACCTGCTGTCCGTGCTGTCCAGCGGCCTGGAGGTGCTCAGCATGCAGCGGGGCGAGGGCGATACGCGCACGCTGGAATCGATGCGCCGCGCGATCGACCGCGGCGCGCGCCTGACCCAGCAACTGCTCGCGTTCGCGCGCCAGCAGCCGCTGCAGGCGGAAACGCGCAACCTCAACGGCATCATCCGCGGCTTCGAGACGGTGCTGCGCCGCGCCGGCAATCCCACCATCGATTTCGTGATCGACCTCGACCGCAAGGCCCACCAGGCCCTGATCGACAGCGCCCGCTTCGAGTCGGCGCTGCTGAACCTCGTCGTCAACGCGCGCGACGCGATGCCCGACGGCGGCCGCCTCGTCATCGCGACGGCCAACATCGTGGCGGACGGGCGGCACCCGCACGGCCTGGCGCCGGGCGAATACGTGCGCGTGACGGTGAGCGACACGGGCACCGGCATGCCGCCCGACGTGGCGGCGCGCGCCTTCGAGCCGTTCTTCACGACGAAGGAAGTGGGCAAGGGCACGGGCCTGGGCCTGTCGCAGGTCTACGGCTTCATCAAGCAGTCGGGCGGGGAGGTCGCCATCGACAGCAACACCGGCGAGGGCACGACCATATCGATCTACCTGCCGGCCGTCGTCAATCCCGTCGAGGAGACGAGCGCCGAGCACACGGAGCGCGTGCTGATCGTCGAGGACGAACCGGACCTGATGGACGTGGCCGCGTCGCTGTTCACGAGCATGGGCTACGAGGTCGTCACGGCGGCCAGCGGACAGGAGGCGATCGACGTGATGGAGCAGTGCGACATCGACATCCTGTTCACCGACGTCGTGATGCCCAACGGGATGAACGGCATCGAGCTGGCCAGCTACACGCGCGAACATCATCCGGCCACCAAGATCATGCTCGCGTCGGGCTATCCGCTGCCGGCCCTCAAGCAGCGGCATGGCGTCGACCTCAACGAATTCGCGTTCGTCAACAAGCCGTATCGGCTGTCGGACCTGGCGCGGACGCTGCGGTCGGCGATGTGATTGTTCACGCAATGGTAGGCACTGGGTGCCCGCCCTACGGCGGCGTAGGGTGGGCGGCCTCCGCCCACGAACGGCCAGTCAATCCAAATTAAACATGATGTCGCTGATCCGCTCGTAGACCGGATCGGCCGACGGCCCGTTGTTCGGCCAGTTCAGAATGTCGAAATGGTCGTAGCTCCGGTAATTGCCGAGGAAATTCCACGTACCTTTCATCGCCTTGCCATCGTAGTCGCGCACCGGATGGCCGCGCGGCGCGCGCATGCTCACCGTGTTGACGACGCCGTCGTTCGGAAACCACGTGCTGTCGATGCGCACCCGGCCCGGCGCGTTCTGCGTGTACGCGCCCATGCCCGGCTGGGCCAGCGAGCCGACGATCCATTCGCCGGCGAACAGTTTGAAATACGGGATCATGTCCGCGCGCGGATACTGGAACTGGACGTTCTGCACGGGCGCGAGCATGCGGTCCGTGCCGTTGCAGCACCAGGCGCCGGCTTCCGTCGCCAGCGTCCCCACGGAAAAATAATAGACAGATGGCGACGTCAGCGCCCAGCGGTTGAATTCGCGCGCGCCGTCCGGCGCCAGCTCCCAGTGGGCCAGCTCGTTGTCGAGGATGTCGCGCAACGGGCTACGCAGGTTCGGCAACACGTCCAGCACGGCGTCGCGCAGGGTGGTGCCGTCGTGCGGCGCGGAGATCGTGACGACGCTCCTGATCCAGCCGGCCTTGCCGCCTTTGTAGAGCTCGCCGCCGCCCTCGTCGCCATCGGGCGAGCCGTGTTCCAGCAGCTGGATCAGGGCGCGGATCGTCGTGCCGCCCTGGCTGTGGCCGATCATGTGGACCGGGTGCGCGGCATCCCATTGCGGATAGAACGCGAGCGGATGGTTTTCCGGATTGTTGGCCGGGTCGGCGGCCCAGCACTTGCCGAACGGCTTCTGCGCCTGGCCCGGGTAGCCGTAGCGCGCCACGTGGTGGGCGCCGTAGTCGACGCAGCCGCCCTTGATCTGGGCGTACAGCTCGGCGGCGCGGTCCCAGTTCGACGCGACGGCGCCCACCTCGGCCGTGAAAACGGTGTGCGGGCCGTGGTAGACGGTGAGGTGGGCGGCGATGTTGCCGTAGCCGCCCCAATACAGGAAGCTGCCGAGCGGATGCGATTCCGGCCCGAAGCCGAGGACGCCGTGCACGAGCACGACGGGATCGTTATTGGCGGCGCGCGCGGGAACGCCCGGCAGCGCGGCAAGCGCGAGCAGCGCGCAGGCGCAGGACTTCGTCAGTCGCAACATGTGACTCTCCATTGGACGTGGCGAGCTCATTGTCGGTTTGATATGCGGCGCGGAGTTTGCGCTGCCTCGACCGGGACGACGAAACGGCTGCTGCGATGCAGCAAAATGGCGCGTTGGATGGGGTGAATGATGCCGGGGGCATCATTCACGTGCCCATTCGTCTTGTTGGCGTAACGCGTGGGCGGGGGCCGCCCACCCTACATTGATCGTGTGAAGTCGCTTGTGCGCACCGTATCTGCGCAGGGGGGCATTCAAGGCCGGGGGCCTTAAATGAAACGCGCCCACGCGTAACGTCATTGTGCAGAGCGAAAAAACGAGACGATCAGTTCGCCGCCGTCATGCCCGCCGCATTGCCCACCGCGCCAACGCCCGGCGCGGCCGGGGCCGGCGTGTTGTATGCCGTGACGGCAGCCTTCTCGGCCAGGTCCGGGTTCCACACGACGTGCTCGTCCACCGAGTACAGGCGGCACGGCTTGTCGCTCTTGGCCGAGCAGGTGGCCAGGGCGCGGGCGTCCGGATCCTCGCCTTCCTCGGCCCAGCACCAGGCGCCGCTGGACGACACGGCGAACGCGCGCGGCGTCATCTTGGTCAGGTATTCACGGTAGGCGCGCTTGCCGTTCTCGGACAGGAACGGCACGGCCTCGATATCGTCGACGCCGGCGAAGTTCGTCGCCTGCGGCTGCGGCGGTTCCGGCACCTTGTAGACGACCTTCGTCGGCATGCCGATCCGCTGCAGGAATTGCATCGTGTCCGCCAGCCATACCTTTTGGCCGTCGCGGCTCGCCAGCATGCCGTGCGAATCTCGCTTGAACGGGGCGTACTCGACGAGCTGGGCGCGGCCGCCGGCCTGTTCGAACGCATCGTGCATGCGCGCCACGAGTTCCGGCGAGAACAGCGAATCGTTCTGGCCGTACATCCACAGGCTCGGCACCTTGTTCTGCGACCCGTATTCGGCGAAGGCCGAGACGAGGGCGGAGCGCCAGCCGCAGCCGTTGCTGTCGTCGCGCAGGCCGCCGGCGAAGTTGATCAGGCCACGCACGCCCGGCAGGTCCTCGGTGCCGAGCGCCATCGTCGCGAGGCCGCCGTAGGACTGGCCGGCGACCCCGATAAGGTCGCCGTCGATCCACATCTGCCCGCGGGCGAATTCGAGGGTGTCGCGGATGTCCTCGGCCGGGGTGTAGCCGTTCGCGGCCATGTCGCAGCCGTGGTCGCGGTAGCGGCCGGTCGAGTTGGCGAAGCCCTGGCGCATCGGCACCATCACCGCATAGCCGCGCGCCACGAAGGCATGGGCCATGTGGTAGAAGCGGTCGCGCGGCTGCAGGTTCGGGTGACCCGGATCCTTGCCGTGATTGATGATGATGAGCGGGAAGGGGCCCGGGCCATTCGGCTGGAACACGGTCGTCTCCAGGCGTGCCTGGTGATTGCCGCCGGCCGGAATCAGCACGATGTGCTCATTGATCCTGTAGTCGAGTTGCAGCTCCTGCTCGACGGACAGACCAGGCAGCATGGCCAGGCCGATGATCAGTGCGGAGGTAAGTTTGCGAACGGAAGGGCGGACTTTAAGCATGGAAGACTCTGGGACGACACCGGGTTTGCTCGTTTTCCCCGAGAACGGATTGCCTCGGGGAATGAGTTGATTCTAAGCACGGTGATTTCTCAGAGCAATGTCCGAATAACCAATT
>JBJMVU010000209.1:0-1427 GCA_045810485.1 Massilia sp. | reverse complement strand
TTGTGGCCGATTTCCAGGATCGACGGCAGGCGCTTGCGGATCGTGTCCGCGCCGATGTGGCGCAGGTCCAGCAGCACGTGGTCCTTGTTCGGGCCGACGCCGCGGCCTTCCTTGATTTCCTGGTCCATCGAACGCGAGACGAAGTCGCGCGGCGCCAGGTCTTTCAGCGTGGGCGCGTAGCGCTCCATGAAGCGTTCGCCGTTGCTGTTGATGAGGATACCGCCCTCGCCGCGCACGCCTTCCGTGATCAAGACGCCCGCACCAGCGACGCCGGTCGGGTGGAACTGCCAGAACTCCATGTCCTGCAGCGGGATGCCGGCGCGCGCCGCCATGCCCAGGCCGTCGCCGGTGTTGATGAAGGCGTTGGTCGACGCGGCGAAGATACGGCCCGCGCCGCCCGTGGCGAACACGGTCGTTTTCGCCTGCAACATCATGACGTCGCCGGTTTCCATTTCGAGTGCGACGACGCCGAGCACGTCGCCGTCGGCGTTGCGCACGAGGTCCAGCGCCTGCCATTCGACGAAGAAGTGCGTGCGCGAGCGGACGTTACGCTGGTACAGCGTGTGCAACAGCGCGTGGCCGGTACGGTCGGCGGCGGCGCAGGCGCGCTGCACCGGCTTCTCGCCGAAGTTCGCGGTGTGGCCGCCGAACGGACGTTGATAAATCGTGCCGTCCGGGTTGCGGTCGAACGGCATGCCGAAGTGTTCGAGTTCGTACACGACCTTCGGCGCTTCGCGGCACATGAATTCGATGGCGTCCTGGTCGCCCAGGTAGTCCGAACCCTTGACGGTGTCGAACATGTGCCAGTACCAGTCGTCCTCGCTCATGTTGCCGAGGGACGCGCCGATGCCGCCCTGCGCCGCGACGGTGTGCGAGCGGGTCGGGAAGACTTTCGACAGCACGGCCACGTTCAGGCCCGCTTCGGACAGCTGCAGCGCGGCGCGCAGGCCGGAACCGCCGGCGCCGACGATGACGACGTCGAAATGGCGGACGGGGATGTTGGTGTTGATTGCTGCCACGATTACACGCTCCAGAGAATTTGCACAGTCCAGGCGGCGCAGGCGAGCAGCCAGAGCACCGTGGCGATCTGCAGGGTCAGGCGGATGCCGACCGGTTTGACGTAGTCCATCCAGATGTCACGGATGCCCACCCACACGTGGTAGAACAGGCCGAAGAAGGTGACCATCGTGAAAAGCTTGAACCACTGGCGGGCGAACAGGCCCGCCCAGCCTTCGTACGTAAAATTCTGGCCGGTCAGGAACGAGACCAGCAGGACGACGGTGAAGATCACCATCACGATGGCGGTGACGCGCTGCGCGAGCCAGTCGCGCATGCCGTAGTGGGCGCCGACGACGAGGCGGCGCTGACCGATGTTGTTGGGGGTAGCCATGATTAAAACACTCCGAACAGTTTGAGAGCGACCAGCA
>JBJMVU010000208.1:0-28746 GCA_045810485.1 Massilia sp. | reverse complement strand
TACGGCGGCCCGCTCTACCAGGGCGCTCCCGCGGACCAGACCGACTTCCCGGACTCCCCCAAGCTGGTCCCCGGGCAGCCGAACCTGCTCAACAAGACGTTCCATGGCATGGGATGGTCGCTGGGCGGCAACTACAGCTTCAGCAGGCCGCTTGCCGTGTACGCGCTGGCCTCGTATTCGTTCCGCCTGCCGAGCGTCGAGGACATGAACAACCTGAGCACGGCGAGCGCCGTCGTGGTCAATGGACGGCCCGTCGAGCTCAGCGCGGTCGAACACATCCGCCAGTACGAGACGGGCCTGCGTTACCTGACGCGCGAGTTCGGCGCCTCGGTCGCGCTGTTCTACAACCGGTTCTCGCCACGCAGCGCCGTGAACATCTACAAGGACTTCCAGTCACCGGCCTGCGCGTCGATTGGCGGGGTTCCTCAGATCAATTCATGCCCGGACGTGGCCCAGCCGTACAAGCGCGGCGTGCGCAACGTCGGTACCGAGATCGAGCTGAGTTTCCGCCCACATATGATCGAGGGACTGGAGCTGAAGGGTAACGTCGTGGCCCAGAATCCGAAGGTCGAAGGTGCACGTTTCCAGACCACGCACGAGGACAAGGACGCGCAGGGCGTGATCACGGGCTACCACTACATGCAGATCAGCGAGGACGGCCGGCGCCCGCGCCGCCTGGCCAAGATCATGGCGAACTTCCAGCCCTCGTACGACCTGATGCCGGCGACCGGCATCCCGCTGACCGTGTATGGGCAATACCAGTATGTCGGCGACCGCTTCTCGGACTCGACCGACAACGACGTCACCTTGCTGCCGGCCTACCACCTGATCAACATGGGGGCGCAGTACCGGATCTCCGAACGCTGGATGGCCCAGCTGCACGTGGCCAACCTGACGAACCAGCTGTCGTTCACGGAAGGTGATCCGTTGTTTTCCGACCTGTTGTCGCCGGACGGCACCCGGAACCGGGGCGTGGCGCGCCCACTGTTCGGCCGCACGATCCGCGCCAGCGTCACCTACCGTTTTTGACCCGTTCACCCGACCCTGACCACATCCAAGGGCGGCGAGCTCCCATCACCGGAGCTCGTGCGCCCGACACTGACAACGACAAGGAAACATTCCAGTGGTTTTGACATCCCGACTCACTCTCATGACGATAGGCGCCGCGCTTCTGTCCGCAGGCTGCGCCACCCATACGACCGGCGCCGTGCCGGCATACGACGAGCCTTTTCGCCCGCAACTGTCGTTCTCGCCCCAGCGTCACTGGATGAACGATCCGAACGGCCTCGTGTACCACGACGGCGAATACCACCTGTTCTACCAATACAATCCGAACAAGGACACCTGGGGCGACATGTCGTGGGGCCACGCGGTCAGCCCCGACCTGCTGCACTGGACCGAGCTGCCGCTGGCGCTGCCCGTCGACAAGGACGGGAAGGGCGAGATCACGCAGATGTTCTTCTCCGGCAGCGCGGTGGTCGACCACGCCAATACGAGCGGATTCGGCCAGCCGGGCAAGCCGGCCATGGTCGCCATCTACACGGCCGTGTACCCGCAGGCACGCACGCCGGACGGCAAGCTTGTCCGCGCCGGGACGCAGGCCCAGTCGCTCGCCTGGAGTCTCGATCGCGGCCGCACGTGGACCCAGTACGCCGGCAACCCCGTGATCCCGGCACCGCCGGCGCAGTATGCGGACGAGTACCGCGACTTCCGCGACCCGAAAATGTTCTGGTACGAGCCCGGACACAAGTGGATCCTGGCGACGGTGGCGGCGCAGCAGCACAAGGCCCTGTTCTATAGCTCGCGCGACCTGGTGCACTGGGAGTGGACGGGCGAATTCGGCCCGGCCGGCGCGGCCGACGGCGTGTGGGAATGCCCCGACCTGATCGAACTCCCGGTCGACGGCGATCCGGCGAAGCGCAAATGGGTCCTCGTCATCAGCCTCAATCCCGGCGGGCCGGCAGGCGGATCGGGCATGCAGTACTTCGTCGGCGACTTCGACGGCAAGACGTTTACGCGCGACCGCAATGCCACGACCGACGCGCCGCAGTGGCTCGACTACGGCGCCGATTTCTATGCGGGCGTGACGTACAACGATGCCCCGGGCGGCCGCAAGCTGCTGGTCGGCTGGATGAACAACTGGCAGTACGCCGAGAAGGTCCCGACGGCGCCGTGGCGCAGCGCCCAGGCGCTGCCGCGCGAACTCGGCCTGCGCACGGTGGACGGGCAGCTGAAGCTCGTGCAGCAGCCGGTCGCGGAAGCGCAAGGCTTGCGCGGCGCGCTGCTGTACGGTGCGGCCGGGCAGGCCATCGCGCGCGGCGCGCAGGCCGTCCCGCTGAACGGCGCGGCGCGCGCACCGCTGGAACTGAAGATGGTCCTCAAGCCCGGCACCGCGGCGCGCGCCGGCGTCCGGCTGGGGCAGGGCGCCACCACCGAGATCGGCTACGACGCCGCGCAGCGCGCCGTGTACGTGGACCGCACGAAGTCGGGCGACACGGGCTTCCATCCGCAGTTCGCCGCCCGCCACACCGCACCGGTCGCGCTGCGCGACGGCGGTCTGCCCCTGCGCATCCTCGTCGACCGTGGCTCGGTGACGGTGTTCGCCGGCGACGGCGAGGCGGTGCTGACCGACCAGGTGTTCCCGCCAGCGGGCGCGGACGGCGTGAGCCTGTTCAGCGAAGGCGGCGACGCGCAGGTGCGCGACCTGAACATCTGGTCGCTGAATTCGATCTGGAAGGAAGCAAAATGAATACGCTGTTGAAGGGAACACTGGTCGGCGGCCTGGCGGGGCTGCTGTTCGGTTTCGATACGGCGGTCATCGCCGGCACCACGCAGGGCCTCGCGCAGGCCTTCCAGCTCGACCCCTCGGGCCTCGGCATGACGGTGTCGAGCGCCTTGTGGGGCACCTTGCTGGGCGCCCTGTTCGCGGGCCGTCCGGGCGACCGTTTCGGCGCGCGCGACTGCCTGCGCGCCATCGCGGGGCTGTACGTCGTGTCGGCGCTGGGCTGCCTGTTCGCGCCCAGCCTGGCGGTGCTCGTCGCGGCGCGGGTGTTGGGCGGGATCGCCATCGGCGCGTCGTCCGTGCTGGCGCCGATCTATCTCGCCGAGATCGCGCCCGCGCACCGGCGCGGCATGCTGGTGGGCGCCTTCCAGTTCAACATCGTGCTGGGCATCCTCGTCGCGTACCTGAGCAACTACCTCGTCGGCCTCGCGGCGCTGGGCGCGGACGAGTGGCGCTGGAAGTTCGGCGTCGCGGCGCTGCCGGCGCTGCTGCTGTGCGGCCTCCTGTTCGCGATTCCCAACAGCCCGCGCTGGCTGGCGACGAAGGGCAGGACGAACGAGGCGGAACAGGTGCTGCGCGCGATCGGCGCCGCCGACGTCGCGGGCGAACTGGCCCGCTACGCGCGCGGCCACATGGCGGCGGGCTCGACACTGGCGTGGCGCCGCTACCGCAAGCCGATGCTGCTGGCGTTCGCGATCGCGGCGTTCAACCAGCTGTCGGGCATCAACGCCATCCTCTACTACGCGAACGACATCTTCGCGGCGGCCGGCTTCGGCAAGGTGTCGGCCGACCTGCAGTCGGTGATGATCGGCGCGACCAACCTGCTGTTCACGCTGCTGGCGCTGACCGTCATCGACCGGCTGGGCCGCAAGACGCTGCTGATGGTGGGCTCGGTGGGCATGGTCGTCGCGCTGTCGGCGACCGCCTGGATCCAGTGGAGCGGCCTGCACCGCGACCTGCTGCTGTGGGCGCTGGTGCTGTTCATCGCGGCGTTCGCGTTCTCGCAGGGCGCGGTGATCTGGGTGTACATCGCCGAGATCTTCCCGACCGAAGTGCGGGCGCGCGGCCAGAGCCTGGGCGCATCCACGCACTGGCTCATGGATGCGATCGTCGCCGGGGTGTTCCCGATGATGGCCGCGCATTCGACGGGCCTGCCGTTCGTCCTGTTCGCGCTGGCGATGCTGGTGCAGCTGTTCGTCGTGGCCCGCTGGTTCGTCGAGACGAAGGGGACGCGGCTGGAGGACATCGACGTGTGATCACCCCCGGGCGGCGAAGCTGTTAGTATGGACATGTCACCCCGTCTCCTCCGCCGAATCCGCACCGCCATGGATTCCAGTTCCTCAGCCGACATCCTGCGCCGCCTGGACGCACTGCACGACCATTTGCCGGCGGGCGTCGTCGTGCACGCGGCGGACGGCCGTATCGTGTCCGCCAACCGCCTGGCCCAGGACCTGCTGGGGCGCAGCGAAACCGAACTGCTCGGCAGCGACCCCGGTGCGGCCGGCTGGGCCGTGCTGCGCGAGGACGGCTCGGTC
Source organism: Massilia sp. (assembly GCA_045810485.1). Lineage (GTDB taxonomy): Bacteria > Pseudomonadota > Gammaproteobacteria > Burkholderiales > Burkholderiaceae_D > Telluria. The sequence continues at coordinate 24,429 of JBJMVU010000208.1, read as the reverse complement.
CGGCCGCCCGAGGAATTCCCGGCAAACATCGTGTTGCGCACGGGCCGGAAGCTGACCGGCCATGTCGCGGGCGTCGTCGCCGCCGGTACGACGCGCTGGCTGCTGTGCAACGCGTATCCCGAGCACGACGACGCGGGGCGCGTCCGGTTGGTCGTCGTCTGCTTCACCGATTGCACGGCCCTGAAGGATGCCCAGCAATCCCTGCAAAAATCCGAAGAGCGGCTGCGGCTGGTGCTCAAGGGGTCCACCGATGCGCCCTGGGACTGGGACCTCGTCACCGGCGAGGTCTATTATTCCGAACGCTGGTGGAACATGCTCGGGTATCCCACCGGCGAACGCATCGGCGATGCCGACGCGTGGCGGCGCCTCATGCATCCGGACGACGACCGCATGATCGACGACTATCTCGCGGACATGCTGCCCGGCGCGCGCGACGCCTACAGCCTGGAATTCCGGCTGCGCCACCACGACGGCCACTATGTGCCGGTGCTGTCGCGCGGCTTCGTCCTGCGCGACGACGCCGGCACGGCGGTGCGGATCTCCGGCGTGAACACCGACCTCACCGAGCGCAAGCACACCGAACGGCGGATCTACGAACTCGCGTATTTCGATCAACTGACGGGCCTGCCCAACCGCCGCTTCCTGATCGAGGAACTGGAACACGCGCTGGCGCGCAGCCGGCGCTCCGGGCATTGCGGCGCGCTGCTCTATCTCGACCTGGACAACTTCAAGCTGCTCAACGACACGATGGGCCACGACATGGGCGACATGCTGCTGCGCCACGTCGCCGAGCGGCTGGGCGGCACGGTGCGCGACAGCGACCAGCTGGCCCGGCTCGGCGGCGATGAATTCGTCGTCATGCTGGAGGGGCTCGGTACGTCGCCGCGCGGCGCGGCCGCCGAGGTCGACCGGGTGGTCGCGAAGGTCCTGACGGGACTGGGGCAACCGTACCAGCTGGGATCGTTCCAGTTCAAGACGTCGGCGAGCATCGGCATCACGCTGTTCGACGGCCAGGGCGACAATATCGAGACCCTGCTCAAGCAGGCCGACCTGGCCATGTACCGCGCCAAGGCCGGCGGCCGCAACAGCGCCTGCTTCTTCGATCCGAGCATGCAGGACGCGGCCAACCGCCGCGCCGCCTTCGAAGCTGACATGCGCGCCGGCTTGACGCAGGGGCAGTTCCGCCTGTTCTGCCAGCCGCAGTTCGATCGCGGCGGGCGCCTGGTCGGGGCCGAGGCGCTCGTGCGCTGGCAGCGCGGCGACGGGGAGGTGATCGGGCCCGATCATTTCATCGGCTTCGCCGAAGAGTCGGGCCTCATCCTGCCTCTCGGCGCGTACGTGCTCGCCGAAAGCTGCCACGCGCTGGCGCGTTGGCGCGGCGATCCCGGTCTCCGGTCCGTCAAGCTGGGCGTCAACGTCAGCGTGCGCCAGATGCGCGATCCGGCGTTTCCAGCCGTGGTTGCCGCGATCCTGGACGACACGGGCGCGCCTCCACGGCAACTGTGCCTGGAATTGACGGAGAGCGTGTTTGCCGAGGATACGCACGAGATCACCCGGCGCATGCACGAGCTCCGTGCGCGGGGCGTCTGCTTTTCGCTCGACGATTTCGGCACCGGCTATTCCTCGCTCGCCTACCTGAAGTACTTTCCGCTGGCCGCGTTGAAGATCGACCGCTCGTTCGTGCGCGACGTCGGCACGGATCCCGAATCGGCGCCGATCGTGGAGGCCATCATCGCGCTGGCGCGCAAGCTGAACCTCGAGATCGTCGCCGAGGGCGTCGAGCACGAAGCGCAGCGGCGCTTCCTGGTGCACGGCGGTTGTTCGGCGATGCAGGGCTTCCTGCTGGGGCGGCCGCTGCCGATCAGCGACTTCGAGAACCGCTACCGCGCCGCCGGGAACGGGCACGCCCGAGCCGTGTGAATCAGTTGAGCATCCGCTCCACTGCCGGGGGCGTGTAGGTTTGCGTGACGGGATGGTAGCGCCGCAACCACGGCCGGGTGAGGACGCGTAGCGCCACGTCGAACGGCACGCCGTTCTCGCACAGGGTCCGCGCCGCATACGCCGTCCCTTCGGCGAGGCTCGCGCTGATCACGGCGTCGACGAGCAGGGACGTGACCAGGTCGGTCCGCTTGTTCTTTGTTGTCATCTTGACTATTCTAGATCTGGAACGTGATAGCTTGATGACTCGGCCCGCTTTTTGCAACCGCTATTTGGCGCTATTTGGCCTTCAATGCACCAGGCATACCGGAATGCGCGCATCGGCGAGCACCGCGCGGCTCGCGCCGCCCAGGCACAGTTTACGTCGGCCTCAATGGGCCAGCAGCAGCGGCACGGGCGCACGCGCCAGCAGCTCGCGGGTCACGCCGCCCAGCACCCATTCGCGGTAGCGGCTGTGGCCGTACGCGCCCACGACGATCAGGCCGGCGCCCGCGGCGTGTGCGAGCGCGATCAGGGTGTCGCCGGCCGTCGCGTGCGTATGCTCGGGCACCACGTCGACCCGCACGCCGTGGCGGGCCAGGTACAGGGCCATGTCGGCGCCCGGCTGCTCGCCGTGCAGGTCGGACATCCGGTCGGGATTGACCAGCACGAGCCGCACGCCGTCCGCACGCTGGAGCAACGGCAGGGCGGCGGCGAGGGCGCGCAGCGCCTGGGTGCTGCCGTCCCAGCCGGCCACGACCGTGGAGGCGATGGCCTGGTCCGCGTAGCCGGGCGGGACGACCAGCACCGGCCGCGTGCCGCGCAGGGCCACGTGTTCCGGCAGCCGGCGCGCGCTGGGCGGGATGGCGGGCGCCGGGTCGAGGTCGCGGCTGAGCACGACGAGGTCGGCATAGCGCGCCTGCAGCAGCAGCGCGCCGTCGGCGGTGTCTTCGACGAGGCGCGCTTCCGCCGAGGCGACGCCGAGTCTCGCGGCCTGGTCCGTGAACCTGCGCAGATGCAAGTTCGTGGTCGCGCGCAGGCCGTCGACATCGGCCGGCGGGACCGGCGCGGCCATGGCGCCGGTCAGTAACAGGTAGTCCGTCCACGAGATGCCCGTCGCCGCGCAGCCCACCAGGTGCGCGTCGTGTTCCCGGGCAAGGCGGGCGGCGGCGGACAGCCGGCTCTCCTGCTGCGGACTGCCATCGACGTGAACGACGATGGTCTTGTACATCGCAGGTCCTTTCGAAGACGCGCCGTGCGGCCTGGATGGCCGTCGCGCAGTCGTTCGACCGTGCGCATACGTTCCGGTTCAGACGTTGACGAACGCTTCCACCAGCCGGTTGAATTCGGCCGCATGCGTCACGTTCATGCCATGCGACGCGCCGGCCACGGTGCGCGTGGCGGCGTCGGCGATCCATTCCGCAAGTTGCGCCACGTTGTCGCGATACATGCGCGGGCTTTTCTCGCCCGCGATCAGCAGGGTCGGGCAGGCGATGGCCTGCGCCGCGGCGCGGGTGTAGGCCGGCAGCGGGTCGCGGAACTGCATCGGCAACGTGGCCGCGTTGTCGATCGCCATCCGGCGAAAGCCGGTGGGGCTCTTGCGCCAGATGCCCGGCAGGCTGACGGAGTCGACGAACAGTTCCAGGCCCGCGTCGACGTCGCCGTCCTCGATCAGCTGCGCCGCCCGTGCGCGCAGCGCTTCGGTCGCGGGCGGCAGCGGCGCATCGGCGTGCAGCGGGCCGCCCGGATCGGCGAGGGTCAGCGATTGCACGAGGTGCGGATAGTCGCGCGCCAGCTGGAACGCGACGCAGCCGCCGCGCGAGTGGCCGACCAGGTGCACCGGGCCGAGATCCATGGCGGTGATGAATTCGGCGAGTTCGGCGACGTGCGTCCACCAGTTGAACGCGCCCTGCAGCGCCAGGTCGTCGGCCGGCCAGTAATGGCTCAGGCTCACCGAGACGCACCGGAAGCGCTGCGACAGCACGGCCATCTGGCCGTTCCAGTAGCGGTAGTCGCACAGCGAGCCGTGGACGAACAGCAGCGGCGCTCCGCTACCTTGCGTCGCGTACGGCATGCGCACGCCGGACGGCAGGGTGGCGTAATAGATCTCGGGTACGGACAGGGCGTGCTGGTCGGTGCGTGCGTTCATGTTTTGCTCCTTTAGCGCTACTATGCCCCACACAAAGTCCCAAGAAAATCGCATAATACTGATTCAATCAATCAGATTTTCTGATACCAATGAAGACACTCGATCTCGACGTCCTGGCCATGATCGTGGCCGTGGCGGATACCGGCAACATCAGCCGCGCGGCGGAAGTCGTGCACCGCTCGCAGTCGGCCGTGAGCATGCAGATCAAGACGCTCGAGGGCGCGCTCGGGAAGCCGCTGTTCGTGCGCGGCCCGCGCAGCGTCACGCCGACGCAGGACGGCGAGGTCCTCCTGACGTACGCCCGGCGCATGCTGGCGCTGCGCGACGAGGCGTGGGCCGCGGTCGTGCGGCCGGACATCACGGGCCGCGTCGTCATCGGCGTGCCGGACGATTACGCGTCGTCGCTGTTCCCGCCCATCCTCAAGAAATTCTCCGCTTCGTATCCGAAAGTGCAGATCCAGGTCGTGGGCCTGCCGAGCGTGGCGCTGGCGCCGATGGTCAAGGACGGCTCGGTCGACCTTGTGTGCGCGACGCGTGTGAAAGGGCTGTCCGGCGAGTTCGTGCGGTTCGAGCCGATGGTGTGGGCCGCGACGCCCAGCGCCCGCGACCTGTGGCGCGAGCGGCCGCTGCCCATCGCCGTGTTCCTGCCCGGCAGCGTGGCGCGCGAGAATGCGATCCGCAGCCTCGAGCGGGCGAAGATTCCCTACCGGACGTCGTACGAGAGCCCGAGCCTGATGGGCCTGCTCAGCATGGTCGAGGCGGGGCTCGCGGTGGCGCCCCTCGCGCGCTGCGCCGTGCCCGCGCAGTTGACCCTGCTCGGCCAGGCGCAGGGACTGCCGGAAATCGATCCGCTGGAAGTCATCCTCGCGCGCAGCACCAAGTCGAAGCGGCCGCCGTGCGACTTCCTCGCCGAGAAGATCATGTCGGAACTGCGGCGCTGAGCGGCCGTCAGCGAGCCGCGACGTTTTCCGTGCCGCGCCCCGGCTCCCAGCCGCCGCCGAGCGCTTTATAGGCCGCGACGGCCGCGCGCGCGGCGTCCGCCTGCGCCTGCGCGCGCGCATCGGCCGTGCGCAGCAGGGTGTCGTCCGCGCGCAGCACCTCGATGAGGCTGCCCGCGCCGCGCCGGTAAGCCGCGAACGACGCCGCGCGCGCCCTTGCCAGCGCATCCTCGCCGCGCACGAGGACCGTGGCCTGTTGCGCGCGGTTCGCCAGCGCCGAGAAGGCGTTTTCGACGTCTTCCGTCGCGTGCAGCACGGCGAGACGGTAGGCCGCGAGCGCTTCCGCCTCGCGGCCCTTGGCCTGGGCGATCTGCGCGTCGATGCGGCCGAAGTCGAACAGGCGCCAGCGCACGCCGAGCAGGCCCGCGCCCTCGTTGGCGCCCGCGCCAAACAGGTGGCCGGCGGACAGCGTCGTCGCGCTGCCGAGCAGGGCGCTCAGCGACACGTGCGGATAGTACTCCGCCATCGCCGCGCCGATGCGCGCATTGCCGGCCGCCACGCGCCGCTCCGCCGCGATCAGGTCGGGCCGGCGCCGCAGCAGGTCGGCGGGCGTGCCCATCGCGCCGATGGCCGGGACTGTTGGCGTGGTGGCGGATGCCTGTAATTCGGCGCGATGCGTGCCGGGCGGCGTGCCGAGCATGACGTCCAGCGCGTTCAGCGCCGCGTCGAGGCCGGCCTGCAGCGCTGGCACGGCGGCTTCGGCCTGCGCCAGCTCGCCTGCCGTCTGGTGCACCTGGTACTCGGGCGCCACGCCCTTGTCGTGCAGCAGCGTCACCTTGGCGAGCAGGTCGCGCCGCGTCGCCACCTGCCGCTGGGCGATGTCGAGGCGGGCCTGCAGGCCGCGGATGCCGATGTAGATGTCCGCCGTCTGCGCGGCGACGGCGAGCCGGGCCGCGACGAAATCCGCCGTCGAGGCCTGGTAGTCGGCACCCGCCGCCTCGCGGCCGCGGCGCAGGCCACCGAACAGGTCGATCTCCCAGCTGGCGGCGGCGTTCACGTCGTAGGCATTGCCCCAGCGTTCGTAACCCGGCGCGGCGCCGAGAACGCGGCCGAGCGGCGTTTCCACCGACTGGTACGCGCGCGCCGCCGATCCGCCCACCGTGGCGGACGGCAGCAGCGCCGCGTCGGCGGCGTGCAGGCCGGCGCGGGCCTGGGCGACGCGCGCCGCCGCCTGCGCGAGGTCGAGGTTGCGGTCCAGCGCCTGCGCGACGTAGCGCGCCAGTTGCGGGTCGCCGAAGCCGTCCCACCACGCGGCCAGCCCGGCGGCCGGGGCGGCGGTCAGGTCCTGCGCGGCGGCGGGCTGGCCGAGGTAGTGGTCGACGACGGGCGCGTCCGGACGCCGGTAATCGGGTCCGACGGCGCAGCCCGTTGCCGCGATGGCAACGACGGCGGCCGCGAGCAGGCGAATCGTGGTCATGATGGTTCCTTTGGATGTGACTAGTGACTATAATACTTATTGGTCACGCTTTGTCAAACATTTGTTCGACGCGTTAAGCTATCGCCATGAACACGACACTCACTCCACCATCCCCGGCCCGGGGGCCCCTCGACCACGACGTCCGCACGCAGATCCTCGACGCCGCGATGGACTACTTCACGCGCTACGGCTACGAAAAGACGACCGTGTCGGACCTGGCCAAGGCGATCGGTTTTTCGAAGGCCTATATCTACAAGTTCTTCGACTCGAAGCAGGCGATCGGCGAGGTCATCTGCGCGAACCGCCTGAGCGAGGTGATGGGCGCCGTCGATGCGGCCGTCGCGGGCGCCACCAGCGCGTCCGACCGGTTCCGCCGCATGTTCCGGGCCTTCGTCGACGCCGGCAGCGAGCTGTTCTTCGAAGACCGCAAGCTGTACGACATCGCGGCGACCGCGTCGCGCGACGCGTGGCCGTCGGTGCAGGCGTACGAGCGCTACGTCAAAGACCTCATCACGCAGATCGTCCGGGACGGGCGCGAGGCGGGCGAGTTCGAACGCAAGACGCCGCTGGACGAGACGGCGAACGCGATCTGCCTCGTCATGAAGCCGTATATCAATCCGCTGCTGCTGCAATACAACCTGGAAGGCGCGCAGGACGCGACCCTGCACCTGTCCAACCTCGTGCTGCGGAGCCTTGCGCCATAAAATTCCAGTTTGTGACCATTGACTTATTTGGTCACTAGTAGAAGAATGGGGGCTTTCTTAGCCAAGGGAGCTCCCATGTCCATTCGCTCACGCGGCGCACGCGCCTTGTACGTGCTGCCGCTCGCCCTGGCGGCATGCGGCGACAAGCCCGCCGCCGACGCCCGCACGGCGGCGCCGCGGGTCGAGACCGTACTCGTCCAGGGCGCCACCGCAACCGCACGTTCATTCACCGGCGTCGTCGGCGCGCGGATCCAGAGCGATCTGGGCTTCCGTGTGCCGGGCAAGGTGGTGCAACGCCTCGTCGACGTCGGCCAGGCCGTCCACCGGGGCCAGCCCCTGATGCGCATCGATCCCGTCGACCTCGGCCTGCAGGCCCGCGCCCAGGCCGAGGCGGTGACGGCCGCCCGCGCCCGCGCGCGCCAGGCGGGCGACGACGAAGCCCGCTACCGCGACCTCGTGGCGGAAGGCGCCGTGTCGGCCTCCGCGTACGAGCAGCTCAGGGCCGCGGCCGACTCGGCCAAGGCCCAGCTGAGCGCGGCCGAGGCGCAGTACGACGTCGCCCGCAACGCGACAGGTTATGCGGTGCTCGTCGCGGACGCGGACGGCGTCGTCGTCGACACGCTGGCGGAGCCGGGCCAGGTCGTCGGCGCCGGCCAGCCCGTCGTCCGCCTCGCGCACGCGGGGCCGCGCGAGGCGGTCGTCCAGCTGCCGGAAACCGTGCGGCCCCCGCTCGGCTCGCAGGCGCAGGCCACGCTGTACGGCGGCGGGCACGTCGCCGGCGTGGCCCGCCTGCGGCAGCTCGCGGATGCCGCCGACCGCCTCACGCGCACGTACGAGGCGAAATACGTGCTCGACGGCCCGCTGGCCGACGCGCCGCTCGGCGCCACCGTCACCCTGCGCCTGGACGGCGACAGCAAGACCGGCGCGCTGCAAGTCCCGGCCGCCGCGGTCCTCGACGCGGGCAAGGGCAGCGGCGTCTGGACCGTGGCGGGCGAGCCGGCCAGGGTCACGTGGCGCAAGGTCGACGTGCTCGCGATCGGCGACGACATGGCGCGCGTGACGGGCCAGCTGAAGGCGGGCGAGCGCGTGATCGCGCTGGGCGCGCACCTGCTGCACGAAGGCGACGCCGTGCGCGTCGACCGTGTTCCGCGGCAGGTTGCCGCCGCAGCCATTCCCGTCGCCACAGCGGTCGCCACATCGGGAGCCGCGCGATGAGCCGCCCGATGAGCCGCTTCAACCTGTCCGCGCTGGCCGTGCGCGAGCGGTCCGTCACGCTGTTCCTCATCCTGCTCGTCTCGCTGGCCGGCGTGCTCGCGTTCCTGAAGCTGGGCCGCGCGGAAGACCCGCCGTTCACCGTGAAGCAGCTGACGGTGGTCACCGCCTGGCCCGGCGCCACGGCCCGGGACATGCAGGACCAGGTGGCGGAACCGCTCGAAAAGCGCATGCAGGAACTCCGCTGGTACGACCGCGCGGAAACCTACACGCGGCCGGGCCTCGCGTTCACGACGGTCACGCTGCTGGACAGCACACCGCCCGCCGACGTGCCCGACCAGTTCTACCAGGCGCGCAAGAAACTGCAGGACGTGCAGGGGTCGCTCCCGAACGGCGTCATCGGCCCGATGGTCAACGACGAATTCGCCGACGTCACGTTCGCCCTGTATGCCCTGAAGGCGAAAGGAAAACCAACCCGCCTGCTCGTGCGCGATGCCGAAACCCTGCGCCAGCGCCTGCTGCACGTGGCCGGCGTCAAGAAGGTCAACATCATCGGCGAACAGGCCGAGCGCATCTTCGTATCGTTCTCGCACGACCGCCTTGCCACGCTCGGCATCGCCCCGCAGGACATCTTCGCCGCGCTCAACGCCCGCAACGTGCTGACGCCGGCCGGCTCGATCGACACGAAGGGCGCGCAAGTCTTCGTCCGCCTGGACGGCGCCTTCGACGAGCTGCAGAAGATCCGCGACACGCCCGTCGTCAGCCAGGGCCGCACGTTGAAGCTGGCCGACATCGCGACGGTCGAACGCGGCTACGAAGACCCGGCCACCTTCCTCATCCGGAACAACGGCGAGCCGGCGCTGCTGCTGGGCGTCGTGATGCGCGACGGCTGGAACGGGCTCGACCTGGGCAAGGCGCTGGATGCCGAGGTCGCGTCCATCAACCGGGACGTCCCGCTGGGCATGAGCCTCGCCAAGGTGACCGACCAGGGCGTGAACATCAGTGGCGCCGTCGATGAATTCATGATCAAGTTCTTCGTCGCGCTCCTCGTCGTGATGGTGGTGTGTTTTCTCAGCATGGGCTGGCGCGTGGGACTGGTCGTCGCCACGGCCGTGCCGCTGACCTTGGCCGCCGTCTTCATCGTGATGGCCGCGACGGGCAAGAACTTCGACCGCATCACCCTCGGCTCCCTGATCCTCGCGCTCGGCCTGCTCGTCGACGACGCCATCATCGCCATCGAAATGATGGTCGTGAAGATGGAAGAGGGCTACGACCGCATGCAGGCGTCCGCGTACGCCTGGAGCCATACGGCGGCCCCCATGCTGTCGGGCACGCTGATCACGGCCATCGGCTTCATGCCGAATGGCTTCGCGAAATCGACGGCCGGCGAATACACGAGCAATATGTTCTGGATCGTGGGCATCGCCCTCGTCACGTCGTGGATCGTCGCGGTGGTGTTCACACCCTACCTGGGCGTGAAACTCCTGCCCGAGATTCCAAAGATCGAAGGCGGTCATCACGCTATCTATGACACGCCCAACTACAACCGGTTCCGGCGCCTGCTGGGCGCCGTGATCCGGCGCAAATGGCTCGTCGCGCTGATCGTCGTCGGCGCCTTCGTGCTGGCCGGCGCCGGCATGGCCGTCGTCAAGAAGCAGTTCTTCCCGACGTCCGACCGGCCGGAAGTGCTGGTCGAGGTGCAGATGCCTTATGGGACGGCGATCGGACCGACGTCGGCGGCCGCTGCGAAGGTCGAGGCGTGGCTGGCGCAGCAGAAGGAAGCGCGCACGGTCACGGCCTATGTCGGGCAGGGCGCGCCGCGCTTCTACCTGGCGATGGCGCCCGAACTGCCCGACCCGTCGTTCGCCAAGATCGTGATCCGTACCGACAACGAACAGGAACGCGAAGCGCTCAAGCTGCGCCTGCGCGCGGCCGTCGCCGACGGCCTGGCGCCGGAGGCCCGGGTGCGCGTCACGCAGCTCGTGTTCGGCCCGTACTCGCCATACCCGGTCGCGTTCCGCCTGTCCGGCCCGGACCCGGACACGCTGCGCGCCAGCGCGGCCAAGGTGGAGGCGATCCTGCGCGCCAGCCCGCAGATGCGCACCGTGAACACGGACTGGGGCACGCGCGTGCCGGCCCTGCATTTCACGCTCGACCAGGACCGTTTGCAGGCCGTCGGCCTGACGTCGGCCGCCGTGGCGCAGCAACTGCAGTTCCTGTTGAGCGGCGTGCCCGTCACAGCGGTGCGCGAGGATATCCGCTCGGTGCAGGTGGTTGCCCGCGCGGCCGGCGCCGTGCGCCTCGATCCGGCGCGGATCAACGCCTTCACGCTCGTCGGCGCGGCCGGGCAGCGCATCCCGCTGGCGCAGGTGGGCTCGGTCGATGTCCGGCCGGAAGAACCGGTGCTGCGCCGGCGCGACCGCGTGCCGACCATCACCATCCGCGGCGACATCGCCGAGGGCTTGCAGCCGCCCGACGTGTCGCTGGCCATGCAGCGGGCGCTGCAACCCGTCGCCGCGGCGCTGCCCGCCGGGTACAGGCTGGAGATGGCCGGGTCGATCGAGGAAGCCGGCAAGGCGAATGCCGCGCTGCTGCCGCTGTTCCCGGTCATGCTCGCGTTCACGCTGTTAATCATCGTGTTCCAGGTGCGGTCGATCGCGTCGATGGTGATGGTGTTCCTGACCAGTCCCCTGGGGCTGATCGGCGTGGTGCCGACCTTGATCCTGTTCCGCCAGCCGTTCGGCATCAACGCGCTCGTGGGGCTCGTGGCGCTGTCCGGCATCCTGATGCGCAATACGCTGATCCTGATCGGACAGATCGACGTGAACCGCGCGGAGGGCCTGGCGCCGTTCGACGCGGTCGTCGAGGCGACCGTGCAGCGGGCGCGGCCCGTCATCCTGACGGCGCTGGCGGCCATGCTGGCCTTCATCCCGCTCACGCACTCGGTATTCTGGGGCACGCTCGCCTACACGCTGATCGGCGGCACGTTCGCGGGCACGGTCATGACGCTCGTGTTCCTGCCCGCGATGTACGCGATCTGGTTCCGGATCGCGCCGGCGCCCGCGGTCAGCCGGCGCGAGCCAGCGCCCGCTGCAGCTGCACCTTGTTCCTGACGTCCAGTTTGGCGTAGCAGGCCTTGATGTACGAGCGCACGGTATCCGGCGCGATGCCGAGCGCTTTCGCGATCTCCTTGTACGACAGGCCGTTCGCGTAGTGGGCGGCGACAGCGTGCTCGCGGGCCGTCAGCGTGCCGTTGCGGTTGGGGTGCAGCAGCACGCGGCGTGTGCCCGGCGCGCTCCCCGGCACGACGGTGATCGCGACGCGGGCCGTCGCCGTGCGGGGACCGTCGAAGCCGTCGTCGCGCAGCACCAGGCGCCTGCCGCACCAGCCCGGCCAGGCGGCGCGCAGCAGCGCGGTGAAGCGCGCGTCGGCGTGGATCACGTCGCCGTCGGCCGAGAGCACGGCGGCCGGCGGCGCGTCGCCGGCCGCGCGGATCTCCTCCCAGTTCGTCTGCCACGCCCGCATCAGGTGCGGCACCAGCGCTTCCTTGACGGCCCGCTCCGCCTCCGTGAACGGGCGCGCGCCTTCCGGCCGGTACAGCGAGATGAACTGCATCACCGTGCCGCTGCTGTCGGGCACCGCGGTGGCGAGGATCGAGTGCAGGTCATGGCGCGCGTCGAAGCGGCGCAGCACGGGGTCGGCGCTGTGGCCATCCTTCAGCACCGTCACGCCGGGCGGCTTCAGGATGCGTTCGTGCACGTCGTCCACGTCGCGGATCGCCTCGATCTCGCGCGTGAAGTCGGGCCGGGTGCCGTAGGCGACGCTGTGCAGGACGGTGTCGCCGGCGGCGGGCGTGGTGGCGACGCCCCACCAGGCCGAGGCGAACGGCAGGTCGCGGCGCAGGCGGACAATGGCCCAGTCCTGGAACGCCGCGGGCGGCACGTCGCGCGACCCCGCGTGCAGGTCGTAGATCAGGCGGCTGTACCGTTGCAGCTCCATGCGCGTCTCCGTTGTCATCCCCCGCAAATGCGGGATTTCTCCAGCGATTGTTGCGCAATACGATGGCAGAGGCAACTACAACAACGGAGACACGATGACCACACCAAGACGACTTTCCCTGATTCTTCCGCTGATCCTGGCCGGCCTGGCCGGCTGCGGCCGGTCCGACGCCCCGCCCAGCGCGGACGCGGTGTACCGCAACGGCTACGTGGTGACGATGGACGGGGAGGATTCGGTACAACAGGCGGTGGCGGTGCGCGACGGGCGCATCGTCTACGTCGGCAGCGATGCCGGCGTGGCTGCCCTGATCGGCCCGGACACCGCCGTGACGGACCTGAACGGCCGCATGCTGATGCCGGGCCTGATCGACGCGCACCTGCATCCGCTCAAGGGCGGCGCCAACCTGCGTTCCTGCAACCTGGATTACGCCGCGCTGACCGTGCAGGCGTTCCAGGCCCGCATCCAGGCCTGCCTCGACGCCACGGCGGGCGACGGCGCCGACGCGTGGCTCGAGGTGAACGCCTGGTACCGGCAGGCGATGGAACCGAAGGGAACGGATGCTACCCGGGCCACCCTCGACGCGCTGCGCACGACGCGTCCCATCATCGTCCACTCGAGCGACGGCCACACGTTGCTGGCCAACTCGCGCGCGCTGCAGATCGCGGGCGTCACCGCCGCCACGCGGGATCCGCAGGGCGGGGCCATCGCGCGCGACGGGCGCGGCGAGCCGACCGGCATCTTCGAGGACGACGCCGACGTGCTGGTGATGAATGTCCGCCCGGCGCCGACCGCACAGCAGAACGAGGCCAGCGCGCAGGCGGCATTGAACGAACTGAACCGCCAGGGCGTGACCACATTCTTCAGCGCGTTGAGCGGCGACGAGGAACTGGCCGCGTTTTCCGCGCTGCAGAAGAGTGGCAAGCTGACGGCGCGCGCCTATTTCGCGCCGCTGATCGACGCGAACCTGGCCAGCGACCCGGGCGCCGCCGTCGCGATGGTGCAGGACCTCGCGAAGCGCTACGACCAGGGGCCGCCGGGCGTCGCGCCGACCGTCGCGGTGCGGCATGCGAAGCTGTTCATGGACGGCGTGGCGCAGGCGCCCGCTTTCACGGCGGGGCTGCTGGAACCCTACCTGGTCAACGCGGGCGGCGACGCGAATGCGCACTTCCTGCCGGGGACCAACCTCGGCCAGATCTACCTGCCGCCGAACGTGCTGCAGCCGGTACTGGCGGGGCTGGCGCGTGCCGGCATCGATCCGCACATCCACGCGATCGGCGACCGCGCCGTGCGCCAGTCGCTGGACGCCATCGACGCCATGCGCAAGGCGGTTCCCGGCGCGACGGTGCGGCCCGCGGTGGCACATGCCGAGATCACCGATCCGGGAGACTATGCCCGGTTCGCGCAGTTGAATGCGACGCCGGTCATGTCCTTCCAGTGGGCCAAGCCGGCACCGGATTCGATCGAGGCGACGCGCGATTTCCTGGGCCCCGTGCGTTTCGGCCGCATGGAACCGGAAGGGATGCTGCAGGCGGCGGGCGCGCGCGTCGCGTTCGGCAGCGACTGGCCGGTCGATCCGCTGAACGAATGGTTCGCGCTGAAGGTGGGCGTCACGCGCACGAACGACCCGGCCGTGTGGGACCGCTATCCCGGCAGGCTGAATGCCGACCCGGGCCTCACGCGCAAGCAGGCGCTGCGCGCGGTCACGCTGCACGCGGCATACGCGCTGCATCTCGATGCCGTCTCGGGCTCGCTGGAACGGGGCAAGCTGGCCGACATGATCGTACTGGACCGCAACGTGATGACGATCGATCCCGAGGACATCGCCAACGTCAAGGTGCAGCAGACCATCGTGGGCGGGAAGGTGGTGTATCGCGGGGAAGGAACGCGGTAACGAAAAAAGCGCGCGCCGGGTGGCGCGCGCTTGCGGGACGGCTGGAACCGATCAGAACTGGTTCATCGTGTTGTGCTTGCCGCCGGCCTTCAGCGCCGCCTCGCCGCTGAAGTATTCCTTGTGGTCGTCGCCGATGTCCGAACCGGACATGTTCTGGTGCTTGACGCAGGCGATGCCCTGGCGGATTTCCTTGCGCTGCACGCCGGCCACGTAGCCCAGCATGCCCTGGTTGCCGAAGTAGTCCTTGGCCAGGTTGTCCGTCGACAGGGCGGCCGTGTGGTAGGTCGGCAGCGTGATCAGGTGGTGGAAGATGCCCGCTTCGCGCGCCGCGTCGGCCTGGAACGTGCGGATGCGCTCGTCGGCGACCTTCGCCAGGATCGAGTCGTCGTACTCGGCGCTCATCAGGTGCGCGCGGTCGTAGGCCGACACGTCTTCGCCGCGGTCCTTCATGCCGTCGTACACCTGCTGGCGGAAGTTCAGCGTCCAGTTGAACGACGGGCTGTTGTTGTACACCAGCTTCGCGTTCGGGACGACCTTGCGGATTTCCCTGACCATGCCGCCGATCTGGCCGATGTGCGGTTTCTCGGTTTCGATCCACAGCAGGTCGGCGCCGTTCTGCAGCGACGTGATGCAGTCGAGGACGCAGCGTGCTTCGCCCGTGCCTTCGCGGAACTGGAACAGGTTGCTCGCCAGGCGCTTCGGACGCAGCAGCTTGCCGCCGCGCTGGATCACGACGTCGCCGTTCTTCAGTTCGGCCGCCGCGATTTCTTCCACGTCGAGGAAGCTGTTGTACTGGTCGCCCAGGTCGCCCGCTTCGTGGGTGACGGCGATCTGCTTGGTCAGGCCGGCGCCCAGCGAGTCGGTGCGGGCGACGATGACGCCGTCATCCACGCCCAGTTCGAGGAACGCGTAGCGCACGGCGCGGATCTTGCCCAGGAAGTCCTCGTGCGGGACCGTGACCTTGCCGTCCTGGTGGCCGCACTGCTTTTCGTCCGACACCTGGTTTTCCAGCTGGATGCAGCAGGCGCCCGCTTCGATCATCTGCTTGGCCAGCAGGTAAGTCGCTTCCGCGTTGCCGAAACCGGCGTCGATGTCGGCGATGATGGGCACGACGTGAGTGACGAAGTTGTCGATCTTGTCCTGGACCGCTGCCCTGGCGGCGCCTTCGGCCGCGTCCAGCTGGCGGAACAGGCCGCCCAGTTCACGCGCGTCGGCCTGGCGCAGGAACGTGTAGAGCTCCTTGATCAGGGCCGGGACGGCGGTCTTTTCGTGCATCGACTGGTCCGGCAGCGGGCCGAATTCCGAGCGCAGGGCGGCGATCATCCAGCCCGACAGGTAGAGGTAGCGGCGGTCGGTGTTGTTGAAGTGCTTCTTGATCGAGATCAGCTTCTGCTGGCCGATGAAACCGTGCCAGCAACCCAGCGACTGCGTGTACTTGGACGGATCGGCGTCGTAGTTCGCCATGTCGCGGCGCATGATCGCGGCCGTGTAGCGGGCGATGTCGAGGCCGGTCTTGAAGCGGTTCTGCGCACGCATGCGGGCCGCGGATTCGGGATTGATGGCGTCCCAGCCGCTGCCGTAGCGCTGCTTGAGGGTGGCGATGGCCTGGATATCGTTTTGGTACTCGGACATGTCGAACTCCATGAAAAGTGAATCGAAGGTGGTGAAGCGCATGGGTTCATCATAAGAGATCCGAGGTCCCTAAATCTTCTGTCTTATATAAGACATAGAACTAAAAATACGTGAGTAAATTCAATGAGTTATCTCATGCATTCCGCAATGCGGCAAATAGTTTTGCGAAATGGAATATTCAGCCCGCTTTCTGAAAGCCCGAAATTCCACATCGTGGAACGTTATTCAGCCGAGTGAAAAATCCGGGAAAAATCCGGGGTCAGAGCACATTTCAGATCAATTTCCCAATCAGCAAGGAGACGCCGTAGAGCATGCATGACATGGAATACGACATGGAGACGGGGAGAGGGCGTGGAGACGAGAGGCTGGCGGCACTGTTGCTGCTGGGATCGTGCTCAAAAAAGTGCTCTGGCCCCGAATTTTTGGCAAAAAAAAAGCCCGCTGGTTGGCGGGCTTGAATCTATTTTCTTGGAGGAAGATAGAGGAGACAGGAAGCAGTGTGCTGCATTGCACAAGAACCGTCCAATGATGTTTCGTGATGAGCGTTATCCGCAAGGCGCATGACTGCCGGATGACGCTGGCTACAGGTGATAGTGACCGGCCCGCTCCGGCTGGTAGATGACCTCGACGACTTCCACGCCGAGCGTCCGGCCGTCGGGGTGGGTCCACTGGATGCTGTCGCCTTCGGACAGCCCCAGCAGCGCGCTGCCGACCGGGGACAGCACCGACACCGTGTCGTCGCCCTGGCCGCTCTCCTTCGGATAGACGAGCGTCTTGCACCACTCGCTTTCCTTGCCGTCGAGACGGAAACGGACCGTCGACCGCATGGTCACGACGCGCGGCGGCATGTCCCAGGGGGCGACGACGTCGGCGCGCGCGAGTTCGTCGGACAGCGCGTCGCGGGCGGCCGCATGAAAGGAGGGCAGCCGGTCCAGCAACACGTCGATGCGGTCGAGGTCGACCGATGAGATTGTGATAACGGGCAGCATGGGGGCGCCTCCTTCAGTCGATGTGGAGCAGCAGCCAGCCGAGCGGCAGGCAGACCGCGAGGGCCAGGCCGATGCGCTGGCGCAGTTGTTTGCGCTGGGCGATCAGGTCGTTGAGCGCCCGGAAGCTGGGCGGGCGGCGGAACAGCGAGGGTCGAATCGTCTTCATGGTCTCTTATGTCCTGGACAGGAATGGGTCATGGCCGCCCGATACGACAGGGCGGATGGAATGCATTGTGTGGGGCCCGGCAAACGGCTGTGCCGCCGCCGAGCTTAGTGAAGCCGGACGGGATGGCCCAGCAGGGCGTAGTCGGGCAGGCGCGGGCAGGCCGCCGTCGCGCGGACGGGGGCGTGGGGCTGTCGGCATTTCAGGAAATTCTCGTGAGCCATTGCGCTGCCATGCATCGTAGTTCGATGACCCATTGTACATCTCGCAGCCGACGAACGGCGCTTGCTTCGATAAGCAGATTGAGACGTCGGTGAGAAAGAATGCAACCCGCGCCCCTGGACGGCTGGGGATACTGGCAGCCCCAACAACACCATGGAGACGCAATGAGAACACCAGCATCGATCCGCACGCGCGCGGCGGCCGCCTTTGCCGCGCTGCTCGCGCTCGCGGCCTGCAGCGGCGGCGGCAACGGCAGCGGCAGCATGGACACCGGCACGATCACGACGCCCGTGACCACCACACTCGCTGTCGTCAAACCCGTCGTCGACTGCGCGCAGCTGGCGTCCGTCGACCTGACGGACATCGGCGGCGCCGGCAGCACGATCGCGTCGGCCACCGTCACGACGACCACCGTCAACGGCAATACCGTCAGCCTGTGCGCCGTGAAGGGCACGCTGGCGCCGGCGAATACGTTCGAAGTGGCGCTGCCCGTCGGCACGTGGACGCAGCGTTTCGCCGCACTTGGATGCGGCGGCCTGTGCGGCAACCTCACCGATCCGACGAAGCTGTCGGGCGTCAGCTTCAGCTATAAATGCCCGCTCGTGCAGGAAGGCGGCTTCGTGACGGCCGCCACCGACATGGGGCACCAGGGCAACGACCCGTCCTGGACGATCGACCCGCAGAAGCAGGCCGATTTCGCCTACCGCGGCCAGCACATCACGACGCTCGCGGCGAAGAAGCTGATCAAGGCGTATTACGGCCAGGCGCCGAAGTACAACTACTTCATCGGCTGCTCGGACGGCGGCCGCGAAGCGCTGATGGCCGCGCAGCGCTATCCGAACGACTACCAGGGCATCATCGCGGGCGCGCCCGCCGCGCACTTCCAGGTGCAGAATTCCGTATTCCACGGCTGGAGCGTCGTCGCCAACAGCAGCACGGGCGACAGCGGCGGCAACTCGATCCTGTATCCGGACAAGGTCGCGCTGCTGCACAAGGCCGTGCTGGCCGCCTGCGCCGACACGCCCGACGGCCTGATCACCGATCCGCGCGCCTGCAACTTCGACCCCGCGTCGATCGCATGCCCGGCCAACGCCACCGACACGAGTACGTGCCTGACGGCCCTCGAGGTCAGCGCCGCCGGCAGGATCTACGGCGGTCCGGTGGACGCCACCACCCGCATCCGCATGCAGACCGGGCGTCCGCTGTTCGGCTCCGAGGGCAACTGGGTCGGCGTGGAAGTGCCGACGTCCGGCTCGTCGAGTGCACCGGTCGCGGTCAAGTCCGGCGTCTTTAGCTACAACATCGTGACGGGTGCGACCAACCTGATCTTCACGGGCAGTCCGGCGCTGCCGACCATCGACACGTTCGGCTACACCGACAGCACGTTCTACCTGAACTTCCTGGCCGCGAACCATCCGCTGTACGACGCGACCAACCCCGACCTGTCCGCGTTCCAGAAGGCCGGCGGGAAGCTGATCCTGTGGCATGGCTGGGCCGACCAGCACATCTCGCCGCGCTACACGATCGCCTATTACGAAGCGCTGCAGAACCAGATGGGCCAGGCCGCGGTCGACACGTTCGCCCGCATGTACCTCGTGCCCGGCGTGGGCCACTGCGGCGGCGGCGAAGGCATGGACAGCATCGACCTCGTGTCGCAGGTGACGGGCTGGGTGGAGCAGGGCGCGGCGCCGGCGTCCGTCATGACGTATAAAACGGACAGCGCGGGTGCGCAGACCGCGTCGCGCCCGGTGTATCCGTATCCGCAGGTGGCGCAGTACACGGGCACCGGCGACTGGCGCGACGGCGCCAACTACACGAGCGCCGCGCCGCGCTACAACGTGCCGACGCCGCAGTGGCCAGGCGCGTTCCTGTACACGCCGTACACGCCGAAGCAGCAGGGCGTGGCGACGCCCTGATCAGCGCGCGGCGTCCAGCTCCGCGGCCAGCACGGCCACCAGCCCGGCCGCCGGCATGGCGCGCGCCAGCGCATACGCCTGGCCGGCCCAGTTCACCGAGTAATCCTGGTCGCCGCGCCTGAACGCGGCGGCGTGCAGCGCCTTGGCGGCGTCGTACGCGATCGGATAATCGGGCACGGGCGGGTGACCGGGACCGCCGATCTCGTCGAAGAAGCGGTTGACGATGCCGCGCGCGGCGCGTCCCGAAATGGCGTCGGTCATGGCCGTCCGCGCGCAGCCGTCGCGCAGCAGCGCGCGGTGGTGCGGCGTGGCGGCCGATTCCGGCGCCAGGATGAACGCCGTGCCCAGTTGCGCGGCGCTCGCGCCCAGGCGCAGCGCCGCGGCGATGCCGCGGCCGTCCATGATGCCGCCCGCGGCGACGATCGGTATCCCCACGCTGGCGCGCACCAGTTGCACGAGCGCGAACGCGCCCAGCCCCGCATCCGGTTGCGCCGGATCGAACGTGCCGCGATGGCCGCCGGCCTCGATGCCCTGGGCGATGACGACGTCGATGCCGGCCGCCTCGATAGCGCGTGCTTCCTGCGGCGACGTCGCGGTCGCCATCAGCACGACGCCGGCCGCGTGCAGGCTCGCGACCTGCGACGGCGTGGGCAGGCCGAAATGGAAGCTGACGACGGCGGGCCGCTCCTCGACGAGCACGGCGAGCATCGCCGGATCGTCGAGGAAGCTCCTATAGATTTCACGCAGCGCCAGCGGCGCCGGGGCGTCCTGCGCGGCGAAGTGGGCGGCGAGCCAGTCCAGCCAGGCGGCTTCGCGGCGCGCGTCGGCACGGGCCGGGCGGTGCGCGAACACGTTGACGTTGAACGGCTTGTCCGTCAGCGCGCGCACGGCGCGGATCGCGGCGCGCGCCTGCGCGGCGTCGCCGGCCCCGACGGCGATGGAACCGAGTCCGCCGGCGTTGGACACGGCGGCCGCCAGCGCGGCCGTCGAGACGCCGGCCATGGGCGCCTGGATGATGGGGTGGGCGATGCCGAGGCGGCTGGGCAGGGAGGTGTGCATGATGGGCTCCGTATGAAGGTGACGGCTTAGCCTAGCGCCGGTCCCATGTGTCGATAAACCAAGTAAGATGCACGATTATTGATACACCGTGTAATGAATGGGAGCCTGCGATGAGCCGCCAGTTCGACGACATCCTCCTCGGCAGCATCGAGCTGTTCTGTTCCGCCGCTGAGCTGGGCAGCTTTACCGCCGCGGCGACGGCCGCCGCCGTCACGCCGGCCGCCGTCAGCCGCGCGGTCTCGCGCCTGGAAGCGCGGCTCGGCGTGCGCCTGTTCGTGCGCACCACGCGCACCCTGCACCTGACGGAAGCGGGCCGCGACTACTTCGACCAGTGCCGCCAGGCGCTGGCCCAGCTCGTCGAGGCCGAGCGCGCCGTCACGGGCCGCCAGAGCGCGCCGTCCGGCCTGCTGCGCATCAGCATGCCCACGCCGTACGGCCATTACCGGGTGCTGCCGATCCTCCCGGAGTTTTCGCGCCGCTATCCGGACGTGAAAGTCGACTTCCACCTCAGTAACCGCAACGTCGATTTCGGCGACGAAGGCTTCGATCTCGCGATCCGGGGCCGGGCGCCGGCCGATTCGACGATGATCTCGCGCCCGCTGGAAGACGCGGAGCTGGTCGTCGTCGCCGCGCCCGACTACCTGAAGCGCGCGGGCACGCCGAAGACGCCGGACGCGCTGTCCGGTCACAACTGCATCCAGTTCGCGCTGCCGAGCACCGGGCGCAACATCCCGTGGCTGTTCCGCCTGGACGGCGAGGATATCGAGTTGCCGACGTCCGGCCTGTACTGCTGCGCCGAGGACATCCTGGGCGCCGTGACCCTCGCGCGCGCCGGTGGCGGCCTGTTCCAGACTTACCGCTTCATCGTCGACGCCGACCTGAAGGCGGGCCGTCTCGTCGAGGTGCTGCCCTCGCATGGGGGCCGCGCGCGGCCGTTCTGCCTGATCTACCCGCACAGCCGGCACGTGGCGGCGCGGGTGCGCGCATTCGTCGATTTTCTTGTGGAGCATTTGCGCCAGACGTCGCGATTCATTACATGATGTATCGATTGTCTTTCAGTAACCCCTCTTTTTCCGGGATCGGCCTGTTCCTATAGTTGTCTCCATGGACGACGCATCCGCGCCGTCGACAACCAGGAGAACAGCATGAACGCAGCAGTCCATCATCCTCGCACCGTCGTCATCACCGGCGCCTCGAGCGGCATCGGCCTCGCGCTGGCCAAGGCGTACCTCGAGCGCGGCGACAACGTCGTCGGCAATGCCCGCGGCGCGGCCCGCCTCGATGAAGCGGCGGCCCAGTTGGGGAACCCGGCGAACTTCGTCGGCGTCGCCGGCGACATCGCCGACCCGGCCACGGCGCAGGCCCTGTTCGACACGGCGATCGCCCGCTTCGGCAAGGTCGACATCCTGATCAACAATGCCGGCATCTTCAACGCGAAGCCCTTCCACACCTACACGCCGGACGAAGTCGACCGCCTCGTCGACACGAACCTGAAGGGCTTCTTCTACCCGTCGCAACGGGCGGCGGAGCACATGGCCGCCAACGGCGCCGGCCATATCGTCAACATCACGGCCGGCATCGCGGTGCAGCCGAACGCGAAGGTGCCGGCCGTGCTGCCGGTGCTCGTGAAGGGTGGCCTGAACAGCGCGACCCGCGCACTGGCGATCGAACTGGCCGCGCACGGCGTGAAGGTGTCGGCCGTGGCGCCGGGGATCATCGAGACCCCGCTGCACGGGGATTACGAAGGCACGCGCGCCTTCTACAACACGCTGGCGCCGAGCGGCACGACCGGGACGACGGACGACGTCGTCGACGCGGTGCTGTACCTGACGGACGCGCGCTTCACGAGCGGCGTGGTGCTGAGCGTGGACGGCGGCGCCAGCGCCGGTACCTGGTAATCATTTTTCGATCAAGGAGAACATCATGCCCTACATCCTCATCCAGGTGACCGACGAAGGGGTCACGAAAGACCAGAAGGAAGCCATGATCGCCGGCGCGACCGACCTCATGGTGAAAGTACTGAACAAGGATCCGGAAGCGACGTTCGTCGTCATCGACGAAGTCAACACCGACAACTGGGGCCACGGCGGCGAAGTCGTGACCAAGCGGCGCCAGCGTGAAGCGGCCAGGAAAGGAGCGGCAAAATGAGCAAATCCATCGTCATCGTGTTCCACAGCGGCTACGGCCACACGAGCAAGGTCGCCGAGGCGGTGGCGGAAGGCAGCGGCGGCCGGCTGCTGGCCATCGACGCCGACGGCAACCTGCCGGACGGCGCCTGGGACAGGCTGGCCGACGCCGACGCCATCGTGTTCGGTTCGCCCACCTACATGGGGAACGTGAGCTGGCAGTTCAAGAAATTCGCCGACCAGTCGTCGAAGGTGTGGTTCACGCAGGGCTGGAAGGACAAGCTGGGCGCCGCGTTCACGAATTCGGCCTCGGTCGCGGGCGACAAGCAGACGACGTTGTACACGATGTTCACGCTGGCGCAGCAGCACGGCATGGCGTGGGTCGGCACGGGCCTCATGCCCAGCAACGCCAAGGCCGCGCAGCGCGACGACGTGAACTACCTGTCGTCGTTCGCGGGCCTCGCCACCGCGACCCCGTCGGACGCGTCGCCGGACGAGATGGTGGTCGGCGACATCCGCACCGCGCTCCTGTTCGGCCAGCGCGTGCGCGCAACGGCCGAGCGGCTCGCCTGACGGCCATGGACGACCACCATGCCATCGCCGCGGTCCTCGGCGACTACTTCAAGGGCCTGTACACGGGGGACACGGCGCTGCTGCGCACCGTGTTCCACCCGGACGCCGCGCTGTTCGCGGAGCGGGGCGGGGAGTCGTACCACAAGCATCTGGACGACTACCTGGACGGCGTGGCGGCGCGGCCGTCGCCGGCCGCGCTGGGCGAGCCGTACCGCATGAAGGTGCTGGCGATCGACGTCACGCACGACATTGCGGTGGCCCGCGTGCACGTGCCGGCGCTCGGGTTCAACTACGTGAACTACCTGTCGTTCGTGCGCCGGGCGGGGCGCTGGGTGATCGTCAACAAGGTGTTTGCCGACATGCCGGTAGCGGACATGCCGGTAGCGGACGTGCCGGTAGCGGACGTGCCGGTAGCGGACGTGCCGGTGGCCGATTAGCACCGCACGGGCGGCGCCGCCTCCATCCAAAGACGGAGCCGCAATCGGGGGCGCGGGTGTAGATTCGGGCGATCCGATTCAACCATCAAGGAGTACCCCATGACGACCCCCGACCTCGACCTTACGAACCCCCGCGCCGTGGCGCCCGCCGTCCCCGTGGACGGCTTCGACCGCACGGTGCGCACGGCCGGCCGCGTGCTCGTCGGCGTGCTGTTCCTGTGGGCCGGCATCGACAAGGTGCAGGGCTGGCAGGGTGCGCTGCAGGAAGTGGCTGCGGGCGGGCTGCCGGCGCCCGGCCTGACGCTGGCGCTGACCATCCTGCTGCAGGTGGCCGGCGGCGCCGCGATCATCGCGGGCCGGCTGCTCAAGCCGGCCTGCTGGGCGCTGGCCGGATTCACGGCGCTGGCCACGGTGCTGTATCACGGCTTCTGGCACGCGACCGGCGCGGCGCGCCATGCGGAACTGATTCCGTTCATGGAGCACGTGTGCATCGTGGGCGGGCTGCTGGTCGTGTCGACGCTGGCGCCGCAGCGTTCCTGATTGCGCGTGCACGCGTGGGCACGGTGTGCCCACCCTACGCGCTTTTGCGTTACCCTCCGATCGGGTTGCGCCAGCAATGGTGGGCGCCCCGTGCCCATCATGTGTCGCCGCTTCGCATCAACCGACCGGGTTGCGCCACACGACGCGGTTGCGACCCTCCTGCTTGGCGCGGTACAGGTGTTCGTCCGCCGCCTCGAACAGTTCGGCCGCGCTCTCCGGCCCATGGCCGCCGAGCGTCGCGCCGCCCACGCTGACCGTGAGCACCGGCGCCACCTGCGATGCCGCGTGCGGCATTTCCAGGGCGGCGATCGCCGTGCAGATCTCGTCCACGACGTGGTGCGCCTGGGCCAGGTCCGTGTCCGGGAGCAGCAGCACCAGCTCCTCGCCGCCGTAGCGCGCCGCCAGGTCCGCTGGGCGGCGCATGCCCGCGGCGGCCGTGCGCGCGACGGCGCGCAGCGCGCGGTCGCCGGCCGGGGGGCCGTAGT
>JBJMVU010000207.1:0-9346 GCA_045810485.1 Massilia sp. | reverse complement strand
CGCCAGCGATGGAAGCGACTTACGGAAACCCTAACCAGCTCGGATCGTCGACTTCGGGACCAGACCGAGGCACTGGCCGCGGGCGCGGGCACGCAAAAAAACCGCAGGCGAACAGGCGCCTGCGGTGACATCATGCCACTTGCTTGCCTATGCGGTCTTTGCCGGAGCCTGCGCCAGCACACCTGCCATGTTCTCCAGGGTCACCCCGCGGGTCTCGGTAAAGTAGCGTGCGACGACAACGAACTGCACCACCATTGCAGCGGCAAAGAACACGAACGGCAGTCCGCTCGATCCCGCCGCCATCAAGGGGAACACACCGGCGACGATCGCGTCCATCAGCCAATGGGTGGAGGCGCCGAGGCTCTGGCCGCGCGCCCGCACCTCGGTCGGGAAAATCTCGGCGATATAAACCCACACGACCGCCCCTTGAGAAAAGGCGAACGAGGCGATGAACAGGATGAGCGCCCACAGCAGCAGATCGCGGCCGCTGCCGGAAATCTGAATGGCCGCGGTGGCAAGGAGTGCCGTCGCCATGCCGACAGAACCGATCAGCAGAAGCGTCCTGCGCCCGACGCGGTCGATGATCGTCAGCGCCAGCAGGGTGAACATCAGATTGGTGGCGCCGATCATCACCGACTGCAGATCCGCCGACACCTTGCCGAAGCCGGCGGCCGCGAAGATGTCGTTCGAGTAGTAGAGAATCGCGTTGATGCCCGACAGCTGATTGAAGCCGGCGATCGCGACGGCCAGCAGCATCGGCTTGCGGTGACGCCGCCACGACAGGCGCGTGGTGCCCGCGCCATGGCCGTGCGCATACTGGCGCAGTTCTCCTTCCACGTCCGCCACCCCGATCTGCCGCAGTACCTCGGCCGCTTCGGCACGCCGCCCTTTGAGCGCCAGCCAGCGTGGGCTGTTCGGAATGATGAACACCAGTGCGAACAGCAGCAGCGAAGGCAGCGCGGCGACGCCGAATTTCCAGCGCCATTCGTCGGCGCCCAGCGCCAGCATGCCGACCAGGAAATTGCTCAGGTACGCCACCAGGATGCCCAGCACGATATTGAACTGGAAGGCGCCGACCATCATCCCGCGCCGCTGCGCCGGCGCGATCTCGGCCAGGTAGATCGGCGCCAGCACCGAGGAGGCGCCGATGGCGATCCCGCCGAGCACGCGTGCGCCGATCAGCACCGCCAGGTTGGGCGCCAGCCAGCAGCCCAGCGCCGACACCACATACAGCAGCGCAATGGCGCGCAGGCAGTCGCGCGCCCCGAACCGGTCGCCCGGCCGGCCGGCGAACAGCGCGCCCAGCAAGGTGCCCCACAGGGCGCTCGATACCGTCATGCCGAGCGCGGCCGGATCGAGAGCGAATGCGGCGGACAAGCCTTGGGTGGTGCCGGCAACGACGGCCGTGTCGAAGCCGAACAACAGGCCCGCCAGGCCGCCCACCAAAGTTCCCTTCAGCAGCGTGTTCATCGTCCTGCTCCTCCCTTTGCTTCCACGCCATGCGGTTGGATCGGCGTCATCGACCAGACCGACAGGCCGGTGACGCTGGCCTTGCCGCCCTCGCTGAACAGGGCCACGCCGTTGGCGGTCCGGTCGGGGAAGACCAGGTCGGTCAGCACCGTCTCGCCCTGTCCGGCAAACACCGTCACCGATCCTCCATCGACCAGGATGCGCAGCGGCAGCTGGCCGTCGCGCAGCGTCACCGGCGCATGATGACGCGCCGCGAACTGCGGGTGGAAATCCGCCTGGCCGGCGCGGCTGCGGTCGAGATACACGGCGCCCTTCGCACGGTCATAGCCGATCTCGGTGTACTGGCCGCCCTGCGCACGCACCCGGATGCCGGCGTGCTGGGCACTGCCGGGCTGCAGGCGCAGCTCGATGTCCAGCGGGACACCCGCGCTGTTCGCTACCGGCACGGGATGCACGCCGGGCGCCACCTGCACCGCCCCCGCCTGGTGCAGGCGTTGTGCGCGCAGGCGCTTGAGTTCGGCCAGCGGCTGCTGCACCAGCTTGATCTTGCCGTCCACCGTGGCCAGGCCCAGCTCGCGCGGCACCGACTGGGCGCTGCGCCAGGGCGCGGTCGGCACCTGCTGGCCGTACAGCCAGTTGTTCATCCAGCCGACCAGCAGGCGGCGTCCGTCCGGCGCGCCATTGTAGGTCACCCCGGCGTAGAAGTCGGCGCCGTAGTCGAGCCACTGCACCTGTCCGTCCGAGGCGGTGCGGTCCCAGGTGAAGCGGGTGCCGTCAAAGTCGCCCACGAAGTACTGGGTGCCGGAGCCGCCGGCCGGGTGGCCGGGGTTCTGGCTCATGATCAGCACCCACTTGCGGCGAGCCGGGTCGCCGTCCACCGGCAGCTCGAACAGGTCCGGGCACTCCCAGATGCCGCTGATCGAACCGGCCGGGCCGAACTCGCTCATCAATTCCCACTTGAGCAGGTCGTGCGAGCTGTAGAGCAGGGCCTTGTGCAGGTTGGGCACCACCACCACCACCCACTTCTTCTGCGGCTCATACCAGAACAGCTTGGGATCGCGGAAGTCGCGGTACTCGGCGGCGTAGGGCGCGGGCGGCAGCTCGATCACCGGGTTGCCCGGATACTGGGTCCAGCTGCGCCCGCGGTCCAGGCTATAGGCCAGCGACTGCGCCTGCGTGCCGGCCTGGATGGTCTTGCCGGCCTGCGTGCGCCCCTGCGGGAACACCGCCGTGTACAGCGCGATCATGGCCGGCTTGCCGGGCTGCCCGAGGCCGCTGGCGTTCGCATGGTCCACCACCGCGCTCCCGGAAAAGAACATCTGCGTGATCTCGCCTTTCGCGTCCTTCTCCGCTTGCAGCGCCGGCGGCAGCTCGGTCCAGTGCAGCAGGTCGGGACTGACCGCATGGCCCCAGGACACGTCGCCAAAGCGATTCGCGTTCGGGTTGTGTTGATAGAACAGGTGATACTCGCCGTCGTGGTATACCAGCCCGTTCGGATCGTTCATCCAGTTACGCGCCGGCGAATACGACAGCAGCGGACGGTGATTCTCGTGGGACGCGGCATCGTGCGGCGCGCCGAAGCCGGACAGCAGCACGACTGCCAGGCCCAGCACGGGCAAAGCTGTTTTCAGGGTCATGAGAGACGTCTCCTTAAAATTCGATCGTGGCGAAAAAAAGGCAGCGCGTTAAAGCGCTGCCCAAGGGAGAGGCAGTGCGTGCAGCGATTGAGAAGCGGTAGTTCAGGCTGGAGCGGATGATGCGGCCGAACAGCATGCGCGCCGCCGCCGACGGCGCGACGTCTCGGATGTACCGCCTATCCTGGCTGCGATGGACGTGATGACCGCCCACCGCGAAAGGTCATGCCGCGCTCAGTCGGCGCATCACTCATCAGAACCTGTAGCGAAGCGATGCGCTGATAGTGCGCCCGGTTTCCACGCCGGCGCCGAACACCGTGGTCGAACCGCTCACGAAGCCGCCACCGCTGGTCGGGTAGAGCTTGTTTGCCAGGTTATTGGCATTCAGGGAGCCGACGATGTTGTTGCCGAGGTCGTAGTTGAGAAACGCATTGAGGATGTAGTGGCCGTTGATCGTCAAGGTGTTGTGGGCGTCAGTAAACACTTTGCTCTGGCCACGCACCGTCATACCGACCACCGCAGGTCCCATCTCATAGCGAGGCGAAATGGTGTAACGCACTTTTGGCGTGCCGCCCGAGTGCATGCCGATCCGCGAAGGATCACCCTGGTTGGCCGTCATCGTCTCGTCCGAGTACACCAGGTTGGCGACCAGCGCCAGATTGCCGATCGAACCGCCCGATTCCAGTTCCACGCCGCTCGACTTGTAACCGAGAACATTGAGTTTTGGACCTGCGTAGCCCGGCTTGCTCGGATCGTCCTGACGCCCCTGGTCATAGTCGAACTCGTTCGTGGTCGAGCGGAAGTAGGTTGCTGCGAGGCCGTAATCACCCCAGTCGGCACGGCCGCGGTACTTCACGCCCAGTTCGCTCTGCTTGACTACCGCCAGCGCAGCGGACTGGCCACCGGCGGTCAGCTTCCCGGTCACGGCGTCGATGTTCGACGAGAACAAAAAACGATCGGACATTGCGCGATGACCCTTGCTGTTACGCACGAACACGCTCAAGTCCTTACTGACGCGGTAGTTCACACCGAGGGAGTAGTTGTTGTAGTGAATCCTGTAATCGACCAGGCCACGCTGCGCGGTGGGATCGATCAGGTAGACGTTGTTCTCGGCGCCGGTGATGGCGCCGTCGCCATTGACGTCCTTGGCGCCCTTGGTGCCGGCAATGTAGCTGCCGTTGGCGGAGAACGACTCGTGGCGGAGGCCGCCGTCCAGATCAAAATCGCCGACCGATGCGTTCAAACCGAGGTACGGCGCGTTGGTGGTGAACTTGGCGTCGATATCGCGCGCGCAGCAACCGCCCCACTGGTTGTTGTAACCAGTCAGGCCGGCGGTGGTCAAGGCGACACCGGCGGCGTTGTAGACATCGAGCACCGCGCCGTTCTGGGCAGCTTCCGTCACGCGCTCGTTGATCGACCAGCGCTGGACCACGTTTTGCGTCGAATGGAACAGGCCGGTGTGAATCTCCACCGAACCGAACGACGTTTTGAACAGCTTCGACAGCGACAGGTCGTTGACCAGGTTGCCCATGTCGGAGCTGGTGACGTGGATCGCCGCGCCCTGCGACACCAGGCCGGCCTGCAGATTGTCCGCGGTGACGACCTGGCCGACGTTCGGCCCGTTGTAGTACCTGGCCGACGTGGCGCCGGAGCCGAAACGGCTGAGCATGGTCGACAGGGTCGACAGATCCCAGAATTGCGCCTGGAACGCACCCGAGTTCTGCGATACGCGGAACTTGTTGTCCAACGTATAGCCGTTTTCCAGGACGTTATGGAATTCAAAGCCGAGCGACTTGGAATTGGCCGTGATGCCGTCAACGAGCGAGCCCGAATACAGCTGGTGGGTCAGCGGATCGATGCCTGACATCGTGCTGTTGTAGATCGAGTACTGCGAGCCGCGCGCGCCGTCAAATCCGGGGGGCTGCGAGAAGCTGCCGAAGCTGTTGCCGCTCTGTTTGGCACTCAGGAAAGCCTGGTAGGTTGGCGCGTGCTCGTTGAGCAGCTTGACGTTGACACGGATATAGCCCTTGCCGCCGTTAAACTCTTTGGTGATATTGCCCTTGAACTGATAGCCCTGCAGCGAATTCGCGGTTGATTTACGCGGGCCTTCGCCTTCACGATAGTAGCCGCCGATGTGGTAGTACAGGTCTGGCGCCAGATGCGCGCCGAAGTCGCCGTCAAAGCGCGTCTCGCGGTAGTTCAGACCGCGCGACAGACCGATCGAACCGCCCTCTTGCTTGCCGGTCTTGCTGATGTAATTGATGACCGCGCCAGGTGCGTGCGAGGCGAACACCGACGAGGAACCGCCGCGCAGCGCCTGGATCGAGTCGACGTTGTTGTCGAAGCGGATCCAGTAATCGTTGTTGGCAAAGTTCATGTCACCGAATTGCACGGTCGGCAGGCCGTCTTCCTGCAGCTGCACATACTTGGAGCCGCCCGACGAAATCGGCAGACCACGGACCGAAATGTTCGCGTTTCCGCCGGGACCGACGCCTGCCTCGGTCTGAATGCCGGGAATCAGCAACAGCACTTCCGACTCGGAGCGGGCGCTGAAATCCTTGATCTGATCTTGTTCGACATCGGTGACGGACAGGGAGCTGCGCATTTTCGATCTCGCTTGCGAGGTACCCGTTACCACCACGCGGTTCATGCTCAGCGCGTCGGAAGCCTTGTTCTCGGGTGCCTCTGTTGCCTGCACTTCCTGTGCATGGACCTGGCCCGACATCAGCGCGGCAAAGGAAGAAGAGGCGATCAACGCGGCGATCGGTTTGACGCGCAGGGTGTGGCCCCGGCCGGCTCTACGGTGTGACATAAATCATCTCCTGATTTATCAATTTATGGTTGTGGTGGAAGTTTGCAGCGGCGTAGCGCATTCCGTGAACTGCACGAAGTTAAGCGTTTGCACCGGCGACAATACTAGTTTTTAAATCGCTCGATTGCAATCGTTTGCAATAGCATTTTTGAATTTTCTTTTTTTGTGCCCTGGCGTTGCAAAAAACAGACGCCCCGTGCGACAAGGTGGGGCCGGCGCTGTGCAACAATGGAAAATGCAGCAGCCTCGGTTACCTCAGAGAAAGGAATGCGTTCACCGCCGCTGGCCAGTTTTAATCGAAATACCTGATATGATCTTTCAGAATACAATCGATTGCAATCAAATTTGTTTGAGCTGATAATGCGTGAACAACGTGGTTGTATGCGGCAGTTGAAGGCCTGGACGCCCTTTCGCGACAGCCTCCTTCGCGGACCCGTTTTTCAGAAAAGCACACAGGAGACATCCATGCAAACGACAGATCGCAGGCTGCGCGGTATCGTCATCGTCGGCGGCGGCTCGGCCGGCTGGATGGCCGCCGCCGCCCTGTCTGCCGCGGTGGGCCAGGGATGCGCGATCACGGTGATTGAATCGGACGAGATCGGCACTGTCGGGGTGGGCGAAGCGACCATCCCGCCGATCAAGATATTCAACCAGATGGTCGGCATCGACGAGGCGGCATTCCTGAAGCGCACCCAGGGCACCTTCAAACTGGGCATCGAATTCGTCGACTGGGCCCAGACCGGCCAGCGCTATTTCCATCCCTTCGGCCCGCACGGCATCCAGTTCGACCTGGCGCCGTTGCACCAGCACTGGCTGCGCTACCGGCACCTGCCCGGCGCCGCGCCGCTGGACGAGTATTCCATGGCCTGGGCCGCCGCCCGCCGGGGCCGTTTCGACAAGCCATCGCGCGACCCGCGTTCGGTGCTCTCCTCCTTCGACTACGCCTACCATTTCGATGCCACCCTGTACGCCCGCTTGCTGCGCCAGGTGTCGGAAGCGCGCGGCGTCGCGCGGGTGGAGGGAAAAATCACCCATGCCCCGCAGCGCCCGGACGATGGTTTCGTCACCAAGGTCTGCCTGGCCGACGGCCGCGAAGTCGCTGGCGACCTGTTCATCGACTGCTCGGGCTTTCGCGGCCTGCTAATCGAGGAAACCCTGCACACGGGTTACGAGGACTGGAACCATTGGCTGCCGTGCGACCGCGCCATGGCGGTGCCCTGCGCTTCGGCCGGTGAGCTGCAACCGTTTACGCGCTCCACCGCGCGTGCAGCGGGCTGGCAATGGCACATTCCCCTGCAACACCGCACCGGCAACGGCTATGTCTATAGCAGCGAGTTCATCAGCGACGACCAGGCGGCCTCCGTCCTGCTCGCCAACCTGGACGGCAAGGCCCTGGCCGATCCGCGCCCGCTGCGCTTCACCACCGGGCGCCGCAAGAAATTTTGGAACCGCAATGTGGTGGCACTCGGCTTGTCCAGCGGCTTCATGGAGCCACTGGAATCGACCAGCCTGCACCTTGTCCAGTCCGGCATTTCGCGCCTGCTGGCGCTGTTCCCGGACCGCGACTTCGATCCGCTCGTGATCGATGAATTCAACCGCATCGGCATCAATGAATGGGAGCGCATCCGCGACTTCCTGATCCTGCACTACAAGCTCACTTCGCGCGACGACGCGCCGCTATGGCGCTATTGCAGCGGCATGGCTATCCCGGACTCCCTGCAGTACAAAATCGACCATTTCCGCCGCTTCGGCCGGCTGGTCACGGAAGGGATGGAATTGTTCGGCAATGCATCCTGGCTGGCGGTGCATATCGGCCAGCAGAACCAGCCGGAACGGTACGACCCGGTGCTGGACCTGCGCGGCGCCGGCGGGCGCGACATGCTCGAGCAGCAGCGCCAGGCGATGGCGCGCGGCGCAGACGCCATGCCCACCCATGCGGCCTTCATCCGGCAATACCTGGCCGAGTAGCCCAAAGGAATCTCACCTTTAGGCTCTCACCAGATTTGTCACCAAGTCCATGTTGGCCCTTCAATAGATATTGATCGCGCAGATAAAGAAAAAGCCGACTGTCGAGTCGGCTTTTTTCTATTAAAAATCAACTACTTATTCTTGGCGGAGAGACGGGGATTCGAACCCCGGATAGGCTATGAATCTCTCCACGCAAAAGCGAATTACACAAGAAAAACAATACCTTACAGAACGTTGCCGGTACTATATAACCTCGAAAGATGCCCTGTTAAGTCATTGTTTTAGTTGAGGTCGGTGTCACCCAATAGTACAGGATACGCCCCCCTGCCGCAGCAGCTCCTCGGCCCGGGCGGCAGCTTTCAAGTCTACGCACAAATCCATATAGATCAGATACTTAGCTTCACTTCAGTTCCGCAATAGTTAGATTTCTCGCCAATTTTTTGCCTTATTTTTCAAGGTCGCTCAACATCGTTGCGGAAACGATTTTACTGGTCATCGTCGGCCGCGCAAGTATACAAAGCTTGGCGCCGGATCCAGCGAATGTCCTTCCACTTGAACCGTACCGTTGTGCCGCCCAAGGTCGTGCTGACGTCGAATCTTGCTCTTCGCAACCACCACCACCAACGAACTATCGACCCAGTTGGCAACTGATCCGCAGGGAGCGGAAGGGTCATCGAAACGTGCTCGCCGTGGTTTAACGTCGTAGGAAGACGGACGCCATCGTCTGGATCGGCAAGTGCGCCCCACGCTCGATCTCGTCCGGATTCGAGATGAAAATGGACGTGCCGTATGTGGGCAGGAAGTACGCCTGCATTGACGATAGTGAACTTTAAATATGTTGCGATGGCCTGTCGCGCGGTGCGGGGCTCACCGCCTACGGTTATGATTCGACGCTCGTCAATATAAAACCGCAACCGCTGGGACTCGCTACGCCGGGCAAGCCACAACGATACGACGACCGACGCCGCTGTTGCCACTGCAGACAAAATTTGAGATGCATCAACTAAATTCGAAAGCCAATCGGGTTTTGGAGCATCCATTTCCACGAGGCAAAAATTTCAACCTCGTGATTTTACGAGATGACTGGAGCCGCCGTCTCAACCGGCGTTGAGGCGGGCACTTGGGGCGCGTGGTGATCCGGCGCCACGTGTCGAACTGGCCCGGTAATCCCCCCATTTTTAGAGCAATGGGATGGACGCCCCCACCCGTAACGGCATCGGTGTGCCAAGTGGATGTATCGAGCAACCACTTAAACCGAGGGGGGCGTCATCATGGAGATTACGACAGTTGGCATCGATCTGGCAAAGAGTGTGTTCCAGGTCCACGCGGTAGATCAGCATGGGAAGGTTGCACTGAAGAAGCAGCTCAAACGTGGCGAAATGGCGGAGTTTTTCGCGAATCTACCAGCCTGCCTGATCGGAATGGAAGCCTGCGGCAGCGCTCATTATTGGGCGAGAAAGTT
>JBJMVU010000206.1:0-5956 GCA_045810485.1 Massilia sp. | reverse complement strand
AGCCCGTCGAGGTCGGTCCGCGCGTCCAGGTCCACCATCACTCCGCCGCAGGTGTAATGCGCCGCCGGGACGACCGGGATCGGTTCCTTCGTGATGTCGATGCCCAGCTCGAGGCAACGCGCATAGATCGTCGGGAAGTGCTCCTGGATGAATTCCGGGCTCTGGTGCGAGATGTCCAGGTGGACGTAGTCGAGGCCGCGCTTCTTCATTTCGAAGTCGATGGCGCGCGCCACGACGTCGCGCGGGGCCAGTTCACCCCGTTCGTCGTGCGCGGGCATGAAGCGCGTGCCCGCCGCCGTGCCAGCCTCGGGAGGCAGCTTCAACAGGCCGCCTTCGCCGCGCACGGCTTCCGTGATCAGGAACGATTTCGCGAACGGGTGGTACAGGCAGGTCGGGTGGAACTGGATGAATTCCATGTTCGACACGCGGCAACCGGCGCGCCAGGCCATCGCGATGCCGTCGCCCGTTGCCGTGTCGGGATTCGTCGTGTACAGGTAGACCTTGCCGGCGCCGCCCGTCGCGAGCACCGTGTGCTCCGCCTCGAACGTCTGCACCTTGCCGCTCTTTTCGTCCTGCACGTACAGGCCGTGGCAGCGCGGCTGGCCGACGAGGGCCGGGCCCGTGTGCACGCCGTCCGGCTGCAGCTTGTCCGACGTGATCACGTCGATCGCGCAATGATGTTCGAACAGGGCGATGTTCGGGTGCGCGCGCACTTTCTGCTCCAGCGTCACCTGCACGGCATGGCCGGTGGCGTCGGCCGCGTGGATGATGCGGCGCTGGCTGTGGCCGCCTTCGCGGGTCAGGTGGAAGCCGAGTTCCGCGGTCTCGTCGCGGGTAAACGGCACACCTTGCTCGATCAGCCATTCGATCGCCTCGCGCCCGTGCTCGACGATGTAGCGGGTGGCCGCTTCGTCGCACAGGCCGGCGCCGGCGACGAGCGTGTCGGCGATATGCTGGTCGTGGCTGTCGCCCGAATCCAGCACGGCGGCGATGCCGCCCTGGGCCCAGTTGCTGGCGCCGTCGAGGAGCTCGCGCTTGGAGATGATGGCGACCTTGCGGGTTTGCGCCAGATGAAGGGCAACCGACAGGCCGGCCAGGCCGCTGCCGACGATGGCTACGTCAAATTTCATCGCACTCTCTTGGTTTTGCTTTTGTAAAGAGGCATCACTATAGACGATTTGGCGCGGCTTTGTGGAAGATGGCGCTGTTCAGCATCCGCCGCGCAGGCTGTCCAGCGGCTCGCTGCGCGTGAGGGCATCGTAGACGGCCAGGTAATCCCGCGCCATCGCCGGCATGCTGTGGCGTGCGATCACCTGGCTGCGCGCCCGGGCGCCGTGGCGCGTCGCCATATCGGGGATCCGGCAGTAATCGGCGATCGCCGCGGCCAGCAGCTCGGTCGACATGGGCGGGACCAGGATGCCCGTGAACCCCGGATGGACGAGCTCCGTGTTGCCGCCGACGGCCGACGCGACGACGGGCAGCCCCGTCGCCATCGCCTGCAGGATCGTGTTCGAGCGGTCCTCGGCGAGCGACGGCAGCACGAACAGGTCCATCGCCCGCAGCAGTTGCGGGACGTCGGCGCGGGCGCCCGGCAGCCACGCGCGCGCGGCCGCGCCGGCCCGGTGCAGCAACCCCTGGCACTCGGCGCGCGCAGGCCCGTCGCCGACGAGCAGCAGCCGCAGCCGCTGGTGCGCCGGATGCGGCGACGCGATCAGGCGCAGGAACGCCTCGACCAGGGTCATGTGGTTGCCCGCGTCGTCCATCCGGCCGACGCTTCCCACGACAAACACGCCGTCGCACATGAAACCGGGCGGGCCGACGGCGGCGGACGGCCCCAGCCGCGGATGGAACTGCACGCTGTCGACGCCGTTCGCGATCTGCGACACGCGCGCCGGCTCCGCGCCCACGGTTTCGACGAGCCATTGTTCGAGATCGCTGCTGACGGCGATGTAGTGGTCGACCAGCGGACACAGCAGCCGGCGCAGCACGCGCGTGCCCACACCGCCGCCCGCATCCGCCGCAAAACGCCCGTGTTCCGCGTGGACGCGCAGCTTGACCCCGGCCAGCGCCGCGATGACCTGGGCCGGCAGGCCGGCGCGGTTGCGCGTGTGGACGAGGTCGGGCCGCAGCGCGCGCAGCACGCCGAACATGCGCAGGTAGTGGGAGAGGTCGGGCCCGGCCCGCTTGTGCAGGTTGATAATCTGGATGCCGTGCTCGCGGAGCTCGCCGCCTTGGCCGCCGCGGTCGTGCAGGCACACGATGACGTGGCGGTAGCGCTCGGGCGGCAGGTGGCGGATCAGGTTCAGGAGGCTGGTTTCCGCCAGCGCCGTGTCGAGCGCGTCGACCACGTGGACGACGAGGCGCGGCCGCTCGTCCGGCTCGAACAAGGAACCCATGCGTCACCTGTCAACGAAGCGGGATGCCTGATTATATTGCGCTGCAACGCGCCATATGCCCCGCTTTCCGGCGCGCTTGACTCGCCTCAAGGGTTCGGCGCCGCACTGAACGACAGGCCGCCCCACGCTAAGCTGGCATTTCCATCCGCACGAGGAATGACCATGAGTACACACGACAGCAAAGACATCGCCGACCTGAAATCGAAGATCAAGGGAGTCCGCTTCCCCATGTTCACGTGGCAGGACGAGCACGGCCACCTGCTGAGCCAGCCGATGACGCAGGAAGAAGTCGATGACGGAGGCGGCATCTGGTTCTTCACGTCCACGCAGACGGCGCTGTGGGATTGCATCGCGCATCGTCCACAAGTCAACCTGTCGTTCGCCGACCCGGAAGACAGCCTGTTCGTGTCGGTAAGCGGCCTGGCCGAGCGCGTCGTCGACCGCGAACGCATCCGCTCGATGTGGAACGCGGGCGTGCAGGCGTGGTTTCCGGCCGGTCCGGACGACGAGCACGCCGTGCTGATCCGCGTCGAGCCGCATTCGGCCGAATACTGGGATTCGCACGACAGCAAGATGGTCCGGATGTTCGCCTATGCGAAGGCGGCCGTGACGGGAACCCGTCCGGACGTCGACGCGGAACACCGCACGTTCAAGCTGTAAGAAATTTCTCTCTTGCAATAATCGGAGCGGCTGGCGTACAGTACACGCTTCTTTGAAGGAGCGTGCATGGACAGGGACGGGCAGGGCCGGGCGCGATGATCGCGCCGCTCGAACTGGCGGCGAACGGGTTTGTCGCGTGTTCCATCCTGCTGGCCGGCCGCAACAACGTCCATACATGGTGGACCGGGATCGTCGGCTGCACGCTGTTCGGCGTCCTGTTTGCCCAGAGCCGGCTGTATGCCGATGTCGCCCTGCAGGTGTTCTTCGTCGCCACCAGCGCCGTCGGCTGGTGGAAATGGGTGCGCGGCGACCACGGCGCCCCGCTGACCATCACCCACGCCCGCCCCGCGAATCTCGCCTGGACCGTGCCGCTGGGCGTCGTCGCCACGGCCGCCTACGGCGCGCTGCTGCACTTCACGACGAACGCGTACGCGCCGTTCCTCGATTCCGCCGTCCTCGTCTTTTCCATCATCGGCCAGGTGCTCATGATGCAGCGCCGGGTCGAGAACTGGGCGTTCTGGCTGCTGGTGAACAGCATCGCCGCACCGCTCTACCTGAGCCGCGGCCTCGTCCTGACGGCCGTGCTGTATGCCGGCTTCTGGATCAATGCCGTCGTTTCCTGGCGCCGCTGGCACAGGCTTGCTGCGCAACCTCTTTTAACCGAAATATCTGAAAGCCCTCGCACATGAACATGAAACCGCTCGCGGCCGCGCTGGCCTTGCTCACCTCGTCCTTTTCCGCCACGTCCGCCGAACAGGTGCTCGCCATCCGCGCCGGCAAGCTGGTCGACGTCGTCGGCGGCAAGGTGCTGCAGGACCAGACCATCCTCGTCAGCGGCGAACGCATCACGGCCGTCGGACCGACCGCGGGCACGACCGTGCCGGCCGGCGCCCGGGTGATCGACCTGTCGCGCGAGACCGTGCTGCCGGGCCTGATCGACGCCCACGTGCACCTGACCGGCGACCCGAATTCGCACGGCTACCGCTCGCTGGGCGTGTCCGACATCCGCGCCGCCATGTACGGCGCCTACGCGGCGCGGCGTACGCTGGAAGCCGGCTTCACGACGGTGCGCAACGTAGGGGCGAGCGGCTTCGGCGACGTGGCGCTGCGCGACGCCATCAACGACGGCGAACTCCCCGGCCCGCGCATGCGCGTGGCCGGCTACGCCATCGGCATCCAGGGCGGACACTGCGACAACAACCTGCTGCCGCACGATTTCCACTACACCGAGAACGGCGTGGCCGACGGTCCCTGGGCCGCGCGCGCCAAGGTGCGCGAGATGGCGAAGTTCGGCGCCGACACCATCAAGATCTGCGCGTCCGGCGGCGTGCTGTCGAAGGGCGACGAAGCGGGCGCCCAGCAACTGACCCTGGAAGAAATGAAGGCCATCGTCGAGGAAGCGCATAAACTGGGCCGCCGCGTGGCCGCGCACGCGCATGGCGCCAGCAGCATCCGCGATGCGATCCTGGCCGGCGTCGACTCCGTCGAGCACGCGAGCCTGATCGACGACGAAGGCATCCGCCTGGCGCGCGAAAAAGGGACGTATCTCGTCATGGACATCTATAACGACGACTTCATCCTGCAGGAAGGCGCGAAGGCCGGCATGCTGCCGGAATCGCTCGAGAAGGAGCGCATGGTTGGACAGCTGCAGCGCGACAACTTCCGCAAGGCGTTCAAGGCCGGCGACAAGATGGCGTTCGGCACCGACGCCGGTGTCTACCCGCACGGCGACAATGCCCGCCAGTTCTTCTACATGGTCAAGTACGGCATGACGCCGATGCAGGCGCTGCAGGCCGCCACCATCAATGGCGCCGACCTGCTGGGCTGGAAGGACCGCGTGGGATCGATCACGCCGGGCAAGTATGCGGACGTCGTCGCGGTCAGCGGCGACCCGCTGGCGGATCCGGCCGAGCTGACGCGCGTGGACTTCGTCATGAAAGGTGGCGCCGTCATCCGGAGCACTGCGCCAAAATAGACGTCATCCATCCACGACCGACGGGGGAATGATGTCTTATAACGAATTCAAGGCTTGTATCGAGGCTTGTTACGCGTGCGCCGCCGCCTGCGACCACTGTTCGACCGCGTGCCTGCGGGAAGACGACGTCAAGATGATGGCGCGCTGCATCGCGCTCGACATGGACTGCGCGCAGATCTGCCGCACGGCCGCCGCCTTCATGGCGCGCGGCAGCGATGTCGCCCGTGACCTGTGCCGGCTGTGCGCGGATGTGTGCACCGCGTGCGGCGACGAGTGCGGCAAGCACCCGATGGACCATTGCCAGGCGTGCGCGCAAGCGTGCCGCGCCTGCGCGGACGCGTGCCGGCGCATGGCCGGCGCCGCCTGAGCGGTCAGTCGCGGCGGGGCGGAGCCAGGTCGTCCTCGCTCTGGTTGCCGCCTGTTTCCGGCGCACCGAGCCCTGTCTTGCCGGGGCTGGCCTGGCGGCTGCGCGTGTCCTGGTAGCCGCGGTTGATGGCCGTCGCGGCCGTGCCTTCGCCTTCGGCCGGCTCGTCGGGCTGCCCCTGGCGGTTGCCCGCGTCGCCGGACTGGCTGCTCCCGCGCGCCATGGGCGCTTCCTCTTCCGGGCGAGGTTGGGTGCCGCTGCCGCCCGTCTCGGCCATCGTCTCGTGGGTCAGCGTACTGCCTTCTTCGCCGCTGGTCGGGTTGCCGACGCCGATCGTTGTCGATTTCGCGTTCATGTTCGCCTCCTGGTCTGTCATTGATGAGCGATTGTCGCCGCGCGCACGCCGCCCGTCTGTCGGCAGGCGCTGCGCGCGCCTGTAGGATCAGACCGGAATGTCGGAGGTGCCCCCGCCGACGCTGCCGAATTCCTGCAGCTGCTCGATCGTCAGGCGGCGCTCGTTGAGGGCCGTCAGGATCGCCTTCAACTGGTCGGGGTCGGGCT
>JBJMVU010000205.1:0-6058 GCA_045810485.1 Massilia sp. | reverse complement strand
TTGCCGTAGACCCAGGTGTTCATCGGCGCGCTGGTGCGGGTCAGCTTGACCGTGTACGTGCCGGATGCGCCCGGCGCCAGGTTCAGCGTGGCCGGCTGCACGTCGACCGTGTAGCCCGGCAGCGACGCGTTGACGTTGTACGTCGCCGCGCTGCCGCCCACGTTCTTCACCGTGCGGGTCAGCGTCTGGATGCCCAGCACGTTGGCGGCCGTCAGCGACGGCAGGTTCAGGTTGTACGGCTGGATCGTGCCGACGGCCGGGCAGGTGCCCGGGCTGAACACGTTGGTGATGCCGATGCCGCACAGGAAGCGCGCGTAGTCGATCGTGGCCAGGTCGTACACGAGGCCCGGATCGACGGCGGTGGACGGCGCCACGTGGCCCGCGCCCTGGCCCCACGGCAGCGTGCCGGTCGTGCGGGCCGTGCTGTCCCAGGGCACAGAACCGTTCTGGCCGTCGTTGAAGGTGTCGTACGCGGTCGTCATCAGGGCCGACTTGATCATCGCCGGGGTCCAGTCCGGATGGCGCTGTTTCAGCAGCGCGGCGATGCCGGCCACGTGCGGCGACGCCATCGACGTGCCGGTGTAGAACGCGAAGTCCTTCGACGGTGCGGGTGCGCCGCCGGCGACCGCGTCGCGCTGGGCCTTGGTCAGGTCGGCGCTGACGGCCGCCAGGATGTCCGTGCCCGGCGCGGTGACGTCCGGCTTCATGATGTTGGCGTTGGCCACGTTCGGGCCGCGCGACGAACTGCTGTTCATTTGCGGCGCGACGATGTTCGGATCGATGATGCCGCGCAGGTTGTTCAGCGCCGCGGTGGCGCCCGGCGTGGCGGCGTAGTAATCCTTGACCTTCTTGCCGTCCGCGGCCGTGATGTGCACGGTCGAGATGGAGTGCGCCTGGTTCAGGATCGTCGCCGCGCTGGTCGGCGTGTTGGCGATGATGACGCCCACGGCGCCGGCCGTCTTGCCGTTCGCGCTCTTGTTGACGAGCACGTTGCTGCCGCGGTCGCAGACGAGGATCTTGCCGGTGACCTTGGCCGGATCGAGCAGCGGCGCGACAGTGTCGGCCGGACCGAAGCACAGGTTCAGGCTGGGGTTGGCCGGATCGACGCCCGGCAGGCCGGCATCCTTGGCCAGAATCAGCGGGGACGACGGCGTGTTGGCGTTGCCGGACGCGCCGGTGACGGTCACGCCGTTGCCCAGCGCGACGTCGCCCGCATACGTGCGGTTGTGCGTGGAGTTGCCGACGGTGGTCAGCCACGGGCTGATGTGGGCGACCGGCGCCGTCGCCGGGCCGGAGTTGCCGGCCGATGCGGCCACGAACACGCCCGCCGCGGACGCGCCGAGGAACGCGACTTCGGTCGGTTCGTTGAACGCGCCGCCGCCGGCGTTCGGGCCGATGGAGAAGTTGATGACGTTCACGCCATCCTTCACGGCCTGTTCGATCGCGGCCACGCTGTTCGACGTGGCGCAGCCGTTCAGGCCGGTGCCGCCGTCGGTCCAGCAGACTTTATACGCGGCGATGCGGGCGCGCGGGGCCATGCCGGTGATCTTGCCGAGGGACACGCCACTGGCGCTGGCATTCACGTGCGCATTGCCGCCGGCCGTGCTGGCCGTGTGGTCGCCGTGGCCGCCATGGCCTTCCGCGCCGGCGACGGAATCGCGCGCCGACAAGAATTCGGTCCAGTGCAAGGTCTGCGTCGGCTGCTTGAAGTAGCGCGCGCCGATCAGCTTGTTGTTGCAATCGGTGGCCGCGAAGCCTTCGCCCACCTGGCAGATGCCTTTCCAGGAGGCGGGCGGCGCACCGTAGGCGAGCGTGCTGCCGTCGCGGCTCGGGTTGCCGTTGCCGTCGACGCGGTCGGCGAAGCTGTCGTGCTCCGGCCAGATGCCGCCGTCGACGATGCCGATGACGATGCCTTCGCCGGCCTTGTCCTGGCCGCCGAGCTGGTCCCACAGGCCGCCCGGCTTGTCGAGGCCGAGGAAGGTCGGGGTATAACTCGTGTCGAGCTGCAGGATCGAGTCGGCCGAGATGCTGGCGACGCCCGGGTTCTTCTTCAGCGCGCGGACCTCGGCGTCGGTCAGCATCGCCGAGAAGCCGTTGAAGACGACCTTGTATTCGTTGGTGACCTGGGCCTTGTTGACGGTGGACAGCACGTCGGACTGCTTCGTCTCCAGGTAGGTGATGTAGTTCTGGACGCTGGTCGCGTCGACGTTCAGGCGCTGGCCGGTGGCCGGCCTGGTGGCCTGCAGGCCGCTGACGCCGCCGTCATAGGTGGCGACCGGCTTGTCGGCCAGCTGGACGATGTACGAGCGGCGGACTTCGCCGTCGGCATAGGCGTAGTTGGCGGCCGCGACGGTCAGTGCGAACAGGACGGCCGAAGTGATGGGACGCAGTTTCATGGTCGGTACCTCGGCGCTCAAGCGTTATTGGACGAAACGACGGACTTGCGGCGGCGCGCGAGGAGCGCACCCATGCCCAGGCCGATCAGCGCGAGGCTGCCCGGCTCCGGCACTTCGGCCAGTGCGAGGTTGTCGATGGCAAATTGCGCCTGGTAGATCGACGGGTCGGAAATGTCCGGCGCCACGGTGCAGCCGCCGTTGCCGTCGAACAGGCAGGCGCGGATCGTCAGGCCGGTCAGCTCGGCGTAGCCGAAGCCCGCCGGCAGCGCGGCCGAGTCGAACAGCGGATCGCCGTTGCTGTCGGTGCCCGGGAAGTTGAGCGCATAGTTGACCATGCCGCCGTTCGCGAGGGTGCCGCTCAGCTGCAGCTGGCCGTACGAGAAGTTCGCCAGGCCGCCGAACGGCGCGACGAAGCCGAAATCGAGGCTGCGCAGGCTGAACCGGCCGCCATCGTCCTTCTTGATCGTGACCCCGCCGTCGTTCAGGCCCAGGTAGGAATGGCTCGTGTTGTTGGTCGGGCAGCCGCCCAGCCAGCAGCTGGTCGGGTCCATGCCGTTGAGGAGCAGGCCGACGACGCCGCTCGTGCCGCCATGGTTGTCGACCGCCTGCAGCGTG
The DNA here is from genome assembly GCA_045810485.1 of Massilia sp. GTDB lineage: Bacteria > Pseudomonadota > Gammaproteobacteria > Burkholderiales > Burkholderiaceae_D > Telluria. Next base: position 3,047 of record JBJMVU010000205.1, on the reverse strand, counting down.
TAGCCGGCTTCACCGAGGGTGTCGCCGTCGACGTAGATGCCGTCGGGGCTCAGGGATTCGAAGTTCACTACGGCAGCCGTGGCGGTTGCCGAGCCCAGCAGCGCAAGCGCGGTGGCTACGCCGAGGACCAGTTTGCTCAGCCCGGGTTGGGCGCGGAAAACGCAAGAAGTCGGATTGGTTGTCATGTCTCTCGCCTTGAAATGGAAGCACCGATGGGTATCGGACCTACGTGTTTTTTTACCAACAGCACGACTTTTCAATGTAGCAAGAAAACAATATTTATTTGAAAAAAATTATCCGAATTAACTATTGTTCTCATCCTTTGATATTGAACAAAATTTGGCTTTCCCTATGAAACCAGCCATTCTAAAACGCAAGAAGTTGTCGTTTTTTAATTACAATTCGTTGCAAAAGCAAATATTGATAGACATGCATCACTACGTGTGCTAATTTTTTGTCAATATGTCCGCATGGAAACAGTTGCTTTGCCGCACGAGCAATTTGATAGAACCGTTTCAGTCCTTGCAAATGTTCATGCTTGATTGAAAACTTGGGTACAAACGAATGACGCCAACTGGTTGCTATGAGGCCACAAACGTTCGCTGGAGATACGCTGACAGAGTATGATTACGCTTCCCCGAAGCCGACTCGAGAGACCAATCCAGGATGAATGTTCCCGCGCACACCGATGCTCTGTTCCGTCAGGCCGAACGCGGCGTGCTGCCGCTCGGTGAGCTGTTCCAGGGCGCGCAGACGCTGGTCGAACTGGGTATGCCGCAGGAAGCCATCCGGTTGTACGAAGCGTGGATCGCGCACACGGCCTCCCCGGCCGCGTATGCCGCGTGCTTCAACCTCGCCGTGGCGCGCGGCAACGTGGGGGACGATGCCGGCGCCGCCCGCGATTACCTGAAGGCGATCGAGCTGGCTCCCGCCTTCGTCGAGGCGCGCCTGAACCTCGGCACCCTGTACGAACGCATGAACCGGCCGGACGACGCGCTGGCCGCCTGGCGCGACATCCTCACCGACATCCCTGACCTGGCCGCGAAGCCGGCGCTGCACGTGCAGGCGCTGAACAACCTGGGGCGCCTGTGCGAGATCCGCAAGCAGTTGCCGGAAGCGCTGGACCACCTCACGCGCAGCCTCGAACTCGACCCTGACCAGCCCAAGGTCATCACGCACTGGGTGCACCTGCGCCAGAAGCTGTGCGTATGGCCCATCTACGCCGCCTTTGCCGGCGTCACGGTGGAAGAACAGCGCCGCCACACGTCGGCCCTCGCGATGCTGGGCGCGTCGCCCGATCCGGCCGAACAGCTGGCCGCGTCGCTCAACTTCGTCGAGCGCAAGGTGCATGCGGCGCCCGAGCGGCTGGCGCCGGCCGAAGGCTATGCGCACAAGCGCATCCGCATCGGCTACCTGTCGTCCGACCTGTGCTCGCACGCGGTGGCGATTCTGACGGCCGAACTGTACGAGCTGCACGACCGCGCACGCGTCGAGGTCTACGCGTTTTCCTGGAGCCGCGAGGACAACTCGCCGCTGCGCGCGCGCGTGGTCGGCGCGATGGACCACTACATCCGCATCGACCGCATGACGGACGAGGAAGCGGCGCGCTGCATCCGGTCGCACGAGATCGACGTCCTCGTCGACCTGCACGGCCTCACGCTGGGCGCGCGCGCCGACATCCTCGGCTGGCGTCCCGCGCCCGTGCAGCTGACGTGGCTGGGTTTTCCCGGCCCGACGGCGATCCCCGGCATCGACTACGTGGTGGCCGACGACTTCGTGCTCCCGCCCGAGCTGGAACCGCATTTCACGGAACGGCCGCTGCGCATGCCGCACACGTTCCAGATCAACGACCGCCGCCGCGCGATCGGCCCCACGCCCACGCGCGCGGCGAACGGCCTGCCGGACGACGCCTTCGTCTTCTGCTCGTTCAACAGCAACTTCAAGTTCACGTCCGACGTCTTCGACAGCTGGATGCGCATCCTGGCGCAGGTGCCCGGCAGCGTGCTGTGGATCGTGGCCGACAGCGACGCCACCCGCGTCAACCTCGTGCGCGAGGCCGAGGCGCGCGGCGTGGCGGGCGAGCGCCTGCTGTTCGCGGCGCGCGTGGCGCCGGCCGACTACCTGGCCCGCTTCCGCCTCGCCGACCTGTTCCTCGACACGAATCCGTTCAATGCCGGCACCACCGCGAGCGACGCCCTGTGGGCCGGCCTGCCCGTGCTGACGTGGGCCGGCCAGACCTTCTGCTCGCGCATGGCGGGAAGCCTGCTGAACGCCGTCGGCCTGCCGGAACTCGTCACGCATGCGCTGGCGGACTACGAGGCGCTGGCCATCGCCCTGGGCAACGACCGCCCGCGCATGGACGCGCTGCGCGCGCGCCTGGCGGCCAGTCGCGACACGAGTCCCCTGTTCGACACGCCGCGGTTCGTGCGCGACTACGAAGACCTGCTGGCGTCCGTCGTGCGGCGCCCCGCCGGCGTCGAACCCCTGGATGAGCCGGCCACCGCGCGCCCGCAGGCCGTGCCCGCGCCCGCGAACTTGAACCTGCAGCAGGAAAGCATGCTGTCGCTGCTGCGCCCCGGCATGCACAGCATCGTCGAAGTGGGCGGCGCGACCCTGGCCCAGGCCTGGCGCGCACGCGCACCGAACTCCCATTACACGGCCGTCGGCGCGCCGACCGCAAATGCGGGCTGGAGCACCGCCGCCATCGAGCGCGACGCCGAAGGACTCACCGACGCCGACTGGCGGCAGGTGGCCGCCGCCCAGTGCTGGCTGTTCCCGGAAACGCTGGAACGCCTGCGCGACCCGTGGGCCTTCCTCGCGCGCCTGCGCCGCGAGGCGCTCGGGCCCGTGGAGCTGGTCGCATGCATCGGCAACGCCCAGCACTGGCAGGCGCAGGCGCGCCTGGCGGCCGGCGGCGCCGGCGGCGCCGGCGGCGCCGGCGGCGCCGACCGGCGCGAGCTGCACCGCTTCGACCGCGCCGCGCTGGCCGTCATGCTGAGGGAATGCGGTTTCGGCATCGCCGCGATGACGGCCGTGACGACACAGCC
>JBJMVU010000204.1:0-14958 GCA_045810485.1 Massilia sp. | reverse complement strand
TGGCCGGGCCGCCGATGTCGATGTTCTCGATCGCGTCTTCCAGCGAGCACTGTTCCTTGGCGACGGTGGCCTGGAACGGGTACAGGTTGACCACCACCATGTCGATCTCCGGAATGCCGTGCTCTTCCAGCTTGGCAACGTGTTCCGGGAAGTCGCGGCGGGCCAGGATGCCGCCGTGGACCTTCGGATGCAGCGTCTTGACGCGGCCATCGAGCATTTCCGGGAAGCCGGTGTAGTCGGCGACTTCGGTCACCGGCACACCATTGTCCTGCAGCAGTTTGGCGGTGCCGCCGGTGGACAGGATGTTCACGCCAAGGGCGGACAGCGCACGCGCGAAATCGAGGACGCCGGTTTTGTCGGAAACGGAGATGAGTGCTTGTTTGATCATGGGAGTGGCCTGTTGAAAAAAATCTGGACGGGCTCGCGCACGCCGGACAAAGGGCCCGACGCACGCCTGCACGCCCCGGCCCCTCCGCCGGCGCTTACAGCAGCCCGTGCTCCTGCAACTTCTTGCGTAATGTATTGCGATTAATGCCCAGCATCTGGGCCGCATGCGACTGATTGCCTTCCGCCCGCGTCATCACCACCTGCAAGATCGGTTTTTCGACGGTCAGGAGCATCATGTCGTAGATGTTCGTCGGTTTCTGCTCGCCCAGGTCGTTGAAATAGTCTTCGAGGCTTTTTTGAACGACTTCCTGGATACTTTCTTTACTCATGTTGCTGCTTCATCCTGTTAGGGGTGGTCCCCATGAACCTATTGCGTGCTCGCTACGGTTCCTGAGGCCACCGTTACGCTGCTTGTGACAGCTTTATCTCCGAATTTCTTATTGTTCTTCTTATTTTTGCTGCTAATCGGTTATGCCGCGATCGCATTTTCGGCAGGATGCGCGGGCCGGTATTGTAACCGCTCGCCGTACCGGTGTTGCGATTTAAAAAACTCATCGACGGCGGCCAATTGCTCGGCCGTCGATTCCAAACGGTTCATGCTCTGGCGGAATTCTTCACCGCCAGGCAGGTCTTCGACATACCAGCCGATGTGCTTGCGCGCGGTGCGCACGCCCAGGTATTCGCCATAGAAGGCGTAGTGGGCCGGCAAGTGTTCGTTCATCAATTCGCGCACCTCGTCCACCCGCGGCGGCGGCAGGTAGTCACCCGTGCGCAGGAAGTAATCGATTTCGCGACAGATCCAGGGACGGCCCTGCGCGGCACGGCCGATCATCACGGCATCGGCGCCGGTATGGTCGAGCACGAACTTGGCCTTGTCCGGCGTCGTGATGTCGCCGTTGGCCACGACGGGGATGTTCACGGCGGCCTTGACGGCGGCGATGGTGTCGTACTCGGCGTCGCCCTTGTAGCCGTCGGCGCGGGTGCGGCCGTGCAAGGTCAGCATCGCGATGCCGGCCTCTTCGGCCATGCGGGCGATCGTCAGCGCGTTCTTGTTTTGGCGATCCCAGCCGGTGCGGAATTTCAGCGTGACGGGCACGTCGACAGCGTTCACGACGGCGTCCAGGATGCGCTGCACGAGGTCTTCGTGCTGCAGCAGCGCCGAGCCGCACCAGTTGTTGCACACCTTCTTGACGGGGCATCCCATATTGATGTCGATGATCTGGGCGCCGCGCCCGACGTTGAACTTCGCGCATTCGGCCAGGTCATGGGGGTCGGCGCCGGCGATCTGCACGGCTTTCGGCTCCATCTCGCCCGCATGGTCCGTGCGCCGCGACGATTTCTCGCTGGCCCACAGGCGCGGATTCGACGCCGCCATCTCGGATACCGCATACCCCGCGCCCAGCTGCTTGCACAACTGGCGGAACGGACGGTCGGTCACCCCGGCCATCGGGGCGACGAAGACATTATTGCGCAGCGTATATGGACCAATTTGCACGGCAGAAAATCACGGGAAGCGACGGGAACTCGCTATTTTACCCGAAGTGCTGCTTAATTTATCAGCACATTTTTTTGCAGGATTGTTGTGCACACGCCAGAAAAGGCTTGCCAATCGCACCATTACGGTCACGGAAGCTCGTCGAGCACGGCCGGACGCAGGTGGTCGACCTCGCCCCAGCTGTGCACGGCGAGGCCATTGACCGGGTCGAACCGGAAACGGTTGATGCTGGCGTTGTACACCTTGAAGTCGCGTGGCGTCTCCAGCGGCAGCCCGCGCGCGAGCCGGTAGGCGCATTCCAGCACGCCGCCGTGCGCGACCAGGCCGATCGTCTTGCCTGGGTGCATCGCCGCCAGCGCGAGGATGGCGCCCGTGGCGCGGTCGAAGAAGGCGCGGAAGCTTTCGCCCACGTTGCGGCCAGGCGGCAGCTGCGCATCGACGTCGCGCGCCTGCCATGCGGCGAATTCGCGCGGGAACCGCTCCTCGATCTCGCTGTACAGCAAGCCTTCGAAGCCGCCATAGCCGCGTTCGCGCAGCGCCGGGTCGATGGCCACCGTCAGTCCGCGGCGGTCGGCCACGGCCTGGGCCGTTTGATGGGCGCGGCGCAAGTCGCTCGCGACGAGGAGATCGAGGGGCTCGCCCGCGAGCGCGCCCGCCAGCAGCGCGGCCTGGCGCTCGCCTTCGTCGTTCAGTGGGATGTCCAGGTGGCCTTGCAGGCGGCGTTCGGCGTTCCAGGCCGTTTCGCCGTGGCGGATCAGGAGGATGTCGGTGGGTGCTGCGGATGGGTTCGTTGTCGTCATGCGGATGCGTCGCCCCGCACCGCGGAGCGATCGTTCATGGCGGCCCGGCGGGGCCGCCGTGGTAAAAATCAGGACGGCTGGCCGATCAGGTCGCCCGTCACGTCCGGGTTCAGCGAATACACGCCAAAGATCTTCGCCTCGTCCAGGATGTGCCCCGTGATGGCCAGGCGCGCTTCCTTGCCCGTGAAGCGGCCCTCCAGCGGCAGGCGCGGGATGTCGAGGGCGTACAGCGTAAAGACGTAGGTGTGCACGCGTTCGTCGTTCCAGGGCGGGCACGGGCCGTCGTAGCCGTAGTATTCGCCGGCCATGTCGGGGTCGTTCGCAAACCAGCCCGTGTAATCGTTGATGCCGTGGCGCAGCTGGTGTTCCGTACCGTTCTTGATCGTGAACGGCACCAGCGGACCGCTCTTGCCGCCCGGCGTGACCATGTCCGAGAACTTGCCTTCGGCGAAGGATTTCAGGCACACGGGAATGTCGACGAGGGACCAGTGATAGAAATCCGTGCGCGGCAGCGCGTCGGGCACGGTCCGGCCCTCCTTGTTCACGTCCGAGCCGTCCGTCGGCACGTCGATGTCGTGCACGAGCAGGACCAGCGACTGCGTGCCGGCCGGCACGTCGTCCCAGGCGATGTGCGGATTGCGGTTGGTCGACAGTTTGATGTGGCTGCCGGGATCCATCTCGGCGAACGCGCATCTGGGCGGGATCATGTCGCCCTCGGTAAAGGAATCGCTCCAGATTTTCATGTTATCTCTCCCTGCATCCTTAGCCTCAGACTCTCGCCGCGGCGCGCGGTTTCCTCCCGGTTTCCGTTTTTATGCTGCGATACGGGGTGGATCAACCCGCAGCCAGAACGTAACGGGGCCGTCATTGATCAGCGCCACCTTCATGTCGGCGCCGAAACGACCCGTTTCGACGATACCGTGACGCTCGCGCGCCTGGCGCACGACATGGTCGAACAGGCGCCGCCCGTCCTCCGGCGCGGCGGCCGGCGAGAACGACGGGCGGGTGCCGGAGCGGGTGTCGGCCGCCAGCGTGAACTGCGGCACGAGCAGCAGGCCGCCCGCCACGTCCGTCACGCTGCGGTTCATCTTGCCGGCGTCGTCGGAAAACACGCGGTAGGTCAGCAGCTTCGCGAGCAGCGCGTCGGCTTCCCGTTCCGTGTCGCCCTTTTCCGCGCACACGAGCACCATCAGGCCGTGGCCGATGGCGCCCGTGACGGCGCCGTCGACCGTGACGCTGGCCTCGCTGACCCGTTGCAGCAGGCCGATCATGCGGCCAGCGTGACGCGGGCGAACTTGCGCTTGCCGACCTGCAACACGAACGTGCCGGCCTGCACCTGCAGGGCCTTGTCGGCGACGACCGTGCCGTCGATGCGCACGCCGCCCTGGTCGATCATGCGCATGGCTTCCGAGCTGGAGGCGCACAGGCCGGTCTGGCGCAGCAGTTGCGGCAGGCCCAGCGGCGCGCCGCCAATCGCCACTTCCGGCACGTCGTCCGGGATGCCGCCCTTGGAGCGGTTGACGAAGTCGGCCAGCGCATCCTCGGCCGCCTGCCGCGAGTGGAAGCGGGCGACGATTTCCTGGGCCAGCGCCACCTTCGCATCGCGCGGGTTGCGGCCGCCTTCGACTTCCGCCTTCAGCGCGGCCAGGTCCTGGATCGAGCGGAACGACAGCAGCTCGTAGTACTTCCACATCATGACGTCCGAGATGCTCATCAGCTTGCCGAACATCGTGTTGGCCGGTTCCGTGATGCCGATGTAGTTGTTCTTGGACTTGGACATCTTTTCGACGCCGTCCAGGCCTTCCAGCAGCGGCATGGTCAGGATGCACTGCGGTTCCTGGCCGTAATCTTTCTGCAGCTCACGGCCGACCAGCAGATTAAATTTCTGGTCCGTTCCACCCAGCTCAAGATCCGCTTTCAAAGCGACGGAATCGTAGCCCTGCATCAAAGGATAAAGGAACTCATGGACCGAAATCGGAGTCCCACTCTTGTAGCGCTTGGTGAAGTCGTCGCGCTCCATCATGCGGGCCACGGTGTAGCGGGAAGCGAGCTGGATCATGCCGCGCGCGCCGAGGGCGTCGCACCATTCGGAGTTGTAGCGGATTTCGGTGCGTGCCGGGTCGAGCACGAGCGACGCCTGCTTGAAGTACGTGGTGGCGTTCGCTTCGATCTGCTCGCGGGTCAGCGGCGGACGGGTCGCGTTGCGGCCCGACGGGTCGCCGATCATCGACGTGAAATCGCCGATCAGGAAGATCACCTGGTGGCCGAGGTCCTGCAACTGGCGCAGCTTGTTCAGCACCACGGTGTGGCCCAGGTGCAGGTCGGGCGCCGTCGGGTCCAGGCCCAGCTTGATGCGCAGCGGGATGCCGCTCTGTTCGGAACGGGCCAGTTTCTGGGCAAATTCGCTTTCGATCAGCAGTTCGTCCACACCGCGTTTGGTGATGGCGAGGGCTTCCTGGACGGCGTCGCTCAGAGGGAGAGGAGCCGGACCGGCTGCTGGCGTTGCATTTTTTGCATTACCAGAAATTTCTGGAGAAGTCATAAAAAATTTGTAGGAAAAGGACTAAAGCGGTTGTAAGACCCGGTATTTTGATATAATTCGCGATCCCGTCAATCTTGCTGCACGAAAAGTTTCAACGACAACAAGTAATAACAACGATAAAAAAATCACGTGGTCTTGGGCTGTTCAAGCGGTAAATTTTAACTGATTGCATGAACCCATTACAGAAAATCGCCGGCAAGCGCTGGTTTGGCCTGGCTGAAACGAGCCGCAAAACCCGCATCATCGCCGGAGGTACTGCAGCCCTCGCACTGTGCGCCTTTGGCGCCACCGCGGTCGCGCCGATCGCACCGGACGCGTCGGACATGCCGGTCAAATCGGTCGCGCAAGACCTGCAGCTGCCGAACCTGGCAGACCAGATCGCCGCCCTCCAGCAAGACCAGCAGCAGTTCATCCACGAAGAACGCATCCGTGCCGGCGACTCGCTCGGCGCCGTGTTCAACCGCCTCGGCATCGAAGACCAGCAAGCGCAAGCCTTCGTCCGCAGCGACAAGACCGCCCGCAGCATCCTCTCCCTCAAGACCGGCAAGCGTATCCAGGCCGAGACCGACGAGAACGGCCTGCTGCTGACCCTGCACGCGACGATCGCCGACAAGGACCAGTACAAGACGGTCACCATCACGCGCAAGGGCGACAAATTCGTGTCGAATGCCGCGCCGGCCCAGCTCGAGCGCCGCGTTGAGATGCGTTCGCGCAACATCAACAGCTCGCTGTACGCCGCCACCGACGATGCCGTCGACGGCAGCCAGATCCCCGATACCGTCGTCAACCAGATCATCGAGATGTTCTCGACGAGCATCGACTTCCGCGCGGACCTGAAGCGCGGCGACCGTTTCAACGTGGTCTACGAAACGTTCTGGCTCGATGGCGAGATGGTGCGCACGGGCCGTATCCTGGCCGGCGAATTCGTCAACCGCGGCGTCGCCTACCAGTCCGTCTGGTACGAAGATCCCGTCTCCCACCAGGGCGGCTACTACAGCCTGGACGGCAAGTCGCTGAAGAAGGCGTTCCTGAAGTCGCCGGTGGCGTTCAACCGCATCTCGTCGGGCTTCTCGATGCGCGTGCATCCGGTGTTCGGCACCTGGAAGAAACACGAAGGCGTCGACATGGCCGCGCCGCTGGGCACCCCGATCAAGGCATCGGGTGACGGCGTCGTCGACTTCGTCGGCACCCAGAACGGCTACGGCAACTTTGTCGTGCTCAAGCACTGGTCCAACTACAGCACCGCGTACGGCCACATGAGCCGCTTCGCCAGCGGCCTGCGCCGCGGCCAGAAAGTGTCCCAGGGCGACGTGATCGGCTACGTGGGCACGACGGGCTGGGCAACGGGTCCGCACCTGCACTACGAATTCCGCATCGGCGGCCACGCCACCGACCCGATGGCCATGAAGAACCTGCAGCAGCAACCGCTGACGTCGGGCGAAATGAACCGCTTCAAGATGGCCGCCGCCGAGATGTCGCACCGCTTCTCGCTGCTGTCGCCGGCCGGTAACGCGATGGCCGCACGCTGATCCTTCAGCGTCGCCACATGAACGCCTTGCACGTCGACATGCGTGCAAGGCGTTTTGCTTTCAAGGACAGGAATTTGCGATGGCAGCTTCGACTCTTTACATCGGCCTGATGTCCGGCACGAGCCTGGACGGCGTCGACGGCGTGCTGGCCGATTTTTCCGGCCGCGGCATCCGCACGCTGGACGCCGCCTTTACCCCCTTCCCGGCCGACCTGCGCGCCGAACTGATGGCCTTGCAGGCCCCCGGCGCCAACGAGCTGGAACGCGAAGCGCTGGCCGCCAACGCGCTGGCGCGCTGCTACGCCGAGTGCGTCAAAGCGCTGGCCGCCGCCGCGCCGGGCCCGGTCCGCGCCGTCGCCGTGCACGGCCAGACGATCCGCCACCGCCCGGAACTGGGTTTTACGCGCCAGACCAATAACCCGGCGCTGCTGGCCGAGCTCGGCGGCATCGACGTCATCGCCGACTTCCGCAGCCGCGACGTTGCCGCCGGCGGCCAGGGTGCGCCCCTCGTGCCCGCGTTCCACGAAGCCCGGTTCGGCAAGCGCAACCAGGTGCGCGTCGTCGTCAACATCGGCGGCATCGGCAACATCAGCGTGCTGCACGGCGACGGCCGCGTGTCCGGCTACGACACCGGCCCCGGCAACGTGCTGATGGATTTGTGGATCGCGCGCCACCAGGGCCAGGCGTACGACAAGGACGGCGCCTGGGCCGCGACGGGCGCCGTCGACGCGCCCCTGCTCGACCTCCTGCTCGACGAACCGTATTTCCGCCAGCCGCCGCCCAAGAGCACGGGCCGCGACCTGTTCCACGCGGACTGGCTCGATGCGAAGCTGGCCCAGCGGCCGGGCCTCGATCCGGCCGACGTGCAGGCCACGCTGACGCGGCTGACGGCCGTGACGATCGCCCGCGCCATCCAGGCCGAGGCGCAGGCCCAGGCCGTCTACGTGTGCGGCGGCGGCGCGTACAACGGCGTGCTGCTGCGCGACCTCGCCGCGGCCCTTGGCGGCGGCGTCCCGGTCGCGTCGACGGAGACGCTGGGCGTTGCGCCGAACCGCGTGGAAGCCCTCGCCTTCGCGTGGCTGGGCTACCGCTTCCTGCGCCGCCAGCCGGGCAACCTGCCGGCCGTGACGGGGGCCGCGGGACCGCGCATCCTCGGCGCGTTGTATCCAGCCTGATCCTTCCGGCGTAACCCCTCAGGCGGCGCCCGCCTGGGAGCGATTCGCCACCAGCATGTCGATCAGCGCGCGCGAGGCGGCCGACAGGCTGCGGTGGGCGGGATAGATCAGGGAAAAGGTGCGCGTTCGCCCGCCGAGGCCGGGCAGCACCTCGGCCAGGCGACCGGCTGCCAGGCTGTCTTCGGCGAAGATGCGCGGGCACAGCGCGATGCCCATCCCCTGCTCCGCCAGCCACACGACACCCATCACATCCGTCGCCACGGTGACGGCGGCCGGCGGCACCCAGTCGATGTCGCGCCCGTCGTCGCGCAAGTGCCACGGAATCACGCGGCCGGTGCTGGGACGAATGAAGGCGATGCAACGCTGGCGCGCCAGGTCGGCCAGGCCGCACAACGGTCCCGCCGCTTCCAGATAGTCCGGCGCGGCGACCAGGCACAGCGGCGACACTTCGAGCGGACGCGCCACCATGCTGCTGCTCGGGAGCGGACCGGAACGGATGGCCAGGTCGAACCCTTCCGCCACCAGGTCGACGTTGCGATTGCTGATGTCCACCTCGAGCTCGACCAGCGGATAGGCCCGCGCATAGGCGGCCAGCAGCGGGGGCAGGCGTTGCTTGCCGTAGCTGGTGGGCACGCTCATGCGCACCTTGCCGCTCAATTGCACCGTCGTGCTGCGGATCGTGCGTTCCGCCTGCTCGATCTGGGCAAACGCGCCGCGCACCTCGTCGGCGTAGCGGCGTCCGGCATCGGTGAGGCTCAGGCTGCGCGTGCTCCGCCGCAGCAATTGGGCGCCCAGGCGGCTTTCCAGCCGCGAGATGGCGCGGCTCAGCACCGAGGCCGTGGTCGACAGCACCACCGCCGCTGCGCTGAACGACCCGTGTTCGATCACGCTGAGCAGCACCTCGACATCGGACAAGTGATCGAACTTGCGCGCCATCTTCACCTTTCAAGAACAAATCATTTGCTGACAGCCTAGTTTATTGCATGGCGAGGATAAAATACAATGTGGCCACTCACCATTCATAAGGTCACCCATGGAATTACTGAATAAACTGCAATGGCGCTACGCTACCAAGGCAATGGACCCGGCCCGTCCCGTCGCACAGGACAAGATCGACCGCATCATCGAGGCCGCCCGCCTGGCGCCGACCTCGTCCGGTCTGCAGCCGTACGAGATCCTGATCGTGAAGAATCCGGCGGTGCGCGCGCAGATCCGCGACGTGGCGTGGAACCAGGCCCAGGTCACGGATGCGTCGCACCTGCTCGTGTTCGCCGCCTGGGACGACTACACGCCGGAACGCATCAACCACATGTTCGACCTGACCAATGAAGTGCGCGGCTTCCGCAACGAAGGCTGGGAGGCGTATCGCCAGCAACTGCTGTCGACCTATCCGGGCCGCGGCGCGCAGGTGAACTTCGAGCACGCCGCACGCCAGGCCTATATCGGCTTCGGCGCCGCCGTCATCGCGGCCGCGTTCGAGGAAGTCGACGCCACCCCGATGGAAGGCTTCGACCCGGCCGCCGTCGACACCATCCTGAAACTGCGCGAGCAGCACCTGCGCAGCGTCGTCATGCTGCCGCTGGGCTACCGCAAGGCCGAGCAGGACTGGCTGGTCAACCTGCCGAAGGTGCGCCGTCCGCTCGACCAGTTCGTTACCGAGGTGAACTGATCCATTGCGGCGGCTGGTCGTTTGTAACAAAACCACGTTGGCCTTCTCAGCGGCACGCGGCACTTGTACCATTGTGTTATCCCATACGCTTAAGAAAGATTTCGCAATGACCTACACGACCTTCGCCCGCGCGCCCGCCTTGACACTGGCACTGGCGCTGGCCGCCGCCGCCGCATTCACCCTGCCTGCCCTGCCCGCCCACGCCGACAGCGCCGCCTCGTCCGCCTCCAGCGCGGGCTCCGCGTCGTCGGGCAGCATCTCCGATTCGATCGGCGGTTCCAGCAACAGCTCGAGCGGCGACAACAAGCGCGCGGAAACCGGCCCGTACCGCGTGATGGACGTCGCCATGGCACCGGGCAAGGAGGGCAAAACGCGCATCAAGCTGCGCGCCGTCGCGGGCGACGCCGCCACCGACTTCTGGGTCGACGTCCCCGACCGCGCACTGGCCGACCGCCGCGTCGGCAAGGGTGAAGTCGTGCAGGTGAACGAGCGCGTGTACGGCTACGAATTCGCGTACGGCGATACGAAGAAGCCCTTCTTCCTCGCGCTGCAGGACGACTGGTACCGCGAACTCGCATCGCGCAAAGTCACGATCTGATGCTTCAGCGGTTCCTCGCGGCCGCGCTGCTGCTGTGTGCGAGCGCGGGCGCATGGGCCGGCATCCCGACGTTCTGCGACCGTGCCGACAAGGTCACGGCCGCCGACCAGGACCGCGTGCTGCGCTTCGCCGCCGCCGTCAAGGACGAACTGGCGCGCTCCGGCAGCAGCCTCGCGCTCGTGGCGCGCGCGGGCCTCGACCTCTCCCGCTTCGGCCTGCTGTATTCGCATGCGGGCATCGCGCTGAAAAACAATCCCGGTGGTCCGTGGGCCGTGCGCCAGCTGTACTACGCGTGCGACGAAGCGCGGCCGCGCCTGTTCGACCAGGGCATGTCCGGCTTCGTGCTCGGCGCCGACGCGCCCACGCACGGCCACGTCGCCCTGCTGTTCCCGCCCGCGCCGGACAGCGCACTGCTGGAACAGGCCGCGCTCGACAAGCCCCTGGCCCTCGCGCTGCTGGGCACAAGCTACAGCGCGAACGCCTACGCCTTCGGCACGCGCTACCAGAACTGCAACCAGTGGGTGGCGGAGCTGATCGCGTTCGCGTGGGGCCGCCTCGACCCGGCCGATCCCGCCCGCGCCCGCGCGCAGGCGTGGCTGCGCGCGCAAGGTTATGCGGACAAGCCCGTCGGCATCCCGTCGCACTGGCTGATGTTCGCGGGCCAGTTCGTCCCGCTCGTGCACGTGGGCGACCACCCGCTCGACGACATCCACGCGCTCGCGCTGCACATCAGCGTGCCGACGACGATCGAGGATTTCGTCAGGAAGGAAGTCCCGCACACGCGCCGCGTGGAACTGTGCCACGACGAGCGCCACATCGTCGTGCACCGCGGCTGGGAACCGCTGGGGCCGGGCTGCGAACCGCTGCCGGGCGACGACGTGATCGCCCTCGCACCCTGACGCCGGCGGCCGTGTAAGATGACGTCTCGTCAACCTACCCCGACCGCCATGTCCACCCAACTGCTCCGCCACGTCGTCCTGTTCGCGTTCAAGGACGACGCCTCGTACGACGACGTCGACGCCATCGTGGCCGGCTTCGCCGCCCTCCCTTCGGCCGTCCCCGGCATCTCCGCCTACGAATGGGGCACGAACGTGAGCCCCGAAGGCCTGAACGACGGCTTCACGCACTGCTTCACATTGACGTTCGCCTCGGCCGAGGACCGCGACACCTACCTCGTGCATCCGGCGCACCGACGCTTCGTCGACACGCTCAAGCCGGCGCTCGCCAAGTCCTTGGTACTTGACTACTGGGCCAGATAAAGCACGCGTGACGTACGCATGATGCCGGCATTCGCGTGGGCACGGCGTGCCCACCCTACGGCGCTGTAGGGTGGGCGGCCCTCCGCCCACGCGTAACGCCCGTCAGCCTTCGTAGGGCGGGCGGCCCTCCGCCCACGCGCAACGCCGACAAACCACATGCGTCACTCTTTGTGGACGGCGCTCCAGGTCATGTCCGGCAGCGTCACGTCCACCGACACCGGCAGGTCGTCCGCCGCCTGCCCGAACAGCACGCGGTACGTGCCCGCGCGGACGCGCCAGCTGTTGTCCGCGACCTCGTAGGTGGCCAGCAGGCGCGGATCGACGGCCTGCGTGAACGCGTGGGCGTCTCCCGCCCGCAGGTCGAGCTTGTGGAACGCGACGAGGCGCTTCGGCGCTTCCCAGCCCGATGCCTTGACGTCCGCCGGCGCCACGTACACCTGCACGACGCCCTTGCCCGCCAGCTTGCCCGTGTTGCGCAGGGCGGCGCCGACCGTCAGCGCGCCGTTGGCGACATTCGCCTTCGGGTCGAGCACGGCGAAGTTGGTGTAACTGAGGCCGTGGCCGAACGCGAATAACGGTTTATATCCTTTCGCGTCGTACCACTTGTAGCCGATCGCCGCGCCTTCGTCGTACGTGATGTGGACGGGGATGCCGTCCGGCTTGCCGAAGCCCGGGATCTCCGCATGCGCCAGCTGCGCGTTCGACGCGGGGAAGCTGATCGGCAGGTGGCCCGACGGATTCACTTTGCCGGTCAGGATGCGCGCGATCGCCTGGCCGCCGCGGATGCCGGGATAGAACGCTTCCAGCACGGCCGGCACCTGCGGCAGCCACGGCATCAGGATCGCCCCGCCCGACTCCACGACGACGATTGTCTTCGGATTGGCGCGGGCGACCGCGGCGACCAGCGCATCCTGGTTGCCGTCCAGTTCCAGTTTGCCGTCGAAACCTTCGCCCATCCACTGCGTCACGAACACGACGGCGACCTCGGACTGCTTCGCCAGCGCGACGGCGGCGTCGATGTCCTTGCCGCTCGCGTAGCCGACCTTCGCTTGGGGTTTCCCACCTTGCAGTTCGGCCTTCAACGCAGCGAGCGGCGCCGACGGCATGTAGACGACGGGGCCGGGCCACTTCGTGGGTTCGAGATTCGGCACGGGATTGCCGCCGACCGGCGTCACGCCGGACGAACCGCCGCCCGCCAGCACGCCCTTGTCCGCATGGCCGCCGATGACGGCCACCGACTTCACGTTCGCCAGCGGCAGCAGGTTGCCCTCGTTCTTCAGCAGCACGAGCGATTCCTCGGCGGCGCGCTGCGCCACGTCGGCATGTGTAGCGAAGTCGATCTTGCCGACCTTGGGCGGATCGTCGAACACGCCGGTCTCGAACAGCGGCCACAGGATGCGCTGCGCCATGTCGTCGAGGCGGCGCATCGAGACGTCGCCCTTGTTCATCGCCTGTTTGAAATTCCTGGCCGAGTAGAACGGGCCGTGGTAGTTGCAGCACGGGTAGCCGGTGAACTGGTCGAGGCCGTAATTGGCGGCGTCCGCCGTCGAATGGACGGCGCCCCAGTCGGCCATCACGTAACCCTTGAATTTCCAGTCCTGCTTGAGCGTCTTGTTCAGCAGGTATTCGTTCTCGCATGCCCAGCGTCCGTTCACGAGGTTGTACGAGCACATGACGGAACCCGGCTTCGACAGCTCGTTGACGAACTCGAACGCGAGCAGGTCCGACTGGCGCATCGCCTCCGGCGAGATCGTGACGTCGACCGTCGTGCGCTGGCTTTCGTGGTCGTTGACGGCGAAGTGCTTCATCGTCGACACCACGTGGCGCGCCTGGATGCCGTTGATGAGACCTGCCGCCATGCGGCCGGCCAGCAGCGGATCCTCGCCCACGTATTCGAAGTTGCGGCCGTTGCGCGGCTCGCGCGCCAGGTTCGCGCCGCCGGCCAGGAAGGTGTTGAAGCCGGACGCGCGCGCCTCGTCCGCGATCATGCGGCCGCCCGCCTCCGACACGGCCGGGTCGAAGCTGGCCGCCGTCGCCAGCGACGATGGCAGCGCCGTGCGCTCCATGCCGCCCACGCGCACGCCGATCGACGCGTCGGTCTGCCACTGCGGCGGGATGCCGAGGCGCGCGATGCCGGGCACGTAGCCGGCCGAGCCCTCGATGTGGTGCGCCGCGACGTCGGCCTTGATCGCCGGGGGCACGATGTCGTCCGGCTGCTTCGCCAGGTCTTTCTTGTCCGTATAGCTGACGATCAGCAGCAGCTTTTCGTCGAGCGTCATGGCGGCGACGGCGGCGCGGGCGCGCTCGTCGGCGGATTTCGATTTGTCCAGCCACGCGCGGTCCTGCGCCTGCGCGCCCATCGCCGCGCAGGCGAGAAGGACGGCGACGGTTGTTTTCTTCATCATGCTTGTCTCCTTGTTATTTGTGGGCGGTGTCGATCACGCGGAACTCGCCGCCGAGGTGCATCATGCTCATCAGGTACAGCATGCCGTCGAAGTAGCGCTGCTCGCCGCTGGGCACGGGCGTGTCCCACAGCGCGCGCAGGAAGTCGTCAGACACCTGTCCCGGCGTGGCCGCCAGGCCGCCGACGGCGGCCGCCGCCAGCATGCCGGTCGAGTGGCGGTCGGACAGCGGCTTGCCGTCCAGCGTGTAGCGGTCGGCGAAGCGGTCGACGCCTTGCGCAGACAGGAAGCGCTGCACGCGGTCGCTCAGGGCCTGCTGGCGCGGGTCCTTGTTCCACCAGCTGCGGTCGACGGACCAGTTGCTGATCGTGCGCCAGCTGTCGTAGCCGAACGCACCCGGGCTGCCGTCCCAGTTCTTCAAGGGCGTGCCGTCGAAGTCGGCGCGGTCGGGGCCGAGACCCGTCGCGGGATCGGCGGTCTTGACGAAGAAGTCGCGGCTGACGCTTGCTGCGCGGGCCCAGAACGCGCGGTCTTCGCGCGGGCCCCAGCGCGCCCACAGTTCATAAAACGCGGGCAGGTGGTACGACGGATCGGTGCCGGGGATGAACGTCTCGGGCACGAAGCGGACCATCGCGTGGGCGTCGTCGACCATCGGCCCGACCGTCACGGGGCGCGGCTCGCGGTGCGGACGTTGCGGCGGCCAGGGCTTGCCCGCTTTCTGCGCCGCTTCCTGTTCGTGGCGGTTGTTGGGGCTGGGCCAAGGCGTGCGCGGTTCGACGAAGGGTAGTTCGCCAGGATGGATACGGAACGGTGGCGTGGCCGTGACGACGGGGTGGCGCCGCATGCCGCGCAGGATGGTGTCCGCTTCCTTCTGGTAGTCGTAGATGCCACGGCCGTTGCCCCAGCGCCGCGCCGCGAAGTACAGCGCCATCGCATAGTATTCCTCGCCGTCGGGCGCGGCCCCGGTGGCGCGCGGCGTGCCGTCCGTGCCCATCGACCACGCGAAATAACCGCGCGACGGGTTGGCGGGATCGGTCGTGAGCATGTATGTCTTCGACCAGTTCCACAGCGCGTCGAATTCGCGCTTCTTGCCCAGCTGGACG
>JBJMVU010000203.1:0-13850 GCA_045810485.1 Massilia sp. | reverse complement strand
GCCACGTGCTCGGGCGCTGAAACATCATCAGGAGCCAAGCGTCATGAATCTCGTCACCGCTTTCCTCGCCGGCCTGCTCTTTGGCGCGGGCCTGATCCTGTCCGGCATGACCAATCCCGCCAAGGTGCTCGCCTTCCTCGACGTGGGCGGCGCCTGGGACCCGTCGCTGCTGTTCGTGATGGCGGGCGCCATCCTCGTCGCGGCCTTCGCTTTCCGCTTTGCGCGCACGCGCGTGCGGCCGCTGTTCGGGAGCCACATCCACGTGCCGGGCGCCGGGCGCATCGACGTGCCGCTCGTCCTGGGCAGCGTCACGTTCGGCGTCGGGTGGGGGCTGGTCGGCTATTGTCCCGGACCGGCGCTGACGGCGCTGGCCGTCGGCGGCAGGTCGACCCTGCTATTCGTTGCGGCCATGGTGGCCGGCATGGCAATATTCGAGGTGGCCGAGCGTATCCGCGCCGGCATCGCGGCCAATCGCGGCGCTACCCGCGCCGCGGCCGGGCCCCCGGGAGAATGAATGCACACCAATCCGATCCAGCTGTTCGACGCCGTATCATCCACTTTCACGTACATCGTGGCCGCGCCCGACAGCGACGCCGCCGTCATCATCGACCCGGTCGACCAGCACGTCGAGCGTGACCTCGCCCACCTGCGGCGGCTGGGCCTGCGCCTCGAATACATCCTCGAAACGCACGCCCACGCCGACCACGTGACCTCCGCCGGCCGCCTGCGCCAGCTGACGGGCGCCCGCGCCGCCGTGCCGAGCGGCTGCGGCATCCCGCCGGCCGAGGTGCAGCTGAACGACGGCGACGTCGTCCGCTTCGGCGCGGACGAGACGATCGCCGTGATCCATACGCCCGGCCACACGGCGGGCAGCGTGTGCTACGTCTGGCGCGGCAACGCGTTCACGGGCGATACGCTGCTGATCGACGGCTGCGGCCGCACGGATTTCCAGGGCGGCGGCGCGGGGGCCCTTTACGACAGCATCACGCAAAAACTGTTCGCACTGCCGCAGGCGACCCGCGTGTGGCCGGGGCATGACTACAAGGGACAGTCGGTGTCGACCATCGGTTGGGAGAAGGCGCACAACGCGCGCGTCGCGGGGCGGTCGCGCGCCGATTTCGTCACGCTGATGGACGGGTTGAACCTGCCGCAGCCCAAGCTGATCGATATCGCCGTGCCGGCGAATCGCAACCTGGGGCTGCCGCACAGCGTCTGACCCCGTCGCCCCCGCGCAGGCGGGGGCCCATGCCGAACATGAAGTACCCGTTGGTCCGAGGGACCGCGGCATGTACAAGGCCTGCAGCTTCGGTACTTCGGCATGGGTTCCCTTCGCGGGAACGACGATTATATTCCTGGCCCGCCCCCAAACCCGCCCGGCGGCGGTCCACCTGGCGGCGGCCCGCCGTGGAATCCCTCGCCGTCGGGCCCCTCGCGCCGATCGCGATTCGCACTGGCCTGCACCCCACCGAAGCGCCACGACAGGCCCACGTACACGATGCGCCCGTCGAAGCGGCGGATCGACGTCTCCTTCAATGTGGCGGTGTTGGTGACCGTCTCCATCTTCTGCGAGCTGAACACGTCGGTCACGTTCATCACGAGCGACAGCGTGCGCGAGAGGCTGCGGCGCCAGCTGACGTTCGCGCTCGACACGGGCTGGTTGTAGCCGGAGCCCGCCAGCGTCTTGCCGCGCGCGTTCAGCTGCAGCTGCAGCTGGTCGTCCGGCGTCGCCTGCCAGTTGATGCGGCCGCGTACGCTCAGCGACGTCGCGTTGCGCGTCGTCTCGGCGCCGTTCAGGTCGACCTGCCGCTGTTCCAGGTACGCGAGGTTGCCGCTCGTGTTGATGGTCACGTTGGGCGAGAGTTTGCCGGACAGCGTGAATTCCAGGCCGCCCGAACGGTTGCTGCCGCCATTTTCCAGGGTGGTCAGGATCACCGTGTCACCGAGGGCCGTCTGGCGGCTGCGGATCGTGTCGTGGTCAGTGCGGTAGTACGCGCGCACCGCGGTATCGAGCTTGCCTGCCTTCGTCTCGTAGCCGATCTCGAACGAATCCGTCAGCACGGGTTTCAGGTGCGGATTGCCGGCCGACTCGTTCAGTTCATCCTTGTAGACGACGAACGGGTTCAGGTCGCCCGCGTTCGGCCGGCGGATGCGGCGGGCGTACGCGAAGCGCAGGTTGGCCGTGTCGCCCAGCTTGTAGGTCGCGAACGCGCTGGGAATCCAGTTCAGGTACGTGTTGGACGCCGTCGTGCCCGTCGTGACCTGGTCGAGGTCCATGTGCGTGTACTCGGCGCGCAGGCCGACGAGCGCGGCCCAGCGCGGGTTGACCTGCCACTGGTACGACGAATACAGCGCGGCGTCGCGCTCGTCGACCGAGAAGGCGTTCCTGAGTCGGGTGCTCGGGATACCCGCGCCGTCGTAGTAGCGATTGTCGAAATCGCTCCGGTGGTCGAACACGCGGTAGCCCATCTTGAGGACAGCGCCGCTGTCGAGCGGGCGTTCGTAGTCGCCGGAATAATCGACGATGCGGTTGTTGTTCGCGACGTCCTGCAGGCTGTCGGCATCGACCGGTCCCGCCGGCGTGACAACGTACGTGTTCGCGTAGCGCGTGTCGTTGCCGTTGTCGCTGCTGGAGACGCGCAGGTCCATCTTGAACAGTTCGCCGAGCTTGTCGCCCTTGTGGTCCCAGCGGGCGCCCCACATCGTGTTCGTGTTGTCGCCCGTGCGGGTCGTCGCGCGGAGGTAGTCGCTGGTCGGGTTGCCGTCCTCGTCGACCACGCGGTAGTGGTCGAGGCCGGACTGGTCGTTCGTGCGCCTCATGGCGCCGACGCTGGCTTCGATCGAGTCGACGTCGGTGAGGTTGTAGGTCAGCTGGCCGCGCAGGCCCGCACTGTCGTTCAGGCCGCTGCTGGTCGACACCTGGCTGCTGTGCTGGTCGGCGCCGGTGGCGGGGTCGATGCGGTCACGTTGCGTCTCGCCCGTCGCATTGCGACCGTCGTGGCGCACGTTGACGCCGCCCTGGATGCCCCAGCGGCCCGTGTTCCAGGCGCCGTTGATGGCCGAGTTGTAGCGGCCGGCCGTGCCCAGGTTCGTGTTGACGACGCCGAAGCCGCCCGCCTTGCGGTTGCGCTTCATGACGAGGTTCAGGATCGGCCCGCCGCCGCCCTCGTTGCCGAACTCCGCGCCGGGATTGTTGATGACTTCGACGGAATCGATGTCCTCGGCCGGCATCGCCTGCAGCGCCGGGCCCTTGTTGTCGCCCTGCAGCATGGCGGACGGCTTGCCGTCGACGAGGATCTGAACGTTGGCATTGCCGCGCAGGGAGACCGTGCCGTCCGGATCGACGGACACGGACGGTACGTTGCTCAAGGCATCGGCCGCGCTGCCGTTGCTGGCGTTGACGTCGTTCTTGACGTCGTAGACCTGGCGGTCGATGCGGTTCGCCTGGCGTTCGCCGACGACGTTGACCTGGTTGACGTTGCCGGAAGCCGGTTGCTGCGCCGTCGCCGCGGCCTGCCGGGCCAGCGCGGGCTGGAGCGCGGCCAGCGCCATGCCGGCCAACGCGGCGCCGCGTGTGCGTGTGAAATGGACCATTTATCCGCCGTTCTAAAAAGTTGGCAGATGTTACAGGTCGGATCGTGTTAAAAGATGGGTGTTTCGTGTAAAGAAAAGTAAAACACGGCGACCTAGCCGTTGCGTTGCCGGTGGAGCCGGAAGCCGTCGCGAATATTCCTGACCAGTTCACCGTCGTCCCACGGCTTCGTCATGAACTTGAAGAGTTCCCCCTGGTTGACGCTGTCCGTCACCGCCGTGAGATCGGTAAATCCCGACAGGATGATGCGTATCGTATCCGGATAGAGCTCCCTGACGATCCGCATGAACTGGGTTCCCGACATGTGGGGCATGCGCTGGTCGGAAATGATGACCTGTACCTTGTTCAAGGCAAGCAGGTTGAGACCTTCCTGCCCTCCGCTCGCCGTCAACACGCGGTATCCTTCGCGCCGCAGCAATCGCCTCAGCGTCGACAGGTTGTTGGGTTCGTCGTCGACGATCAGGAGCGTATCTTCCTCGACCTGTTGTCCGAGCGTCAGCTGCGCTTTTTCGACGAGCATGGCTTCGAATTGCGCGGCCGGCACCGCTTCACTGAAGTAAAACCCCTGTAGTTCGTCGCAACGGCGCCGGCGCAGGAATTGTAGTTGCCCTTCCGTTTCGACCCCTTCCGCCACCACGCGTAAATGCAGGCTATGGGCCATTGCAATGACCGCCGTTGCAATCGCCGCATTCCCGGCATTGGAATTCACGTCGCGAATAAACGCCTGATCGATCTTGACCGCGTCGAACGGAAAACGCTGCAGGTGGGCGAGCGAAGAATGCCCGGTGCCGAAATCGTCCAGGGACAACTGGATGCCCAGGTCCTTCAAGGCCTGGAGATTCGCCGCGGCCAGCTCCACGTCATTCATCACCATCGATTCGGTCAGCTCGAATTCGATATGGTGAGCCGGCAGCCGATGCCTGGAAAGCGCATCCATGATGTTCTGCACGAACTTTCCATTCCTGAGCTGCGCCGCCGACAGGTTGACCGCGACCGGTACGACGTCGACCTGCCGCTGCAGCCAGCGCGCCTGCTCGGCGCACACGGTATCGAGGACCCAGTCGCCGATCGGCTCGATCAGTCCAACCTCTTCCGCGAGTGGAATGAACGTGCCCGGAAAGACCAGTCCGCGCCGCGGATGCCGCCAGCGAATCAGCGCTTCGGCGCTGACGATGCGGCCACTCACCAGGTCGACCCGTGGCTGGTAGTACACGGCGAATTCCCGCGCATCGAGCGCGTGCAGCAGCTGCGATTCCAGTGCGAGCCTGGCGGCGTGAGATGCATTCATCGCCGGCGAGTAATACAGATAAGGTTCGCCCAGGCGCTTGGCGCTTTGCAGCGCCGCTTCCGCATGCTTGAGCAGCGTTTCGGCGTCCCTTCCATCGCGGGGAAACAGTGCCAGTCCGGCCCGCGCCTGGACGCGCGCCTCATGCGGCCCCAGCTGGAAGTGCTGGTTGATCGTCGCCAGGATCGTCCCATCCACGATATGTTCGAGGTCGGCGACCTGCGCCAGTTCGGCGACGGCGATCGCAAACGTGGCGCCACCGGTCCGCGCCAGGCTGACGCCCCCCGGGAGCGCCTCATCGAGCCGCCGGGCGACCTGCTTGAGCAGCGCGTCGCCCGTGTGGCGTCCGAGCGCATCGTTCAATTGCGTGAATCGGTCGATATTAATCAGGATCGTGCCGATATTGTGTCCGGGCTGGGCCGAGTGAATGAACTGCCCGAGCCTGTCCTCGAACAACCTCGCGTTCGCCAGTCCGGTCAGCACATCGTAATACGCCAGGTAACTGAGCCGCTCCTTGTTGTCGATGAACTGCAATGCGAAGTTGAGGTCACCGACCAGGTCGTCGAGGAGCTTGATTTCTTCCGCATCGAAGAACCCGGCGGTATCGGCAATGAAAACCACCACGGCGTCGACGCGACCGGCCGGCGCCAGCGGCAGCGCGGCAACGGCCCGATGGCCATGCTCGAGCAGTTCCCTTGCCAGCGGCGCCAGCCCGGGATCCGTCGCGACGTCATTGCAAATCACCGTCCGCGCTTCGCGCGCGGCCACGCAAGCGGGCCTTGCGCTATCGACACTGTCGGCAGACAGGGTCAAACGCACCCGTTCGACGTTGCGCCGTTCGCCGCCGCACCATGCCACGACGCGCCCCTCGGGCGCATCGCGCTCGAACACCCCGATCCATGCCGTCTTGAATGCGCCCACGTGCACCGCAATGCGGCAGACCTCATCGAACAGCGCATCGCGCGTATGAATCCGGGCGATCGCCGCGTTGATACCGCTCGACACGGCGTAGATCCGGCTGAGGCGCATGATCTTGTCCTGCGCGAGCAGGCGCTCGGTGACGTCGTGGGCCAGGACGAACCTGCACGGGCGTTCTTCGAACCACAAGGGATGCGACGTTATTTCCACCTGAATGAGGGAGCCGTCCTTCCTGACATGACGCCAGATTCCGGATTTCTCGATACTCGGTACCGGAGGCTGCCGCAGGTTGTCGTCCAGCCGTTCGAGATCTTCCGGCAAACGGATATCGCGGAGCGTCATGGCCAGGAATTCCGCTTCCGAATAACCATAATGGACGATTGCCGCGGCATTGACCGCCATGAAGCGTAACGTGTCGAGGTCATACACCCACATCGGTACTGGGTGAGCATGAAACAGCGCGGAAAATCCGGCGTCTGACGGTTGAATCATGGCATCCCTGACCAGCGGTTATAAGAATCCGGACGAATCCGCTTCAAGATTGCGGGAACCACTGTATTTTTGCAAGTCTATATTTTTACGACAAAATGCCATTCCGAACTCCGTGCATGACTTCACGATCGTGTGGTCACACCTGCCACCATTTGCTTTAAAATCCTTGTCTTTTAGCAAGCGGACACCATGGCTTCCGACCACACGACACTCCACCGCGGCCTCAAGAGCCGGCACATCCAGTTGATGGCCCTCGGCGGCGCCATCGGCACCGGCCTGTTCCTCGGCGTCGCGGAAACGGTCAAGCTGGCCGGCCCGTCCGTGCTGCTCGGCTACGCCATTGCGGGCCTCATCGCCTTCCTGATCATGCGCCAGCTGTCCGAGATGATGGTCGACGAACCGGTCGCCGGCTCGTTCGGCCACTTCGCCGACAAGTATTGCGGCCGTTTCGCCGGCTTCGTCTCGGGCTGGAATTACTGGGTGTTGTACGTCCTCGTCAGCATGGCCGAGCTGTCCGCCGTCGGCATCTACGTGCAATACTGGTTCCCCGATGTGCCGACGTGGGTGTCGGCGCTGGGGTGCTTCGTGCTCGCGAACGGCATCAGCCTGATCAACGTGCGCGCGTTCGGCGAGACCGAATTCTGGTTTTCCGTCATCAAGGTCGCGGCCATCATCGCGATGATCGTCTACGGCGTGTTCCTGCTGGCGAGCGGCGGCGCCGGGCCGCAGGCATCCGTGTCGAACTTGTGGACGCACGGCGGTTTCTTCGCCCACGGCATCCAGGGCCTCGTGATGTCGATGGCGATCATCATGTTCTCGTTCGGCGGCCTGGAAGTCATCGGCATCACGGCGGCCGAGGCGGCGGACCCGGCGCACTCGATCCCGCGCGCGACCAACCAGACGCTGTGGCGCATCCTCGTGTTCTACGTCGGCGCGCTGGCCGTGCTGCTGTCGCTGTACCCGTGGGACCAGATCGTCCCCGGCGCGAGCCCGTTCGTCCTGATCTTCAAGGCGCTGGACGCCGGCGTCGTCGCGCACGTGCTGAACGTCGTCGTGCTGACGGCCGCGCTGTCGGTCTACAACAGCTGCGTGTATTCGAACAGCCGCATGCTGTACGGCCTCGCCGTGCAGGGCCACGCGCCGCGCGCGCTGCTGCGCGTGAACGAACGGGGCGTGCCGCTGGCGTCGCTGGCCGTGTCGGCCGTCGCCACCGCGCTGTGCGTGGGCGTCAACTATGCCGTGCCGGGCAAGGCGCTGGGCTTGCTGATGGGGCTCGCGGTGTCCGGCATGCTGATCAACTGGGCGATGATCAGCTGGTCGCACCTGCGCTTCCGCGCCGCCAAGGAGGCCGCGGGCGAACGCACGGCGTTCCCGAGCCCCCTGTATCCGCTCACGAACTGGGCCTGCCTGCTGTATCTCGCGGGGATCGTCGCGATCATGGTCGCCACGCCGGAACTGCGCCTGTCCGTGTGGATGATCCCGGCGTGGCTCGTCGTGCTGGCCGTCGGCTACCGCATGGCCGAAGGCCGCCGCGCGCGCATCGCCCGCGCTGCTTCCTGAATGGGGATGAGCGTGGACATGGACCGATGATACACTCGGCCATCACGCACTCCCACCTTTGCGAGCCCAGCATGGAACAACAGGAATTCCTCGACACCCTCAAGTTGGAAGGCTATGCGGAACCGGTCATCGTCGAGCGCGCGCCGAACGGCACGCTGGCCGACCACGCGCACCCGTTCGAAGCGAAGGCGCTGGTCCTGAAAGGCGAGATCCGCCTGCACGCCGGCGGCGAGATCAAGATCTACCGCCCCGGCGACGTGTTCCACCTGCGCCGCGACGAGCCCCATCGCGAGAGTTACGGGCCCGACGGGGTCGCCTATCTGTCCGGCCGGCGCTGACGATTACGGAACCTGGCCGCACGCGTCGGCCAGCACGAGCACCGGCTGGGCGCCGGGCGCGCGGAACACCACGGCGAAGCAGTCGAACCAGTCCTGCGGGTCGGGGCAGCCGTCCGCCAGCATGGCGCGGTACGCGTCTTCGGCGCGATAGGCATAGCTGACGACGACTTCGCCGGCCACGTCGCCGAACCACTCCTCGTCGTCCGCGCGCGGCCGCACGCCGTCGCCGTGGCGACCGTGCCAGCCGTGCAGCGTGGGGTCGAACAACAGCACTTCGCGCCCGCATACGGGACATGCGGCGTGCACGGGCGCCACGGGCGTCGCAACCGTCTTGCGGCCGAACAGTCCGCACCGCTCGCGCCGCCGCGCCGTGCGCAGCTTCAGCTCCCAGCTGCCGCACGGACAGCCGAGCCGGCGCATGAAGACGTCCGGGCCGTGCGGCGCCCCGCGCACGGCGGGCGCCGTGACGTTGGCCAGCATGAACGGCGCGAGGTTGGCCGGGATGCGGGCGCCGAGCAGGGCGATGAGGTCGGACACGGTCCGGATCCCTAATCAGGTAATCAGAAGTACTTGGAGAGATAGTACACGCCCGAGTCCGGAAACACGGTGGCCACACGCTTGCCCGCGAGGCGAGGCAGAAGCTGCGCGATGCCGGCCGTGACGCAGCCGCTCGACCCGCCCGCCAGGATGCCCTCTTCCGCGGCCAGCCGGTGGCACCAGGCCAGCGCATCGTCGTCGGCCACCTGCACGACGTCGTCGACGATTGCGGGGTCGAAACTGCTCGACGCCTGGCGCTTGCCCACGCCTTCGACGACGCTCGCGAACGGCCCGTCGGCGGGCGTGTCGGTGACGAGCTTGCGGTAGGCCGAGTTGCGCGGTTCCACGCCAATCACGACGAGGCCCGGCTTCTGTTCCTTCAGGTAGCGGCCGATGCCGGAGATCGTCCCGCCCGAGCCGATGCCGCACACGAACACGTCGATCTCGCCCGCGACCTGGCGCCAAAGTTCCGGGCCCGTGTCGCGGTAATGGGCCTCGCGGTTCAGCGCCGAACGGTACTGGTCGAGGTAGTGGACGTTCTTCCCCTGCGCCAGGCGCTCGGCGACGGCGTGGTAGCCGGCGGCCGGGTCGCTGCCGTCGTCCGGCGCGCACAGGTGCACCTCGGCCCCGTAGGCGCGGATGCGCTTGATCTTTTCGATGCTCGTGGTCTGCGGCACCGTCACGTCGCATTGCAGGCCCAGCACGGCGCTGGCCATCGCGAGCGCGGCGCCGGTGTTGCCGGACGAGCTCTCGACGACGCGCGCCGTCTCCGCCGGCAGGCTTCTCAGCATGTGCCGCACCATGCGGTCCTTGATGCTGCCGCCCGGGTTCATGTACTCCAGTTTCGCGACCACGTCGCTGCCGGCGAACACGCGCCCCAGCCTGACGACGGGGGTGTCGCCGATGGCGTCCATCACGGAAGATTTGACTTGGGATTCCACGCCGCTCCTTTCACTTAGATTGCCGCCAAGAAAGGCTAACACAACAATCCATCGCATGGCGGCGGATTGGAACGCGCCTACCTTAACCGGGTACGGTACGTTCCCGCAAGACATTCGACGTGCCGGTGTCGTCAATCCGGTTCATTCGAGCAAATAATGTGTACAAGTGACAATCGGTGTATTTATGCGCCGTTCGCCTTTGCTAAGCTTGTCTGTCTTGAAAACGATTACAAAGGATGTCCGGATGCCCTTCCCGTTTCGTGCCACCGTGCTCGCCGCCGCCCTGGCAACTTTGCTGCCCGCCGCCGCGGCCATCGACCTGAACGCCCCGGTGCCCGTCGGGCCGCAGGTGAAGGTCGGCAAGCTGGCGAACGGCCTCACGTACTACATCCGGCAGAACGCCAAGCCCGAGCACCGCGTCGAGCTGCGTCTCGTCGTCAAGGCGGGTTCCGTGCTCGAGGACGACGACCAGCAGGGTCTCGCGCACATGGTCGAACACCTTGCCTTCAACGGTTCGACCCATTTTAAAAAGCAGGAACTGGTCTCGTACCTGCAATCGATCGGCGTGAAGTTCGGCGCCGACCTGAACGCCTACACGAGCCTGGACGAGACGGTGTACATGCTGCCCGTGCCGACCGACCGCAAGGAGAACGTGGAGAAGGCGTTCACGGTGCTGGAGGACTGGGCGCACGGCGTCACGCTGAACGCGGACGACATCGACAAGGAGCGCGCGATCGTCCTCGAGGAAGCGCGCCTGCGCAAGGGCGCGCCGCAGCGCATGCAGCAGGCGCTGATGCCGAAGCTGTTCAACGGTTCGCGCTATGCGCTGCGCGAACCGATCGGCAAGGAAGACGTGATCCGCACCGCGCAGCCCGAGGCCCTGCGCCGCTTCTACCGCGACTGGTACCGGCCGGACCTGATGGCCGTGGTCGTCGTCGGCGACATCGCGCCGGCCGAGGCGGAGCGCCTGGTCAAGGCCCATTTCGCCGGCCTGAAGAACCCGTCCACGGAACGTGCCCGCACCTGGGCGGACATCGCCCCGCGCGCGGCCACCGAGGCGTTCGTGTTCGCGGACGACGAGATGCCGATCAACACGGTGACCCTGCACTATCCGGTGCGGCTGGAGCCGGAATCCGGCACGTATGCCGGCTACCGCGACAAGACGGTACGGGCCCTGTTCGCGATCATGCTGAACCAGCGGTTCGCCGAACTGGCGCAGCAGGGTAATGCGCCCTGGCTGTTCGCGGCGGGCGCCGACGGTCCGCTCAGCCCACGCCACAAGGCCTATGTGGCGATCGCCGGCCTGGGCGCCGGCGGCCTGGCCCCGGCGCTCAAGGCGCTGGAGGAAGAACAGCAGCGGGTGCGCCAGTACGGTTTCACGGAGGCGGAGCTGGAACGTGCGCGCAAGACCTGGCTGAACAAGATGGAAGGGTTCTACAAGGAGCGCAACACCACCGATTCGGCCGCCTATGTCGGCGAGTACATCCGCAATTTCCTGACCGGCGAAACCATCCCGGGCGTCGAGGCCGAGCTCCGCCTGGTCCAGGAGCTGCTGCCGGCCATCCGCCTGGACGACGTCAACGCGGCCGCACGCAAGGCATTCCCGGCGGACGCCGGCAGGCTGATCGCGTTCGCGGGCAATACCAAGGGCGGGCCGGCGCCGACGGAGGCGCAACTGCTGGCCGACGCGGCGGCCGCCGCGCGCACGCAGGTCACGGCGCGTACCGAGAAGGTGCTCGCGAAACAGTTGATGGAACGTCCGGGCAAGCCGGGCGGCATCGTCGCCGAAACCCGCGACGCGACCCTGGGCCTCACCCGGCTGACGTTGTCGAACGGCGTCCAGGTCATCCTCAAGCCGAGCGCCTTCCACAAGGACCAGGTGCTGCTGGGCGCCAGGCGTTTCGGCGGCACCTGGCTGTACGACGCGCAGGACATGCCGAGCGCCGCCGCCGCCGCCACCCTCGTCGCGGACATGGGCACCGGCGAGTTCGCGCCGGTGGACCTGCAACGGATGCTGGCCGGCCGCAATGCCGAGGTGAAGCTGAACCTCAACGCGACCATGGACGAAGTCAACGGCCACGCCGGCAGCGGCGCGGAAGACCTCGAGACGATGTTCCAGATGGTGTGGCTGCGCTTTGCCGGCGTGCGGCGCGACGAGGGGCTGTACAAGAACTACAAGGACAACCTGGTGCAGATGTCGCGCAACATGGCGGCCATGCCCGAGGTGCGCTTCTTCCAGGGCGTGATGGCCACGCTGTATGGGGACCACCCCTACCGCCCGCACCTGTTCGAGTCCGACTACACGCAGCGGATCGACCTGGACCGCAGCGTCGCCGTGTACCGCGCGCGCTTTTCGAGCGCCAAAGGCATGACCTTCGTCCTCGTCGGCGACTTCGACGTCGCGGCGATCAAGCCGCTCGTCGCGGCCTACCTCGGCACCTTGCCGACGCCCGACCTTCCCCTCGCTTATCGCGACAGCGGCCTGCGCGTGGCGAAGGGCGTCGTCAGGAAGGAGATCCGGGCCGGCCTCGAACCGAAGAGCATCGTGTCGCTGACGTTCGCCGGCCCGGCCACGTGGTCGCCGGCCGAGACGCTGCGCATGAACGCGCTCGTCGAAGTGATGAACCTGCGCATCAATGCCGTGCTGCGCGAAAAGCTGGGCCTGATCTATGCCGGCCAGCTGACGGGCAACGTCAATCGTACGCCCTACGAGCACTACGAGATCAGTGCCCAGCTCCCGACGGGCCCGGAAAAAGTCGACCAGGTCGTCGCCGCGCTGTTCGCCGAAATCGACAGCGTCCGCAAGGACGGCCCGACCCGGGCCGAGCTGGACAAGGTCAAGGCCAACTGGCGCCAGAACACGCAGCGGCAGCAGCACGAGAACGAGTACTGGCTGCAGAACCTGCAAGCCTCGCTGCTCGACGGCACGCCGCCGGAACGCCTGCTGACGATCACGGCGGAGATGGAGAAACTGACGGCGGCCGACGTGCGCACGGCCGCCCAGCGCTACCTCGACAAGGACAATTATGTCCAGGTCGTGCTGCTGCCCGAAGCGGGCCAGAAGACGGCCGCCGGCCCGTCGGCCCCATGAGCCGGTGTCGGGGGCGCCGTCGACATGGATGACGAGGGCGCCGGCGGGCGTGTCGGGAGCCGCTGGCTTGACGCGGCATAGGCGTCCGCGCAGGGCGTCGAACGGATGAAGATGCATTTTAGATGCATATTTGCTAGAATCCAGTACACCCCGTTTTTCCGAGCGAGCAATGCCCTCCCCCGCCATCACCGAATCGTCGATCATCCAGCTGGTCGACACGTTTTACGCGCGCGTGCGCGACGATGCC
This sequence comes from Massilia sp., assembly GCA_045810485.1. GTDB lineage: Bacteria > Pseudomonadota > Gammaproteobacteria > Burkholderiales > Burkholderiaceae_D > Telluria. Next base: position 852 of record JBJMVU010000203.1, on the reverse strand, counting down.
GTGCTGTCCCCCGTGTTCGAGGCGAAGCTGGCCGGACGGTGGCACGAGCACATGCCGCGCATGTACGCGTTCTGGACCAAGGTCCTGCTCGGCACAGGCGAGTTCCAGGGCAATGTGTTCGGCAAGCACATGGCGCTGTCGGGCATCGAGACGGAACACTTCGTCCGCTGGCTCACGCTGTTCCGCCTGACCGCCATCGACGTGTTCGGCATCGACGGCGCGACGGAGGCCCTGGCGGTGGCCCAGCGCATCGCGTCCAGCCTGCAACTGGGTTTTTTCGGCGATATCCGCGTTTGAGCCGGTTGGTCAGGCGTGGCGTGACGCGTCACGTTTTTCCGCGACGGCAGCCAGCAGCGCCTGCTTCAGCTGCAGGTCGGTGAACGGTTTCGTCAGCACGCGCGCCGTCACGTCGGCGGCGCCCGCCACCAGGCTGCCGTAGCCCGACGCGAACACGATCGCCACGGCTGGATGGCGCTCGACGATGCGCCGGGCCAGCGCGAGGCCGTCCAGGTCGGGCAGGCTGTCGTCGACGACGGCCGCGTGATAGCGGTCGCGCGCCAGCATGGCGAGGGCGTCGTGCGCGGTGGGCGCCTCGTCGGCATGGAAGCCGGCCGCCAGCAGGATGTCGCGGTACAGCTCGCGCGCCTGGTCGTCGTCTTCGACGAGCAGTACGCGCAGGCCGGTGGACGCCGCCTGGCGCGGGGCCGCCGCGGCGGGCGCCGGCGCCGGTTCGGTCTCCTTCTCGCCGAGCAGCTGGCGCACCTTGCCCGCCAGTTTTTCGCGCCGGTAGGGTTTCGACAACAGCTCCACGCCCGGATCGAGCCGGCCGCCGTGGATGATCGCGTTCTGCGT
>JBJMVU010000202.1:0-20412 GCA_045810485.1 Massilia sp. | reverse complement strand
CGTGCGTCGGGAGTTTGTCGCTATCTGGTCCGTACCGTGCCCGACGCGCGGTGCGGACTTTTTTCGTCCGGCTGCGCAACGCGCATGCACCCGACCACGATGATGCTCGCCACCGCCGCGGCGATCGCGGCTGCCAGAAAGCCATGCGCGAACCCGGATGCGACACCGCGCGCGTCGCTGGCCAGCACGGCGCCGATGCCGGCGAAGCCCAGCAGGATGCCGCAGAAGCGCGACGTGGTGCTGATGCCGGACGCCATGCCCGCGCGCTCCGGCGGGACGGCGCCCATGATGGCCTTCTGGGTCTCGCCGTTCAGCAGGCCCCCGCCCGCGCCGAGGATCGCCATGCCGACGGCGTCCAGCAGCCGGTTGCCCGGCATGGTCGCCGCCCACATCATGACCAGGTTGCCCGCCGCGACGACCGCGAGGCCCAGCCCCAGGATCCGGTAGCCGGCCATGAACGCGGCCAGGCGCCGTCCGGCCATCGGCAGCACCAGCATCGCGAGGGCGAAGGGGAGCATGCCGACGCCGGCCTCCAGCGCGCCGGCGCCGCGCGCATTCTGCAGGTACAGCGGCAGCAGGGAGGCCATGACCTGGGCGGCGGCGGCATACGCCAGCATGGCCACGATGGCGCCGGCGAAGCGCCGCCGCGCGAACAGCGACAGGTCGAGCATCGGCGCGCGGACGCGGCGTTCGGCCGTGATGAACAGCGCGAACAGGCCCAGCGCCGCGGCGGCGCGCGCCAGCACGGCCGGGCTGGTCCAGCCCTGGGCGGGCCCGGAGATCAGCGTCCAGGTGAAGACGAACATGGCCGACGCGAACAGGACGATGCCGGGCAGGTCGAGCGTCCGCTGCGCCGCGCCGCGCGATTCGGGCACGCAGCGCACGACGGCGAGCGCCAGCCCGGCACACACGGGCAGGTTGACGAAAAACGCCCAGCGCCAGCCGAGCCAGTGGCTGATGACGCCGCCGATCAGCGGCGAACACACCATCGTCAGGCCCATGATCGTGCCCCAGAACGCCCACACGCGGGCGTGTTCCCGCTCGCCATGGAAGGCGTGCCCGATCACGGCCAGCGACGGCGCGAGCAGGAAGGCCGCGCCCACGCCCTGCGCGGCGCGGGCCAGGCAGAGCGCCCGGGCGCCCGGCGCGGCGCCGCACGCCAGCGAGGCCGCGGCGAAGATGGCGAGGCCCAGCAGCAGCACGCGCCGGCGCCCGGCCCGGTCGGCGATGGCGCCCGCGGGCAGCAGCAGGGCCGCGAAGCACAGCAGGTAGGCGCTCACGACCCATTCGATGTCGGCGAACGTCGCCGCCAGCTCGCGTGCAATGGTCGGCAGGACGATCCCCACCAGGTTCGTGTCGAGGACCGTGACGGCGCAGCCCAGCGAGGCCGTCAGCAGCAACGGCTTCGTCGAGGGGCGCATCGGGGCGTCGGAATGCATCGTGAAGTCTCCAGGGAGCGGACGGGGACGTTCATTACAACCGATCCGGAAATTTCATTCATTAACGGCAAAAGATGGAATAATTCGTTCTTGCCGAATACTGAGACTGCATGGAGACCGATGGAGCTGCGACATTTTCGCTATTTCGTGGCGGTGGCCGAGGAGCTGCATTTCTCCCGCGCCGCCGAACGGCTGGGCATCGCCCCCTCCACGCTGACCGTGCAGATCCAGGAAATCGAGCGGACGCTGCACGCCCGGCTGCTGCAGCGGACCAAACGCAGCGTGCGCCTGACCGCCGCCGGCGAGCTGTTTCTCGAGCAGGCGCGCGCCAGCCTGCTGCGGTTCGACCAGGCCGTCAGCGTGGGACGCCGCGCCGGCCGCGGCGAGCTTGGGCGGATCGTGGTCGGCTATGTGGGGTCCGCCGCGCTGGCCGGCATCCTGCAGCAGCAGATGCGCCGCTTCCGCGCCGAGTGGCCGGACGTGCAGCTGCAGGCGAGCGAACTGCCGATGGGGCGGCTGCCGGGCCTCGTCGCTGAGGGCCAGGTGGACGTCGGCTTCGTGCGCCTGCCGATGGCGCTGCCGGACGAACTGCGCGTGCACGTCGTGCAGCGCAACCGTTTCTGCGTCGCGCTGCCGGCCAGCCACCGCCTGGCCGGCGCCGCCGCGGTCGACGCCCGTGAGCTGGCGGACGACGATTTCGTCGTGCCCGAGCAGGACCTCGGCACGCGCGAGGTCGGGCGGCGCGGCGGTTTCGTGCCCCGCATCGCCTCCGTGCCCGGCAATCTGTTGACGGTGTTGACCGAGGTGTCGCTGTGGATGGGTGTCGCGGTCGTCCCCGACGTGGTGGCGGCGACGCTGGTGCTGCCGGACGTGGTCTACAAACCGCTGGCCGGCGAACCCGTCACGTCGGAGCTGGCCGCCATCTTCCGGCGCAGCGAAGGGTCGCCCACCGTGAAAAACCTGATCCGGCAACTGGTGTCGGCCCTGTCGCCATGCTGATCGCCGACCCGCTGTTCTATGCCGTCGCCGTGCCGGCCGTCCTGCTGACCGGTATTTCGAAAGGGGGCTTCGGCGGCGTGCTCGGCGGCGTGGGCGTGCCGCTGATGGCGCTCGCGATCTCGCCCGTCCAGGCGGCCGCGATCCTGCTGCCGGTGTTGTGCCTGATGGACCTCGTCGGGCTGGGCGCCTACTTCGGCAAGTGGGACAAGCCGACCTTGCGCATCATGCTGCCGGGCGCCTTTCTCGGCATCGTGGCCGGTTTCCTCACCTTCGGCATGCTGGGCGAGGACGTCATCCGTATCCTGATCGGCGGCATCGCGGTGGCCTTCACCATCAACAACGTGCTGGGCCTGGCCGCGCATCAGCGCCCGGCCGGGCCTTCCGCGGCGAAAGGCATGTTCTGGTCGGCGGTGTCGGGCCTGACCAGCTTCCTCGCCCATGCCGGCGGGCCGCCCGCCATGGTCTACCTGCTGCCGCAGCGGATGGACAAGGTGCGCTACGTGGCCACCATCAGCGTGTTCTTCGCGGCCGTCAACGCGGTCAAGCTGGTCCCGTACGCGTGGCTGGGTCAGCTGTCGCCCGATAACCTCGGCACCAGCTTCGTGCTGGCGCCGCTGGTGCCGCTGGGTGTGCGGCTGGGGATCTGGCTGCAGGACCGGATCAACCTCGTGTGGTTCTACCGGATATCGCAGGCCTGCCTGTTCGTGACCGGGATGCAGCTGGTCTGGCAGGGCGGGGCGCGCTTCTTGTAGCGCGGTCCGTCAGTCGATGTACTTCAGGCCCGCGGCCGCCAGCGGCTCGCGCATCCTGTACATGTCCAGGCCCAGCACGCCCGCCGCCAGCTTCGCGCGCTTCTCGCCCTCGAACGATTCGCGCTTCCCGGCCACGTCGGCGACGCGTGCCGCGTCCGCCGCCGGCACGACGACGACACCGTCGTCATCGGCCACGATCACGTCGCCCGGGTTCACGAGCGCGCCGGCGCAGATCACCGGGATGTTCACCGAACCGAGCGTCGCCTTGATCGTGCCCTTGGCGCTGATGGCCTTGCTCCAGACGGGAAAACCCATCTCCTTCAGCACGCGCACGTCGCGCACGCCCGCGTCGATCACGAGCGCCTTCGCGCCGCGCGCCATGAAGCTCGTCGCCAGCAGGTCGCCGAAATAGCCGTCCGTGCATTCGGCCGTGATGGCCGCCACGACGATGTCGCCCGGCTGGATCTGTTCCGCGGCCACGTGCATCATCCAGTTGTCGCCCGGGTGCAGCAGCACCGTCACGGCGGTTCCCGACACCTGCTGGTCGGGGAAGATCGGCCGCATGCAGGGCTTCAGCAGGCCGACGCGGCCCATCGCCTCGTGGACGGTCGCGCTGCCGAGCTTCCCGAGGCGCTCGGTCGCGGCGCGGTCCGCCCGTTCGATGTTGCGTTTTACAACGCCCAGTTGATGCATCAGCGGCGTGTTCATGTCTTAAAATCCTTTCTGTTCCAGGGCGGCGTCCAGGCGCGGGAATACGCGGCGGGCATTGCCTTCGAAGATATGGAAGCGGTCTTCGTCGGAGAGCGCCGCAGCCTGGATGTAGCGTTTCGTGTCGTCGTAGTAGTGGCCCGTTTCCGGATCGATGCCGCGCACGGCGCCGATCATCTCCGACGCGAACAGCACGTTCTTCGTCGGGATGACTTTCGTGAGCAGGTCGATGCCCGGCTGGTGGTACACGCAGGTATCGAAGTAGATGTTGTTCAGCAGGTGCTCGTCCAGCAGCGGCTTCTTCATCTCCTGCGCGAGGCCGCGGAACCGGCCCCAGTGGTAAGGCACCGCGCCGCCGCCGTGCGGGATCAGGAATTTCAGCGTCGGGAAATCCTTGAACAGATCGCTCGTCAGGCACTGCATGAATGCGGTCGTGTCGGCGTTCAGGTAGTGCGCGCCCGTCGTGTGGAAGCACGGGTTGCAGCTCGTCGACACGTGGATCATCGCCGGGATGTCGTGTTCGACCATCTTTTCGTAGACCGGATACCAGTGGCGGTCGGATAAGGGCGGCGACGTCCAGTGGCCGCCGGACGGGTCCGGATTCAGGTTGATGCCGACCATGCCGTATTCCTTCACGCACCGCTCCAGCTCGGGGATGCACGTGCGCGGATCGACGCCGGGCGATTGCGGCAGCATCGCGGCGCCGATGAAGTGATCGGGGAACAGCTGCGCCACGCGGTAGCACAACTCGTTGCAGATCGCGGCCCAGGTGGCGCTCGTCCCGACGTCGCCGATGTGGTGCGCCATGAAGCTGGCGCGTGGCGAAAAGATCGTCAGGTCCGAGCCCCTTTCCTTCATCAGGCGCAGCTGGTTCGTCTCGATCGACTCGCGCAGTTCGTCGTCGCTGATCTTCAGGTCCGCTACTCTCGGGCCCAGTGCGGGCGTCTTCAGGTTCGCGACCTGCGCGTTGCGCCAGTCTTCCAGCGCTTTCGGCGCCGTCGTGTAATGGCCGTGGCAGTCGATGACCAGGGGCTTGCGCATATCAGTTTCCTCTCCAAGTGTCTTGCGATACCAGTACCTCGCCGCGCATGATCGGGCGCGCGGTGCGCAGCAGGGCGGCACGAATCACCTGCTGCGGATTGTCCTTGTCGAGCCCCAGCTCGACGCTGAATTCCCCGGTCGGATGCTCCACCGAGACCGTCTTGAGGAGACCCGTGGACACGCTCGCGATGCCCTGCGTGACCGCGCCTTCCAGCACGCACGCGGTGGCGACGGTGACGGCGGCCAGCACGCCGATCGCCTCGTGGCACACGTGCGGGATGAAGCAGCGCGTCGCGACGCTGCCGCCCTCGCGCGGCGCGGCGACCAGGCACATCTTCGGGTAGCTTTTCGTCGCCACGTCGCCGAGCCCCATCAGCGGGCCGGCGGCCAGGCGCAGCGCTTCCAGCCTCGCTTTCAATGCGTCGTCCGCATTCAGTTCGGCCACGCCTTCATAGCCCGTGACCCCCATGTCGGCCGCGCGCACGAGCACCATCGGCATGCCGTTGTCGATGAGCGTGGCGTCGATGCCGTCGATACGGTCCAGCACACGGCCCGTCGGCAGCAGCGACGGGCACACGGAACCGGCGGTGTCGAGAAAGTCGATGGTGATCGGCGCCGCGGCGCCGGGCACGCCGTCGATGCGCGCGTCCCCCGTGTACCGCAGGCGGCCGCCGGGCGTCTGCACGGTGACGTCGCACTGCATGCCGGTGTTTAGGGTCAGCACGCGCGCCGTGGTCGTGCTCTGCTGGACAGGCAACAGGCCGCGTTCGAGCGCGAACGGCAGCACGGCGGCGAGCATGTTGCCGCAGTTGGGCGACGTGTCGACGGTGTCGCTGTCCGGCTGCAGCTGGGCGAACAGGAAGTCGAGGTCGACGCCTTGCGTCTTGCTGCGGCGGACGATGCCGACCTTGCTCGTCAGTGGATGGGCGCCGCCCAGGCCGTCGATCTGGCGCTTGTCGGGCGACCCCATGGCCGCAAGCAGCACGCGGTCGCGCAGGGCCGGATCGGGAGGCAGGTCGGAGTCGAGGAAGAACGGCCCGCGGGACGTCCCGCCGCGCATCAGGATGCAGGGCACCGGGACGAGGTCGGAATGGTGGTCGGTGGTCATGGTCGCGGTCGATATGTGCGTTGTTGTGCCGCCAGTATCGGCGCCGCCCCGGGTTGCATGGTTGCTTTGTGTGCACGAGTTTGTTCTAATCTGCTTATCGTTGTTTTTCACTTGGGTTTCCGCACCATGCCACTCGTCAGCCTGCGCCACCTCCACGCCTTCAGCGCCGTCGCCGCGTCCGGCGGCATTCGGCGCTCCGCGGAAAGCCTGTTTCGCGCGTCGTCCGCCGTGGCCCGCTCGGTGGCCGCGCTGGAAGAGAGCCTGGACGTGCAACTGTTCGAGCGGAAGGGGCGCGGCATGCTGCTGACCAGCGCGGGCGAGACGGTCCGGCTGCGCGCCGACCGCATCGAAGCCGAGTTGCGCGAGGTGCGCGACGACGCGCTGCGCATGAGCGGAAGGAACGGCGAGCATACGGGCGGCAAGGTCGGCGGCAAGGTCGGCGGCATCGAGGCTTTGCTGAACGAACGCCGGCTGCAGGCGGCGGCCTTGCTCGCCGAAGTCCATTACATGCCCGGCGTGGCGCATGCGCTGGACGCGTCGCAGTCGGCCATCAGCCAGGCGATCACGCACCTGGAGAACATGCTCGGGCAGCCGCTGTTCCTCCGTACCGCGCACGGCATGTTGCCGACCGACGCCGGCCGGCGCTGGATCGAACGGTTCGAACGCGTCCTCGCCGAACTGCGCCACATACCCGAGGATATCGCGGCGCTGGCGGGTGTCGTGCGCGGCGTGGTGACGATCGGCGCGTTGCCGCTGGCGCGCTCGCAATTCCTGCCGCTCGCCATCGCCGCGGTCCAGGCCCGGCATCCGCACCTCGTCATCCGTTCGCTCGAAAGTCCTTATGACGAGCTGACGGCCGGCCTGCTGAGCGGGCGCATCGACTTCATCCTCGGCGCCCTGCGTCCATCGATGGGCGTGGCGTTCGTGTCGGAACCGCTGTTCGAGGACAAGGTCGCACTGGTGGCGCGCGCGGGGCATCCGCTCGCGGGCCAGAAGCGGATCGCGATGCGCGACCTGGCGCGCTATCCCTGGGTGCTGTCGCGCGCCGGCACGCCGCTGCGCGAACGGTTCGACCGCTTCTTCGAGGGCGAGGGCGTCGTGCCGCCGGCGCCCGTCGTCGAGACGGGCGACCTCGCCCTCGCGCGCGGCCTGTTGCTGTCGAGCGACATGCTGACCGCGCTCTCCCTGCACCAGCTGTACCACGAGATCCGCGCCGGCCAGCTGGTCGAACTGCGTTTCGCGCTGCGCGGCATGGAGCGCGACATCGGTATCACCACGCGGCGCGGTGCGCACCTGTCGCCCGGCGCGTGCGCCCTGATCGAGGATCTGCAGCGGCTGGGCGCAACCTGGTCTGGAAAGCCGCAATAAGCAGATTGCAACGCTGGGGTGGCCGAAAGCAATACATTAAGGCAAGTCCAAACGTACACTGGGAAACTGATGGAGCCGGGAATCTACGGTCGTAGACGTTCCAGGCGCCGGCAGGCACATGGCGGCGACGCCGCCCATAACACGTGTATTCCACCAGGAGACTTAATGAATACGGCACACACCCTCGATGTGCGGGCGCACATCAACGGCCGCACCATGTCCGGCTACCAGTGGCTCTTGCTGTTCCTCTGCTTCCTCATCATCACCACGGACGGCATCGACGTCGCCATCATGGGCTTCCTCGCCCCGGCGATCACGAAGGAGTGGGGCATTTCCAAGGCGGCGTTCGGCGTCGTGATGAGCGCGGCGCCGATCGGCCTGGCCATCGGCGCGCTGATGATCGGCCCGTTGTCCGACCGCTACGGCCGCAAGCGCCTGTTGATGGTCGCCGTCGGCTGGTTCGGCCTGTTCAGCGTGCTGGCCTCGCAGGCGAACGACGTCGTGTCGCTGTCCGCGCTGCGCTTCCTGACCGGCCTCGGTCTCGGCGCCGCCATGCCCAACACGACGACCCTGCTGTCCGAATACGTGCCGGAGGCGCGCCGCGGCACGCTGCTCGCCATCATGTTCACGGGTTTTAACCTGGGGTCGGCCCTCGTCGGCTTCGGCGCGGCCGCGCTGCTGCCGCAATACGGCTGGCGCATGGTGCTGGTCGTCGGCGGCGCGCTTCCGCTCGCCTGCCTGCCGTTCTACGTGTTCCTCGTGCCGGAATCCGTGCGTTTCCTGGTCGTCAACAAGTATCCGGCGGCGCGCATCGCCGCCACGCTCCAGCGTGTCGTCGGCGGCGACGTGCCGGCGGGCGCCGCGTTCACGATCAGCGAGCAGAAAATCGAAGGCAAGGCCAAGGTCGGCGCGCTGCTGGCGCCCGCGTTCCGCGGCATCACGCTGTCGCTGTGGGCCACGTATTTCATGGGCCTGCTGGTGATCTATCTGCTGTCGGGCTGGCTGCCGACCTTGATCAAGGACGCGGGCCTGCCGATCGAGCGCGCCGCCAACATCACGGCGCTGTTCCAGCTCGGCGGCACCGTCGGCGCGCTGTTCGTCGGCTGGCTGATGGACCGGTGGACGCCGAACAAGGTCATCGCCGCGACGTACGTGGGCGGCGCCGCGTTCATCCTGACGGTCGCGTCGAGCAGCGTGGAATCGGCTTTCTTCGGTATCCTCGTGCTGCTGGCGGGCTTCTGCATGAGCGGCGCCCAGACCGGCCTGAACGCCTTCGCGCCGCAATGCTACCCGACGGCCGTCCGCGCCACGGGCGTCAGCTGGATGCAGGGCATCGGCCGCTTCGGCAGCATCTTCGGCTCGGCCGCGGGCGGGATCCTGCTGTCGCTGGGCTGGGGCTTCTCGGCGGTGATCGCGATCCTCGCCATCCCGGCCACGCTCGCCGCGCTGTCCATCGTCTTCACCCGGTTCGCGGCGCGGGCCGTGCCGGCAACCGCATAAGGAAATATCATGGCCAGGATCATCGGCGCAATCGCCTCCTCGCACACCCCGACCATCGGCTTCGCCCTGGACGCCAACAAGCAGAACGACGCCGTCTGGGCGCCGATCTTCAAGGCGTACGAACCGGTGCGACTATGGTTGACTGACAAGAAGCCGGACGTCCTGCTGGTCGTCTACAACGACCACGTGACCTCGTTCTTCTTCGATCACTACTCGGCGTTCGCGCTCGGTATCGGCGACCGCTGGCTGCCGGCCGACGAGGGCGGCGGCGCGCGCGACCTGCCGGCCGTGGGCGGCCATGCGGCGCTGGCGCGGCACATCGGCCAGTCGCTGGTCGCGGACGAATTCGACATGTCGTTCTTCCAGGGCAAGCCGCTCGATCATGGCTGCTTCTCGCCGCTGTCGATCATGTGGCCGCAACAGGAAGACGGCGGATGGCCCGGGACCATCGTGCCGCTGCAGTGTGGCGTGCTGCAGTTCCCGGTGCCGTCCGCGCGCCGCTGCTTCAAGCTGGGCCAGGCCCTGCGCCGCGCCATCGAGAGCTATCCGGACGACGACCTGACGGTGGCCATCGTCGCCACCGGCGGCCTGTCGCACCAGGTGCACGGCGAACGCTGCGGCTTCAACAACACGTCGTGGGACAACGAGTTCCTCGACCTGTTCGAGAAGGACCCCGAAGTCATCCTGAACATGACGCAGGCCGAGCTGGCCAAGCTGGGCGGCTGGGAAGGCGCCGAGATCATCATGTGGATGGTGATGCGCGGCGCGATGCCGGCCCGGATCAAAGCACTGCACCGGGAATACTACCTGCCGTCGATGACGGGCATCGCGGTGGCCGTGTACGAAAGCGATGTCGCGGTCGACCCGGCGCGCATGGCCCGCGCCAACGCCGAGCACCGCGCGCACATCGCGCACGAGACGGCGGGCGCGGAGGAACTGGAGGGCACGTATCCGTTCACGCTCGAGCGCAGCGTGGCGCACTACCGCGTCAACCGCTATCTGCACCAGTTGATCGAGCCCGCATTCCGCGCGCGCTTCCTGGCCGACCCTGGCGCCACCTACGAGGAAGCGGGGCTCACGCAGGAGGAACGCGACCTGATCACGCGGCGCGACTGGCGCGGCATGATCCGGTACGGCGTCATCTTCTTCCTGCTGGAGAAGCTGGGCGCGGTGGTCGGCGTCTCGAACCTGCACATCTATGCCGCCATGCGCGGCGAGTCGCTGGAAGATTTCCAGAAGACCCGCAACACGAAGGCCCTCTACTCGGTCGCCGGCAAGGGCGCCGCCGACACGGCCGACTGGAACAAGGACGGCGCCGGGTCCTGATCCGCGGGCGCGCTCATTCCCTCTGAACACGAGAAAGGCGGACGCCACGCGCGTCCCGCCCGGGCGGCGCTCGTCCCTGCGCCGCCCACGACGACATGCATTCACAAAAACTGAAGGAGATTCCATGAAAAAGATCATCGCCATCGCCGCCATCGCCGCGTGCGGCGCCGCCCACGCACAGACCAACGTCACGATGTACGGCATGCTGGACACCGCCATCGACTACAACACGAACGCCGACGCGGCGGGCCACAGCCGCACCTGGATGCCGAGCCTCGGCGGCGGCATGTTCCCGTCGCGGATCGGCTTCCGCGGCACCGAAGATCTGGGCGGCGGCCTGAAGGCGATCTTCACGTTGGAGACGGGCATCTACACGGACAGCGGCACGACGGGCCAGGGCAACCGCCTGTTCGGCCGCCAGGCGTGGGTGGGCCTGGCCGGCAGCTGGGGCCAGGTGACCCTGGGACGCAACTACAACATGCTGTACAACTCGATGCCGGAAGTGGAGATCATCGGCCCGGCGCAGTACGGCCTCGGCTCGCTCGACGCGGGCATCCCGAACGGCCGCACGGACAACTCGGTTGCCTACAAGGGCACGTTCGGTGCGGTGACGGTCGGCGCCTCGTACAGCCTCGGTCGCGACGTGTCGAGCGCGGGCGGTCCGGGCGGCACCAATTGCCCGGGCGAGGCGGCGGCCGACGCGCAGGCCTGCCGCGAGTGGTCGGCCATGCTGCGCTACGACACCCCGACGTGGGGCATCACAAGCGCCTACGACCGCAAGAACGGCGGCACGGGCGCGGCGGCGGGCCTCACGACGAGCAACCTGACGGACAGCCGCATCCACCTGGCCGGCTACACTAAATTTGACGCCTGGCGCCTGGCGGCCGGCGCCGTCGTGCGCGACAACGAAGGCTCCACGGCCACGCCGCGCAGCAACCTGTATTACTTCGACGGCGCCTATAAACTGTCGCCGGCCGTGACGGTCGACGGCCTGGCCGGCCGCCTGGACTACAAGAACAGCGGCAACGACAGCAACCTGTATATGCTGCGCGCGATCTACGACTTCTCGAAGCGCACATCGACCTACGTCGCGATCGGCCACGTGAGCAACAGCGGTACGGCGGCGGTCGCGCTGTCCGCGGGCGGCGCGGTCGGGGCGGGCATGGCGCAGAACGGCGTCATCACGGGCATCAGGCACGCGTTCTGACCGCCCCGGCATCGGCGGACGAGGGGCAATGCGGATATCGATAACCGACGTGGAGTAGAATTCCGCCTGTCCCGAACACGACGATACCGAATGGAGACCCCATGCACATGCGCTTGACCCGGCTGTTGATGATCACCCTGTGCGGTCCGGCCGCCGCGACGGCGGCCCATGCGGCCGGCCCGGCGCCGGCCATCGAGGCCGTCCAGACCGTCCAGCTGAGGGGCGACGCCGGCGGCACGCGCTTCGAAGGCTTCGGCGTCGTCGACGGCGGGGGCGGGACGTCCGTGCTGTTGAAGGACTATCCGGAGCCGCAGCGCAGCCAGATCCTCGACCTGGTCTACAAGCCCAACTTCGGCGCGTCCGTCAGCACGCTGTACGTGGAGATTCCCGGCGACGGCAACTCGACCCAGGGCTCGATGCCGAGCCACATGCATGCACGCGACGACCTGAACTACGACCGCGGCTACATATGGTGGGTCATGACCGAGGCGCGCAGGCGCAATCCGGACCTCGCGCTGGACGGCACGATCTGGAGCGCGCCGGGGTGGATCGGCGACCGGGGCGGGCGCTTCGCCGGCGGCTGGGGCGACGCGGCGTTCTTTTCGCAGGATACGGCCGACTATTACGTGGCGTGGCTGCGCGGCCTGCGCGACGTCTACGGCCTGCGGATGGATGCACTCGGCATGCGCAACGAGAAGGGCGTCAACTACGGCCTCGTGAAGGCGATGCGCAAGACGTTCGATGCGAACGGCTTCGCCGGGGTCAGGCTGCACGCGTTCGACAACTGGGCGGACGACTCCAAGTTCGACTTCGTCCCGGACCTGGAGGCCGATCCCGAGCTTGCCGCCGCGATCGGCGTCATCGGCGCGCACGTCAACACCGACACGTCGACCGTGCCGGCCAGCGTGCGCGCCACGGCGGCCAGGCTGGGCAAGCAGCTCTGGAACACGGAGGCCCACGTGTACAAGGCCGGCTACGACGGGTTGATCGGAAACGTCGAGTCGTTCAACGAGAACTGGATCCGCAGCGGCATGACGCGCTTCGTCAACTGGTACGGCATCGCGGGCCTGTACACGCTGGAACCGTATTCCGGCGAGAAGGAAGCGGCGCTGCGCGCCAACTGGCCGTGGAGCGGCCATTACGAGATCAATCCCAGCCTGTGGGGCTATGCGCACTACGGCCAGTTCACGCGGATCGGCTGGACCTACCTGGATGGCGCCAGCGGCGACCTGCGCGCGGGCGGCACCTATGTCACGCTGAAATCGCCGGGCAAGGATTACAGCGTGATCATCCAGACCCACAAGGCCAGCGGGCCGCAGCGCGTGCGCTTCGCGGTCGGTCGGGGCCTGTCGACGGCCAGCCTCGCGGTCTGGCGCAGCAACGCGCGCGATTACTTCACGCGCCAGGCGGACCTCGTGCCCGTGCGCGGGATGGTCGAGCTGACGCTGGACCCGGAGTCGGTGTATTCGATCACGACGACGCGCGGCCAGCGCAAGGGCGCCTTCGCCGCCGTGCCGCCGGTGCGGCCGTTCCCGTTCCCGTACCGCGAGACGTTCGACGCGTATGCGCGGCCGCGCCAGTGGGGCTATTTGCCGCGCTATTTCGCCGACATCTCCGGCGCGTTCGAGCTGGCCGGCTGTCCGGGGCGGCCGGGGACGTGCCTGCACCAGGCCGTTCCGGCGCCGACGTTGTCGTGGGGGCCGGACTGGAAGCCGTATTCCATCGTCGGCGACGACACCTGGACCGATTACGAGGTCGGCGCCGACGTGCACGTCGGCCGCGGCGAAACGGCCGCCGTGATGGGACGGGTGAACCACGTGGGCTCCGGCTACGGCATCATCCCCAAGGGCTACTACCTGCAGCTGGAAGAGGGCGGCCGCGTGAGCCTCGTCGTCGTGCGCGGCAAGGCCGACAAGAAGGCGCTCGTCGGCGACGGCGAGCAGCAGGCGTTGATCAAGGCGCAGCATGACGACAGCGAAGGCGGCGAAAAGGTGCTGGCGACGGGCCAGGTCGCCGCCGGCGCCGGCTGGCGCGCGCTGGCGCTGCGCTTCGAGGGAACGACGATCCGCGGGTTCGTGGACGGCAAAGAGGTCGTGCGGGCCGACGACGCGCTGTACGGCCGCGGCATGGCCGGCCTGATGGCGGGACCCACGGCGGCGGGATTCAGCATGCCGTATTTCGACAACGTCGTCGTCAACCGGGTGGGCGGCCCGCCGCCGGCGGTCACGGCCGCGCTGCCCGGGCAGTCGCCGATCTATCCCGCGCAAGACCCAGGCGCGCCATCGTACCGGCGCTAGAACAAATCGCGGCCCACATCGCGAACGATACTAGTGCGATCCATGCCGGCGATTGGTATTCGCCAGACGCGTATGCCAAACATGTAGAACGCCTTTGCGATCCGGCCGATTTCGTTTTCGCCGATAACAATCAAGTTCCCGCTGCCGTCGTCGACGACGTCGACGATTGAGGATTGCTGGTCATGTATGACTTTCATATCATTATCGCAGTGGGTTTCCGCAAGCCGCGAGCCGTCATGGACCAGGATGGTCACGTTGTCTTTTAACCGGAAGAACGATGGTCTGCCCGCGGCGAGCCAGCCCAGGGCGCGGGGCTTTGCGCCAGGTGTCCTGAAATCGATGGAATGCAGGCTCCCATCTTCAAGGGCAACGACGACGTCTCTTCCGTTGGGACAGAACACGGCATTGGCATGGGGCTTGTTGATCGACTCGACGAGTGGTTTTGCCGACGTTCCGGGCGGCGATTCCAGTTTCCACAGATAGAACTTTTGATCTTGGGCTTTTCCCATGGCGAAGGTTTCGGTTTGATCGAAAAGCACTTTCGCATCGGAATCGCTGCCCGACGACGGCAAGGCGATCGCGGGGAAGCCCGCAGTGGGGTTCTTGGCCGTCAAATCGACGGCGTAAAAGCTTTGGAAAGTTCGCCGGTAAACCAGCCATTTCATCGAGGGTGACACAGCCGCGTTCGGTGTTTGGTTGAACGATTGGTCGCGATTATCCCGATCCAACGATATTTTTGCAATGGAATATCGCGACGCGGAGGCCGGAAAGTTAACCACGCGGATTTCCTGGCTCAAATCCGCAATGAGCAAACCATTTCCGTTTGGAAGTGCGCTGACATTTCTCGGGTGCATGACGTCGAGTTGAATGCCAAGCAATTCGATAGGATTGCCAATGGATCTTTCTGCCACGTTAAGGGCAAAGAATTTTCCTGCTCCGTCGACAACCCAGAAATGTCCATGATCGGAAATTCCCGCCTCGGGTGGCAAAACGGCCTTTTCTTTTTTGGAAGATTTATCCGGCTTTTCATCGGAAACCGCTATGGGTGATGAAAAAGCATCCTTAAGAAAACGCAATTTGAATATTTCGGATGGCTCGTTATTTCTTGGCCATGCGTAAACCCCGCCATTTTCATTAATAAAGTAAATCCAGTTCCCGTTTTTAGAAAAGCCCATGGGTGGCTGGAATGATCTTAAGCCACGCCAGGTACTTTGGGCTATCTTTTTGGGTGTTCCCGCATCGCGGACGTTTAATTGATACAGCGAACCATCGTCGAGCAACAGGAGGGCGGAGTCACCATGCGAACTCAATACGGTGTTCGTGATTGTCGAACCGAACTTCACGGAGCGAGGCTTCAATTCGGAACGTGTCAGGTCGTAGATCGTGAGTCCGGCCTTATTCGCGCTCACCATGACAGTACCATCGTTGCTGACTATAATCTTGCCGTCGAGCCTAATTTTTTCAGAGACTGTGTATTTCACGCCGAACGGTAAACTCAACGCGAGAACGACAAGGATGACGGCGACGCCACTGCTGCCGATAGCAATTTGTTGTAGTTGAGACCGGCGAATGAGTTTTTTCGCCTCGCTTCGACCGAGCAATTCTGGCGTAGCAAACCGTTGTATGAAGCGCCTGCTTTTCCACGGCAAAATGACGCGATCCACGCGCGCGTTTTCAATGTATCTGTCGAGCAGCTTGTTCGCCTGCTCTTCCGTGGTCTCCAGCCCGACCGTGGCATTCCGCACCGGCGTGACGAGATAGTCGTGCGCCAAGTTGTATCGGTCTTCGCTTTCTCGAATAACGACAAAATTATCCAGGCTACGTGCGAGTATATTGTCCAGGGCGAATTTTAATTCTTTTTTTGATGCGGGGACCTGACTGGTGCCTTTTGCATCGATCACAATGCGCTGCAATAACTCCTCGCTCGTAAGCCCAACCGGTCTTCGGCTCCTGAATTCATCGTCGCAGAGCGCGCGCAAGACTTGTTGCGCCGTCCTTACCTCCACCGGCGTCGTCTTGCTGTCAGGCGGGGATATAATTTCCTTGATAAAATTTGCCAGCACGCCGTGTGCGCCTTGCGCGGCAGCATAGCCCGCCATATCGAAGATGTCCTGTGTATGCAAAGTCGTCAACACCAGCTGAAACTCGACAGGTCTCACTTTCTGATCCCGCGTCAGGTCGAGGATCAATGTGTCCTGTAATTGTTCAGAGAATCGTAATCCCTCTTCTGTAACGATCTTGCGAAGCACTTCTCGTGCGGTTGCGGAAGACAAGTTGCGAAGCGGGTACCGCCATCGGGCATTCTTCAGTTGAGGTATGGCTGTGCCGATATCGAGCAGATCGTCGACAAACTCTTTCCTCAGCGAGAACACGAAAGACACCTTGATGTCCGTCTGCGCAATATCCTCAAGTATGGATTGGAACGCCAACCGCCGCTCTTTTGTCCTGTTCAGAATGAAAAATTCTTCGAACTGGTCGACGATTATCACGATTGCACGTACCTTGCCCTCTAAAAATACGGTTTTCAGCAAGTCCACGAGCCCACCCTGTTTTTGGGCATTTGCCGGGAAGCGCGGGTGATTGAGCAGTTCCCTGACGATTGCCGTTTCCGGATCGCCGCCAGTGCGTGCGACATATAGTACGATCCGCTCTTCCGCTTCCAGTTGCGGCGCGATCAGCGCACGCAGCAATGATGTTTTCCCGGATCCAGCTTCACCGCTGAGGAACCCGAATTTGTATTCGAGGCTCCTCAGCATCGCCAGCAACTGGCCTTTGTCCTGGTCGCGTCCTAGCAGGCGGTCACCCTTTTCGAACGGCAGCAGTCCCCGTAGATATGCCGACTCGCCTCGCGGTGTGGCTGGCAATTTCTCGTCAGTAGGTCGACGCTTTCTCAAGAAGATGCCGACGATGAACCAGAGGGCACCCAGGCAGATCAGCAATAACGCCGCGCCTAGAACGAAAGGTTCTTTTCGCCACTCATTTTTTAAAAGCACGAGAACCCCGCTCAGCCCCAGGACGGCCTGAACGGCGCGTGTCGCGGTATCGGTGCCACTCAGTAGTTTCTTTAGAGGACTTGTCGCGTTCTCATCGCCGGGTTCGCTCATTTTTCTCCCACTAACACAAGTGTCAAGCCGTGCGGCGCTGGTCGCACCAATCGACGGCGTCAAGGATCGTATCCCGGACCGCCGCCGCGACGTCGGGCGAGTGTTCGTCGAAATAATGCGTGTGCGCCAGCGCGCCCGTGCAGAATTCCGCCTGTCCCGGCGCGGCGTCGGGCCGCCACGGGGGCGACGACGGCTGGCCGCCGGGCCACAAATTCCGCCCCACGTAGTCGCCGCTGCCGTAGCCGTTCGTCCAGCTCGCGACGCCCGCCTGTTGCATGGTGTCCGCGTACGGCGCGTCCTCGATCCAGCCGTACAGCGAGGGGAAGCGCGCGGCGTAGAGCTGGCGCAGCGGCGAGCCGAACGTCAGCAGGTCGATCGGCCCCAGGCCGCGCAGCAGCGTCGCGTTGCGCGCCTTCAGGTAGCGCAGCAGGTCCGCCGTGATCACGGTGCCCTGGCTGTGGGCCACGATGACGATCCGCCCGTAGCCCTCGTCGCGCAGGTGGCGCAGCAACGACGCATAGCGCGCCATGATACGCAGGCGCGGCGTGGCGCCTTCCGGCCGCTCGCGCAGCCAGTTGTCGACGTCGATCGCCGTATCGACCACCACGCGCAGGCGCGCGAACGTGCGCGCCACCTTGCCGATCGAGACCGCGCCGAACACGCGCGTCACGGAAAAGAACGCCAGCGCGCCGACGCCGAGCGTGAGGCCGAGGTCTGTCGTGTCCAGGTGATCGAACCGGTATTGCGACCAGCCGCCGCCGGGCAGCAGGATGAAAAACGCCGCGACGGCGATCACCGCGCCGCAGCCCAGCAGGCCGAATCCGCCGTTCAGCCACCGCCACAAGGCGAGCGAACGCGCGGCCCACGCCTGCTTGTCGCCGGCCGGCTTCGGCGGAAACAGCTCCGCGAATACGGACGGCGCGATCGCCACGACGAGGCCCGCGAACACCACGGCCATGCAGAGCAGGAACGGCACCGCCGCCGGACCGGCGCTCAGGGCGATCAGTTTGTCGATGAGCTCCGCGACCGTGGACTCGCCGAAGAGCAGCAGCCTGACCGGCTGAGTCAGCACCTCGAATGTCTTCGACTTGAGCCAGAGCGAGAACAGGAACCACAGCGTCAGCACGACGATCAGCAGCAGGGACGCCGGCACCGCCGCCGCGACGAGGGCCGTGTTCACGGCACGCTTCACCGCCATGTCGGCGCCGGCGGCGAGCTTCGCGCGCAAGCCCGTCGCCAGCAGCCAGAGATTGTTCAGGGTCAGCACGGCCCAAGCGCACAGCAGCCAGCAGAATGCGGCCTCGACGAGGAAGGCGAGCACATGCCGGCCCTCCAGCGACGCCTTGTGCGCCCACATGGTTGCCGCGCCGGCGACGCCCCACAGCGTGCAGACCCCCAGCAGCGCCCACCACCACGCCATGACGCTGGGCCGGCTCACCTCGTACAGCCGGGCGACGGCGGTGCCGGCGACGAGCGCCGCCGCCAGCGCGAGCACGAAGGCGGCGGAGGAGGGCGGCATGGACGCCGGATACCGCTTCACGCCCAGCGCCGCGACCGCCACCGCCGCCAGCCAGATCCCCGGCACCCCCCACCGTTCCAGCCACGATGGCGTGGTTTGCCGGCGCATCATGGCGCGGCACGCGGCGCCCAGCAGCACCGCCGCCAGGAGCGCGCCGCCGATGGCGACGCCGACGCGGCTGGCCGGGGCATCGTCCGGCACGAACAGGCCGAGGAAGGCCGCGCCGAAGCACAGCAGCAGGAGATTGCCCAGCGCGATGGGGACCGCCAGCAGCCAGTAGCCCAGTGAGGCCGCCGCGCAGGCGTGCTTCAGTCCGGGCGCGGTGTTCGTCCGGCCCCGTACGGCCACCAGCGTACTCAGGGCCGTGCGGCCGAGGCAGGCGACGTGCAGCAGCAGCTGCATCATCTGGCGCAGGATCGTCAGGCCGCCTTTCGTGCCGCCATGCGACAGGTCGGCCCAGAACATATCATACAGGTCGAACCCGGCGCCGCAACGGAGCCGGGTCGTGTCGTAAGTCGCCGTGTAGTCCGCGCCCTCGGCCAGCGTCATGCCGGTGAATGCGATGTCGCCGCACTCGCGGCCGGGCTGGGGCACGGCGGACAGCGCGCGAGCCCGGACGCTCTCCGGCAGGCGGCGGCCGCCCGGCGCGGGGCCTGGCGCTGGCGGTACGGGCAGCACCGACGCGTCGACGGCGATGCGCAGCGGCGTGCATTCGAATGCCGCGAATTGTCCCGGATAAAAATGCTGCAGCTGCGCGGCGACCTGCGCGGACGTCGCCCCCGCCTTGTGATCGCCGACGCCGTGAATCGCGATCACCGCTACCTTCGGCTTGCTCATCCCGCCTCCATCGTCCAGTTTGATACGACGCATGACGCCCATTTTCTGGAGATGTTAAGCCGATTGTTGCCGATGAGTTCGCAGATAATTAACGGTTATTCACCGTGCAAGAAAACGTGTTGAAAATGCCACAAGCTCAGGCCGCCGCCAGCACCGGCGCGACCGGTTCCAGCCGGCGCAGCCGCAGCGCGATCAGCAGGGCGGCGCCGAGGAGCACGCCCAGCAGCGCCACGACGCCGCCCCAGCCGCCGTGCTCCCACAGCACGCCGCACAGCCAGCCGACGAGGCTGGAGCCGAGGTAGTAGCAGCACAGGTACAGCGCGGAGGCGAGCGCCTGCTGCGTGCGGGCGCGCCGGCCCACCCAGCTGCTGGCGATCGAGTGCGACGCGAAGAAGCCGAAGGTGAAGACCGCCATGCCGCCCACGATGACGGCGACGTAGTGGGCGAGAGTCAGCAGCAGGCCCGCCAGCATCGTGCCCATCACGGTCCACAGCACGTGGCGCCGGCCCAGGCGGTCGGCGCGGCGGCCGGCCCAGACCGAACTGAAGATGCCCAGCAAATACAGCAGCGAGATGCCGCCGACCACGCTCTGGCGCAGCCCGAACGGCGCGCCCAGCAGCCGGAAGCCGATGACGTTGTAGGCGCTGACAAAACACCCCATCAGCAGGAACGACAGGGCGAACAGCCAGGGCAGGCCGGCGTCGCCGAAATGGCCGCGCAGGCCGTGCAGCAGCGCCGGCACGCCGCCCGCCGACGGCCGGAAGTTGCGCGAGGCCGGCAGGCTGCGCCAGAATTCCCACGCGGCCAGCAGGCCCGCCACACCCATCGCCGCGAACGCGGCGCGCCACGACACGAAGTCCGACAGTACGGCCGCCAGCACCCGCCCGACCATGCCGCCGAACGCATTGCCGCTGATGTACAGCCCCATCGACACGCCGAGCGACGCCGGCTCGATCTCTTCGCCCAGGTAGGCCATCGCGACGGCCGGCATGCCGCCGAGCGCGAAACCGAGCAGCGTGCGCGCCGCCAGCAATTGCGGATAGGTGCGCGCGCAGGCCGCCAGCACCGTCATCAGCGCCGCCACGACGAGCGCGGCGACCATCATGCTCTTGCGCCCCAGGCGGTCGGACAGGACGGACGAGAACAGCAGGGACACAGCCAGCGCGCCCGTCGACAGCGACAGCGACAGGCTGCTCTGCGCCGGCGT
>JBJMVU010000201.1:0-14349 GCA_045810485.1 Massilia sp. | reverse complement strand
AGCAATTTGCTGCTGGCGCCGGGCCATCTTTTCATGGTTGATGGCGAGGTATCGCCCTGGATCCGGTTTAATGTGGGCTACTCGAACAGCACCGCGCTTTTTGAGTTTCTGGCTGCCCGGTAGCGACATGGCTTCACTTGCCAGGCGCATACCTGCGACTGGCCCCCGTCCCGACATGTCGAGGTAGGCATCCGCCAGTTGCCGTATGACGTCGTGGACGGGCGCCGATAAGTGGACGGTATCATCGGTACTCCAGGAAATCACACCATCAATGAGCAGCGCACGTCTTCAACGCCAGGATGACGTAGGCCAGCCCTGTTGCCCGGTTACGAATCACGCGGTTACGCTGCGTCGACGATCTTGGATTCCGAACTCAAACATGATCTCCGGTAGCGAGCATCGTCGTTCGACGCTCAACATCTCAAGCGGCGCCCAGGTAGCACCGGTCAAACCGACTGCCCATCCGTGTCAGCACTTCATACCCGATCGTCCCGGCACGACGATGACCGGTATGCGAGCAGTTTCAACGCCTCAGCCTGGATCGCTGCACGACGCGCAGGAATTCCCGAATCTGCACTGCGTGTGTAACCGGCGCCCTTTTACATTGCCAACTAAATTTTTTGACGCAAAACCAATCCATTGGGACCAGCAGCTCAAAGCTGGTCGAAATTGCGTGCTTTGCGTTCTCTTGACGCAATGCCTGCAGCGAAGTAGGCCAAGGCGCCGGCAAGGCCGAGCGGAGCGAACATAGCCATTGCATGACGCAGGCTTTCCTGTCCCGCTGCTACTAGCAGATCCGAAAGGTAACCGATTACCATCGGCGCCAGAATAAAATTTCCTACGCTTGTCGCAAGCAGGAACAGCGCAACCGTCGTGGCTCGGATATCAGTTGGAGCCATGTTGTTGATCAGATTGAACGTCGGACCGGTCGTCATGTAGAGTACGGGCACAAATAGCCAGAGACACCATGTCAGCACGAACAGATCCTTTGTCGTGTATGCAACCATGGAAGCCGCGGTTGCAAGCGTCACGATACCCGCAATTGACAATATTTGGACGCGAACGGGCCGGCCGGAAAGCCAGTGTATGACAAATGCGGCAAAGATCGTGGCGGCGGCTCCACCTATGAGGTGCAACTTCCCGAGCAACGTGCCGGCATCCCCGTTTGTTAGCCCGTAAGTTCGCGTGAGGAACGCCGGCGTCCACCATAACAAGCCCCATCCCCAGGTGCAGCATATCGAACCACCGAGAATGATCGATAGGAGCGCTTTATCGCGCCAGATGTGTATCAGGGTCGCTGACAGTCCGCCGCCGTTGGCGTCGATCTTGGCGACCATTGCGTCCATTTTTCCTCTTGCTGGCTCCTTGATAAGAAAGTTCGCGAGTAGGCCTAAGGGCAGTCCGCCCAAACCAAATATCAATATCGTTGTCCGCCAGCCGTACAAATCACACAGGCTTCCGGTGACCGCCGTTCCGCAAAACGACCCTGCAGAGACGCCTAAAGTAAATATCGTCATTGCAACTCCACGACGCGAAACCGGAAAGCGATCAGCGATCAAAGTCAGTGAAGTTGGCGTACAACCTGATTCGCCCAAGCCAAGCCCCATCCGCGCAACGACGAAGCTTGTGAGGCTTGTTGAGAGGCTGCTCAACGCCGTCATTGCAGAAAATATAATTGCCGAGATGCTGAGCAAGTGGCGTCGACTGAATCTGTCGGCTAGCATTCCGGCGGGAACGCCGAATAGCATTAATACGAGCCCTCGCGCAAGGTTTAGACTCGCGACGCTGGTATCCGACAGTGAAAACTCGGCCTTAATTGACTGTAGAAGCGTTGGAAAAACAAAGCGGTCAGCAACGTTTACCGTGTAGATTGCCGTGGTGATAAGCAGCGTTATCCAAGCCTGAGAGCTTACGCCCGCAGGCTCTGCACATTCGGATGGCGCAGACCTGTTGGCCGCCGGTTCTGCGTCGTAAGACATCGCACGATCTCCTAAACGATTGTTTGCCCGAAAAGTCGAATTTTCAACAATTCCGACACTAATAAGTTGCCGAGCATTAAAGTCGACATGCGAACTATGCTCATGTCGTTATAATCCTCGGCACTCGTCCCTATTGGCTATTTTGCCGTGGAAAAGGAGAATCCCCAGCTAAGCCAGCCTTGAGGACACGTACAACTTGACGATCGCCGCGTGGATTGCACGCGACGAAGCTGTCGTTCCCAGCCTTAACTGACCCGACCAATAAAAGCCTGATTACGAGTAATTGCTTAGACGAGCCGAGAAAGCTACGTCGCTATTCGATCCATGCGGATCAACTAGCGATTTCAGCGATCAGCTCGATTTCGACGCATGCGCCTTGCGGCAATGACGGCACGCCGAAGGCCGAGCGGGCATGTTTTCCCGAGTCGCCAAACACAGCGCCAAGTAGCTCCGAGCAACCGTTGGTGACCAAATGCTGCTCCGTGAAGTCAGACGTCGATGCGACGAGGCTCATTACTTTTACGATACGTTTCACACGGTCGAGTTCTCCGTCGCATGCCTGATGTAGCGTGGAGATCAACGCGACACCGATCCGTTGCGCAGCTTCCTTTGCCTGCTCCGTGGTTTTGTCGCGGCCACAAACTCCCGTATCGACCGTACCGTCAGTTTTCTTTGCAATATGGCCAGACAGAAAAACCAGATTCCCTGTTTGCGTGTACATGACGTAGGCTGCAGCGGGCGTGGCCGGTGCGCTAAGGGTGATGTTCAGTTCTTTAAGCTTAGAGTTGATTGACACCGTAATCCTTTAGTTAACTAAAATTGAAACAACCATGCTTCGCCTGCTTCGGTTCCACAGAGGTGACTTTCAGATAAGCCGACACATCAACAGACAGAGCGTCACCTTGGCCACCTCTTCCACACTTTTTTTCGATATGATTAAGCTACATCGACAGAGCCGTCCCCTGCCCACGGCCCCTTTGCCTGCACCATAGCGAGATATTGCGCGATATATTTGCGCGCATCGTTTTCGAGTGGCTGATGATAAGGCCCAGGAACATAAACAGGCGAATTGACGCCCGCCTGTTGCAGCTCAACTATTTTTTTATCTTCCCTATTGGTCATATCCATGAGATGTACCACTTTCTCGATGTCGTAATCGGGACCTTCCACTGCGTCAGCATGGACGAGCCACCGAGTCCTGAACAGAGTCTCTTGCGCTGAAACCGGAATCCAGTCGATAAGGACAGCGAAATCCGGCCAAGCACCAACTGAAAAATTCGGAAACCACGACAATAATTTTGCTGATTGGCCGTTAGGATCGTCACCCAACAATTTCTTAGACACCAACTCGCCATCGATAGTCTCCGACTTGACACCTGGCGCAAACTGTCCCTTAAGCAAGTCATCGGAGAAGATCATGAATTCTTTTTCGTCACCCGTCTCTACGCCGACATTGTCATACGCATCATGTAGTGTGAGGGGGGTCAGGATTTTCCCGAGGCTGTCTCGATGCACAATTGAACAGTGATAGCATTCCTGAAAAGTTTCGCCGTTAATTTTCCAGTTCGCCTTGGTCATATATTCTTTTGAGGCGATCACCCTTGCATTATCGAGACGGTGGCCCGCGAAGTCGGCATCGCGAAGATATTCTGCAACTGGCTTTGGCTTTTCATCCAGCAGATTGATGAATACCATTCCGTTCCAGACTTCGTTCCAAACAGGTTTCGCACCGAAACACTCTTTTTTTATGTCAGGCATGTGCGGAGCAGCCCGCAAACTGCCATCCAAAGTGTACGACCACCCATGGAATTGGCAGACGAAGAGATTGGTTTTCCCCTTGCCTGGAGGGCATAGTCTTGTACCACGATGCCGACACACATTGTGGAACGAATTGATATTGCTGTCCTTTCCCCGAGTAACAACAACACTATAGTTTCCTAATTCAAAAGTCGTGTAATCGCCGGAATTGGGGAGCTCGGAGGTGTGACAGACAAAAATCCAGCGACGGCTAAATACACGTTCTATATCACGGGCGAACCATTTCTCCGAAGTATAAAATTCCCTAGAGAGCGCCGTCTTCGGAAAACCGTCCGCAGAGATTTCCGGATATACAACGCGCTCAATGTTTTCTTGATTGTTCATTTGGCACCCATGCTATTCGTGCATAAAAAATTATTTAGGTTATCGCCACCTACCGCAGGATGCCTGGACATCCGAACCCAAAATCATAGCTTCAGAAATCAAGTCGAATTTCTAACAACGCAGCAGACGACATGCCCCGCTAAAAGCTCGCCGTATTAAGTAATGATGATCATGACATGCAGATCTTATTTTAATTCCACTAACCATCCACGCCCTCTATGCGAGTTTGAGCACACGAGACCCGCGAAGAAAGGCATATATTCCCTTGGGGAATAATCAGACGCGCTCGTGTAACATTTTTTTCACACAAAAAGTGACGATTTAGTTGTTTTTTGCGCCATCAAGCGCGCGCAAATCCTTGATTTCTATCGGAACCGACTCTGTGATTAAATAAGTCAGAGTTTTCATAGGTGCTCCTAGCCTACTAATGTCTCATTGCAGAAGCAACGGAACAATATATAGTTAGCAAACCTCATTTTCGCTTTCCAAAACCTTACACAAAGGAAAAAAACACAGACAATTATTTTCAAAATAACAAGCAATTCCGAGCGGTCGGTTACTAACCTTCTAGAAAGTAATCCCATTTCCTGTATACTGCTCTTCGGCATACATCTTTTCAGGCGCCAGTTCTCGTCCCCGAGCTCCTTCATGCGTGCCATGAGCGACGCGTCCGTCCCGCCGTACTTGGCGCGCCATTTACAGAACGTGGCATTGCTGATGCCGTGCTCGCGGCACAGCTCCGGGACAGGGCTGCCGGCTTCGGCTTGCTTGAGGATGGCTATGATCTGGCTGTCAGTAAAGCAGGACGTCTTCATGTAGAGCTCTCTGTTAAGGAGAAAATTCTACTTCTAAACGCGCTCGTTTTGCGGGGGGATTACCGGTACGCCAGGATGAACGCGATACCGGCCAGCGTCCTAGGCCGACCACAGCCGACGAGGAGCGCATCAAGGCGCTGGAACGCGAGGTGCGCGAGTTGCGCAAGGCAAACGAGATCCTGCGTCTGGCGAGTGCGTTTTTCGCCCAGGCGGAGCTCGACCGCCGCTTCAAGTCGTGAGGGCGTTCATCGACCAGTACCGCCATGCCTACGGCGCCGAGCCGATCTGCAAGGTGATGCAGGTGCGCCGTCGGGCTACTGGCGACACGCGGCGCAGCAGCGCAACCCTGCATTGCGCTGTGCTCGTGTCCAACGTGACGACGTGCTGAGCGTCGAAATCGAACGGGTCTGGCAGGCGAACCTGCAGGTCTACGGGGCCGACAAAGTGTGGCGCCAACTGCGGCGTGAGGGAACCGAGGTGGCCCGCTGCACAGTGGAGCGCTTGATGCGAAAGACTGGGCTGCGCGGCGTCATACGCGGCAAGGTCGTGCGCACGACGGTCGCCGATGCGAAGGCACCGTGTCCGCTCGACCGAGTCAATCGCCAGTTCAAGGCACAGCGGCCGAACCAACTGTGGGTTAGCGATTTCACCTACGTCTCGACCTGGCAGGGTTTCGTCTACGTGGCTTTCGTTATCGATGTTTTTGCTCGGCGAATTGTCGGCTGGCGAGTCAGCAGCTCGATGCGGACTGACTTCGTGCTCGACGCTCTGGAGCAAGCGTTGTACGCGCGGCAGCCGGAGCGAAACGCGTTGGTCCACCATAGCGATAGAGGCTCGCAATATGTGTCCATAAAGTACAGTGAGCGATTGGCAGAGGCCGGCATTGAGCCGTCTGTGGGCAGCAAGGGCGACAGTTACGACAACGCCTTGGCAGAGACGATTAACGGGCTTTACAAGGCCGAATTGATCCACCGCCGCGCTCCTTGGAAAACGCGTGAGACCGTTGAACTAGCCACGCTGGAATGGGCGTCCTGGTTTAATCACCATCGCCTGCTCGAACCACTCGGCTATATACCGTCAGCGGAAGCTGAGGCAAACTATTACAAGCAACTGAGCAGTCAAGCTATCCCGGCCTGACTCACACTAACCGGCCTCCACGAAAGCCGGGGCGGTTCAGTGAGCGGCAAGGATACGAACACAGGGATCACGGCCGGTATCCAGACCCGCTTCTGACCGTCGTGCCGGCGGGCGTTCCGCTTCCCGACGCGCGCCCACTGTACAATTGGAGTGAGCAGACGACGAACGCATTTTTGTACTTGCCTCTGCGTGAAGCGCATTTTTACCGCACTCTATCATCGTCACATCATGCGCAGGAAAATACCCTCCACCCACGCCTTGTCCGCCTTTGAATCCGCTGCCCGGCACCAGAGTTTTACGAAGGCGGCAGATGAATTAGCCGTAACGCAGGGCGCCGTTTGCCGGCAAATCGCCGCGCTGGAAGACTTTGTGCGAGTGAAACTGTTCCGGCGCGGTCGACGTGGCGTGACGCTGACGGAAGCCGGAATGGCCTACAGTAGAAAGGTCACGGCCTGGCTGGACACGGCCGAACGCGACGCGCTGGAACTCATGGCAAATGGCGACGCGGGAGGGACCCTGGAACTCGGCGTGGTGCCGACGTTCGCAACCAAGTGGCTGTTGCCGCGTATGCCCAGATTTACGGCACTGCACCCCGACATCACGGTCAACCTGAGCGTACGCACGCGTCCATTCCTGTTCGACGAAACGCCGTTGGACGCCGCGATCCACGCGGGCCAAACGATTTGGCCAGGCACCGAAGGTAGCTTCCTTATGCAGGAGAATCTCATCCCCGTATGCAGCCCGACACTTCTTGCGCCATCAGGCAAGCTCGAGACCGAGAGCGATTGGCGGCGTTTGACGCTGCTGCAAATCAGTACGCGTCCGTATATCTGGCGTGATTGGTTCCAGTCTAGCGGAATGACGCTGGAGGGCGCGCTGACCGGACCTCGATTTGAATTGTTCTCGATGGCGGCTGAAGCCGCCGTGCATGGGATGGGCGTCGCGCTGATTCCGCATTTGATGATCGAGGATGAGTTGGCGCGCGGCGTGCTGGTAACGGTCGCCAGCCGCGATTACAGGAGCGACCGATCGTATTACATGATTTACCCTGAACAGAAGTCCGAAGTCCCCGCATTGACCGCATTTCGGCGCTGGATCGAAACGGAAGCGTCTTACTACCGTAAGGCCACCGGCTTGGGCTGAACCGGACTTGAGCTTCCATGCGACGAGTTGCGCGCGAATGCCGACTGCGATGTCCAGCTGAGGTGCGCGCGGCCATGAATGATTTCTTTATCGCCTCAAATAATGCGCTTCTGGCGGAGATCGACGATGTCAGCCTGGCTGATCTCCAGCCAGTCTCCAAGCACCTGTTCCGTGTGTTCGCCGAGGGTAGGCGGCGCGTTGCGGTACTGCACTGGCGAGGCCGACATTCTGATCGGATTGGCGACCATAGGCACGCTGCCAGCCACCGGATGAGGCATGTCGATGCGCATCCCACGCGCCTGAACCTGCGGATCGGCAAACACCTCGTCGAGGCTATTGATCGGGCCGCAAGGAACACCTGCCGCTTCCATCGACGCTATCCACTCGGCGGTGGTTCGGGTTGCTGTCACCTGGTGCATCATCATGATGAGCTTTTCGCGATGCTTCACGCGCTGCGGATTCGTCGCAAAACGCTCGTCTTTCGCCCAAGCGGGATGACCCGCGATCTCGCAAAAACTCGAGAACTGACTGTCGTTGCCGATCGCGATGATCAGGTAACCGTCCGCCGTGGGAAAGTCCTGATACGGCACGATATTGGGATGACCATTGCCCATCCGCTTGGGCACCGTATCGCCGACGAGGTAATTGGCGGCTTGGTTGGCAAGGCAGGCGACCTGCACATCCAGCAGCGCGAGGTCAATATGTTGCCCTTGTCCTGTGCGCTCGCGGTGCGTGAGCGCGGCCAGGACTGCAACCGTGGCATAGAGGCCCGTCATCACATCGGTCAGCGCCACCCCGACCTTGACAGGCCCTTCGCCAGCCGTTCCGTCTGGCTTGCCGGTAATGCTCATCAGGCCGCCCATGCCCTGGATCAGAAAATCGTAACCAGCGCGCCGGGCGTAGGGGCCCGTTTGCCCGAAACCGGTAATTGAACAATAGATCAGGCATGGATTGAGGGCCTTCAGGCTGGCGTAATCGAGGCCATATTGAGCAAGGCCGCCAACTTTGAAGTTCTCCAAAAGAATGTCTGCCTTCGCTGCCATCTTCCTGACAAGCGCTTGACCCTCGGGTTGGGTGATATCGATTGTCACCGAACGCTTGTTGCGGTTGGCGCTTAGATAATAGGCGGATTCGCTGGTCCGCTGAGCGTCGTTATCCTTCAGCCAGGGCGGCCCCCACATACGGGTGTCGTCGCCCGCCCCGGGCCGCTCGACCTTGACGACATCCGCACCAAGATCGGCCAGCAATTGCCCAGCCCAAGGACCGGCGAGGACGCGCGACAGGTCGAGGACGCGTAGTCCCGACAATGCACTCTGCGGAAGCGCCGTGTTCATGGGCGATCAATCGGAGTGTTGCCGGTAACTGCGCATTGAATCCGATGCATGAATATTGTGCAGACCACTGTAATCATCAGAACCCCCATTCATTTGAAGCGACGATGTTCGGGCCAGGTATTCGGCTCAATGTGATGCCAATGTACAGCCCCCCAGTCCGGCGCCACAAACGATTTGTTCTCACTCGGTTGTGCAAAACAAGCACTTGTACAGGTTGGGCAGGTGCTGGCCCCACGCCCGGCGCAAGTTTTACGACCTGCATGCGGCCCGCCCATCGTCCCTGACCACCGAGGCATTGCGCCGCATCGACGAGTTGTACGCCATCGAAGAGGCTATCCGGGGCAAGCCACCGGACGAGCGCCGCGCCGAACGGCAGGCGCGAGCCAGACCGCTGCTTGACGACCTGGAGCGCTGGCTACAGGCCACACTTGCCACGCTCTCGCGCAAATCGGACACGGCGGCGGCGATCCTGTACGCGCTCAAGCTTTGGCCGGCCCTGGCCCGCTATGCCGACGACGGCGCATCGAGATCGACACCTCGGCCGCCGAACGAGCCTTGCGCGGCGTGGCACTTGGCCGCCGAAATTTCCTGTTTGCCGGCGCAGACAGCGGCGGCGAACGCGCGGCCGCCATGTACGGGGTCATCGGAACGGCCAGGCTGAACGGTATCGACCCCGAAGCCTGGTTGCGCTATGTGCTGACGCATATCGCCGACCACCCTGTGAACCGCGTCGACGATTTCCTACCCTGGAACTGTGCCGCCAAACTGGCCGGCTGAACTCCGCTTCCCAGCGGTGTGACAAGCATCATCTCGTATCACCTTCGGTAACTCAACACGGTGCTGGGACGACGCTTACACTT
The DNA here is from genome assembly GCA_045810485.1 of Massilia sp. GTDB lineage: Bacteria > Pseudomonadota > Gammaproteobacteria > Burkholderiales > Burkholderiaceae_D > Telluria. The sequence goes on along the minus strand of JBJMVU010000201.1, from coordinate 4,939 downwards.
TTTCTGCGCCCAAGCTTGAGCTAGCCAGTGTCCGGACTTTCTCACCTTTAATCATCACGCAGTTGCACGGACGATATCCAGCGCTCGCGCTGTGCAGTTCCAATCAGCTACACGCCATCCTTTAGCGCCGGAACTTGTCTTATTGTTAGGTCCAAATTGGATGTTATCGCAATCCTTGTGGACGGATAACCCGTAAATAAGCTGCTGGATCGACCGCAGAGAGCTTGCCGAGCACGATCCAAGATATGATTTCCAGACTTCGAGCGAACTAAACTTGGTCAAATTTTTGCGTTACAAATTTGCAACATCCATGCACGAAATGCGCTCAATGACGGCAAATCCTCGTTACCCGCAGGATAGATGAGATAGTAACTGCGTTGACTGGTAAATGCGCCGTCAACACTGACGAGTTCGCCTCGCTCAAGCTCCTCCTGGATCAAAACCTGAGGTACGAGACCGATGCCTATTCCTGCGCGTACCGCCTGAATAAGGTGGGCTGTGAGCTCGAAGCTGGGGCCGATCCGCATGAGGCGGTGATCGAGTTTGTGATGTGAGAACCACTCTGCCCAAGCCTGCTGGTTTGTGGCGACTGTCAACAGGAGCTGCTGGCTTGCCCAATCAGGCGATGGTTTCTGTAGCTCGGTAAATGCCTTGGGACTTGCTACCGCGATGAGGAACTCGTTGAACAGCCGATGTCCGACCAGGGCGTTTGGCCAATCGCCTGTCCCGACCGTGATAGCTGCATCGATCTCTTCCGCGTGGAAATCGATATGGCCAATGCGCGAATGAACGTGAACAGTGATACCCGGGTGTGCTCCATAGAAGGTATGCAGGTGTGGCAGCAGCCACTTCGATCCAAAGGTCGGTAGGGTGGCAAGGTGCAGGGCACCTCCGCCGCTCTGATGCGACATTGCCTGCAGCGTAGCGTTGCGGATACGCCCCAGGGCAGCCCCCAGCTCGACATAGTAGCGGCGCCCGATCTCGGTCAGCTTTACCGCGCGGCCCTCTCGGCGGAACAGACGTACCCCGAGTTGCTCCTCCAATGTCTGCACTTGACGGCTGATGGCGCTCTGGCTCAAGGAAAGTTCATCGGCCGCGCGCGTGTAGCTTTCGTGGCGCGCTGCAGCTTCGAAAGCCAGCAGGACGGACATGGATGGGGTCAGGCGACGATAATTCATGAGTTTTATGCATTGATAGCGGACATAATATCCGTTTGTTCTTCTGTGGCATCAGCAGGATACTTGATTTGCCGCCTGTGCGGAATCATGAGTCAGCGTCATGCCTGGCTACTTCAGTCCATATCAAAGAGAATTATTTCAAGTATGAGCATCGCCTCCTTGCCGCTGGAAACGCGCCTCCAATCGGAACAATACGCCGGATTTTTGACTGAGTTACGCAACGCAGGTTTTGTGGGCCAAATCAGCGATGACTACGCCAGCCGTACCGTGCTTTCGACCGATAACTCGATCTATCAACGACTTCCGGTAGCGGCCGTGTTTCCGGTCGATGCGGATGACGTACAGATCCTGGCGCGGCTGTTGGGCAAATCCGAATACCGGAACGTCAAAGTGACTCCACGCGGGGGCGGAACGGGCACTAATGGCCAATCGCTGACCGATGGCATCGTCGTCGATATATCGCGCAACATGAACCGCATCCTGGATATCAATGCCGAGGAAGGCTGGGTACGCGTCCAGGCAGGTGTGGTGAAGGACCAGCTGAACGCTGCGCTGAAAAAACATGGTCTGTTCTTTGCACCGGAACTGTCCACATCCAACCGCGCAACCATTGGAGGCATGATCAATACCGACGCCAGTGGGCAGGGCAGCTGCACCTATGGGAAGACCCGCGACCACGTTTTGGGCCTGGACGTGGTGCTGATCGGCGGGGAGGTCGTGCATAGCAAACCGATGACAGCCGAAGAGCTAGAGGAGGTTTGCGCTCAGCCGAGCCGCATCGGCAAGATCTATCGTACAGCGCGTCGCATTAGCGAAGAAAAAGCTGCTTTGATCGAGGCGAAATTCCCCAAACTGAACCGCTGCCTGACTGGCTACGATCTCGCACACTTGCGTGAGCCGGGTGGCCGCTTCAACCTCAATAGCCTGCTGTGCGGCTCGGAAGGGTCACTGGGCTTCGTCGTCGAAGCCAAGCTGAACGTTCTTCCCATCCCACGTTATTCGGTGCTGGTAAATGTGCGCTATGCCAGCTTCATGGATGCGCTCCGTGATGCGCGCGCACTGGTTGCGCACCAGCCGCTGTCGATTGAAACGGTGGATTCCAAGGTTTTGTTGTTGGCCATGAAGGACTTCGTGTGGAACAGCGTTTCCGAATACTTCCCCCAGGACGAGCAGCGGCCGACCCAGGGCATCAACCTAGTCGAGTTTAGTGGCGATGATGCGCACGAGGTCGACGCGCAGGTGCAGGCGTTCCTGGCGTACATGCGTGACGATCAGGGCGCCGAACGACTTGGGCATACGCTGGCCGAGGGCAACGATGCCGTCAAACGCGTGTATGCCATGCGCAAGCGTGCGGTCGGCCTGCTCGGCAATGTCAAGGGCGAGGCGCGCCCTCAGCCGTTCGTCGAAGACACCGCGGTGCCACCGGAGAATCTCGCTGATTTCATTGCCGAATTCCGGCAACTGTTGGATGGCTTCGGTCTGCAGTACGGCATGTTCGGTCACGTGGACGCCGGCGTATTGCATGTCCGGCCTGCACTCGATATGAAAGATCCCAAGCAGGAAGCGCTTGTTCGTCCAGTGTCGGACGCGGTCGCTGCGCTGACACAGAAGTACGGCGGTCTGCTGTGGGGCGAACACGGCAAGGGTGTGCGCTCGGAGTACGCACCGGCATTCTTCGGCGAACTGTACCCATCGCTGCAACAGATCAAGGCTGCGTTCGATCCGCACAACCAGCTCAATCCAGGGAAGATCGCAACACCGCCAGACAGCAAAACATTGCTACTCAAGATCGACGAGGTGCCAACGCGTGGTTCGCTGGACCGCCAGATCGACGAACGGGTCTGGCAAAGCTATGGCACGGCAATGCATTGTAACGGCAATGGCGCCTGCTACAACTTCGACCCCGACGATGCCATGTGTCCATCCTGGAAGGCGACCCGCGAGCGTATTCATTCGCCCAAGGGGCGGGCTTCTCTCATGCGAGAATGGCTACGGCAGCAAGGCCAGGCAGGTGTAGATGTGTTGGAGGTGGCGCGCAAGCCCATGCCTTTTTTGCGTGGTCTGCCCGGACGATGGCGCAACAGCCGCGCCAAAGCCCGCGGCTGCAAGGATTTCTCCGACGAGGTCTACGACGCTATGGCTGGCTGCTTGGCGTGCAAATCCTGCGCGGGGCAGTGCCCCGTGAAGGTCAATGTTCCGGAGTTCCGTTCGCGGTTTCTCGAACTGTATCATCAACGCTACCTACGCCCCGTGCGCGACTACCTCATCGGCTCCCTGGAGTATTCGATGCCGTGGCTAGCCAAGGCGCCTTCCGTCTACAACGGCCTGATGGGGGTTGGCTGGATGCGCAAGCTGCTGGCAAGGTACGTCGGCATGGTCGACAGCCCACTGATCAGCACGTTCGACCTTGATGCCGTCCTGCAGCGCTGGAACGTGCGCCCGGCACGTCTGGACGCTCTGGCGGCACTGGGTACGGCGCAGCGTTCCATGAGTGTGATTCTGGTGCAGGATACCTTCACGCGATATTTCGAAACGGAACAGCTGGCAACAATCATCGAACTGGCTTCGCGCCTGGGTTTTCAAGTATGGCTTGCACCGCTCAACCCCAATGGCAAGCCGCTGCACGTTCAAGGATTCCTCGATGCATTCGCTAAGGCAGCCATTACCAATGCCGCCCAGCTTGGTGAATTGGCCCGCTCAGGCGTCCCTCTGGTCGGCCTGGACCCAGCGATGACCATTGCGTACCGCCAGGAATACCTCAAGGTGCCAGGCATCACCGAGATGCCTAGGGTGGCGTTACCCCAAGAGTGGCTTCTGGATGTGTTACCAGCTGCTGCTGCCGGTGCGACGGTAGTGCAGTACCGTCTACTGCCACACTGCACCGAGAAAACCAATGCGCCCGATAGCGGAAGGCAGTGGTCGCAGCTGTTCGAAAGGCGTGGCTTGCGGCTTAAGGTAGAAGCGACGGGGTGCTGTGGCATGTCTGGTACATATGGTCACGAAGTACGCAATCTGGAGAACTCCCGAACCATTTATCAGCTGTCCTGGAAACAACATGTCGAAGTCGCTGCGCTCGATGGCGAAGCGCTGGCGACAGGCTACTCCTGCCGGAGCCAGGCAAAACGCATGTCGTCCCGGTCGCTGCGGCATCCACTGCAGGCCTTGTTGGATCACATTCGGGCTGTGAGTTGAATACGTCGATGTCGTACCAGTCAGCTCTACCGTGGCAGGCGCATCATAAGAATTGCCCCATTTCTTATATGCGGCCGCAAGACTTAGAAACGATACTCTTTCTAAAGCATAGCCTTTGCGCGAAACAGGGCCAGCTACGATGTGGGACATGATCACACAAAACTGAACAGCTATTATCGGTATCGCTTGGGGGAATATTTTAGCCGGAACACCTACAGATATCACTTTGCACAGCATTGAACTTCTCGGCTATTTCAAACCGGATCTTTGACTGATATCTATGAATACCAGCCCCCATACCGCTGCCGCACGTCGAACGACATCCGCGGTTCCGGGCCGCTACGCCCATGAACCGGCCCCCGACCGGTCCGGATTTGCAGGTCATGGAGACCCTGGCGAAGGAACAGCGGCCGCGGGCGTTCTTCACGAATCCGCGCCTGCACAATCCCACCGGGGCCAGCTACACCGCCGCCGTCAGCCACCGCATTTTGCAGCTGGCCGATCGCTACGATTTTGTCGTCGTCGAAGACGACGTGTGTGTCGATCTCGATATGGAAGGCCGGCGCAGT
>JBJMVU010000200.1:0-35257 GCA_045810485.1 Massilia sp. | reverse complement strand
GCAGCGGCACGCCGCCGATCTCCACGCTGGTGACTGGCTCGCCCAATGCATTGCTGATCCTGTCCCAAGTATGCACGGTGCCCCAATCGAATGAGCGGTTTTTTATAAAAACGATAGCGTTTTATAACATCCGCCAGCCCTCGCTGCACCCAAAATATAGAAAAAGTGCAATAACCGTGGCCAAAACACCACGATGGGATGCATGAAAAATCCGCCATCCGGACGCCACGAAAGCGTACGGAGCCGGGACACAAGGGGCTGCATGAAGCGCCCCAGGGAGACATCATGATCACATTCCTGCTGGGGATCCTCGCGGTCCTCGTGGGCGGGGCCGGCGTGCTTGCACAGCACGAGGCGCAGGACCGTCCGCTCGACCGCTTCGACATGCCGACGACCATGTCCGTGGCCGCCGCCGGCATTCCGAACGTCGCGATGGAGCCGTTTTCCGAGCTCAAGTACAAGAACATCGTCCACCAGGCCTACGACTACAGCTGCGGTTCCGCGGCGCTCGTCACCATCCTCAAGTATCACCTGGGCCTCGACGTCACCGAGCAGCAGTCGATGGAAGGCATGATGGCCTTCGGCGAGAAGGACAAGATCATCGAGCGGCGCGGTTTTTCCCTGCTCGACATGAAGCGCTACCTCGCCTCGATCGACGTGCAGAGCGCGGGTTTCCACGCCGAGATGTCGGACCTGCTCACGCTCGATGCGCCGGGCATCGTGCCGATCGACTACGCCGGGTTCAAGCACTTCGTCGTGCTGCGCGGCGTGCGCGGCGGCCTCGTGTTCCTGGCCGACCCGTCGGCCGGCAACATCACGTTCTCGGTCGAGGAATTCGCCACGCTGTGGGACCGCAACACGCTGTTCATCGCCTACCCGCCGAAGAACCGTCCGCCCGCCCTCAAGCTGGCGCTGGCCGACGACGAACTGGGCGTGGTCGACATGGACCGCATCCGCGACCGCGGCCTGCAGCGCCCCATCGACACGCAGGTGGCCAACGAGCGCCTGCTGAACGGTTTCGGCGGCATTTCGATCCGCAAACAATAGACCCACCACGAAGGACCACCATGAAGATCTCCACTATGTCGGCGTCGGCATCGGCGCTGGCTGCCGCCTTCCTGTTCGCCCAGGTGCCGGCGCTGGCCCAGGACACGGCCAGTTCCCCGGCGCTGGACGCCGCGACGACGGGCACGCCGCCCGCGACCTCCGAGGCCGTGCGCGACGCGCTGGCGAAGAAGGAGGGCGATGCCGACAACACGACGCTGCTGAAGGAGACGCTGACCGCGGTCGACAAGCAGTACTCGCTGATCCGCAAGGGCAAGGTGCAGGTGAACTACGAGCTGGGGTACACGTACATCGGCCAGGAAAAGATCAACACCGACCTGTCGTCCGGCACCGCCACGCTGTTCTCGATCGAGAACACGAACTCGCACACGATCACCAACACGATCATGGCGGACTACGGCGTGCGCAACAACCTCACCGCCAACGTCACGCTGCCGCTGATCAGCCGCTATTCCGATTCCGGCGGTTTCTCGGGCGTCTCGCACACGATCGGCGACGTGGGCATGGGCGTGCGCTGGCAGCCGCAGGAAGTCAAGCGCGACGAGGTCGCGTACACGCTCACCGGCAACGTGCGCCTCGCGACGGGCACCAGCCCGTACAAGGTCGACGTGCAGAAGGGCGTGGCCACCGGTTCCGGCGTCAACACCTTCAACATCGGCGCCAACATGACGCGCATCGTCGATCCGGTCGCGCTGTTCGGTTCCTTCAACGTGGGCTACAGCCTGACGGCGAAGCACCTGAACCAGAACCTCTACGGCGCCACGCTGCGCGAAGTGAAGCCCGGCGCCAGCTTCGGTTTCGGCCTCGGCTTCGCGTATGCGCTGTCGTACAAGATCACGACGTCGTTCTCGTTCCAGGAATCGATCCTGGCCCGCTCCACGCTCACGTTCGACAACGGCAACAAGGCGCAGACGCAGACCCAGACCGCCGGCATCCTGGCGATCGGCGCGGGCTACCGCATGTCGCCCAAGACCACGGTCAACGTGACGGTCGGCGCCGGTCTCACGGCGGCCGCGCCGAACCTGTCGCTCACCATGAGCCTGCCGTTGTCGCTGTGAGGCCGATCCGATGAACGCCGCGCCGTCACCGCACGTCCTGCTCGCCGTGGCCTGCCTGGCCACGGCGCTGGCGCCGGTCGCCCATGCGGGCGTCACCGACAACCTCGTCACCAGCCCCACCGCGATGGCGATGGGGAATGCGGTGACGGCCGACCCGCCCGGGATCGAATCGATCCACTTCAACCCGGCCGGCCTCGCGCGCCTGAACGGCACGCACCACATCGATTCCGTGTTCGTGGCGACGATCCGCAACCCGAACCGTTTCGTCTCGGCGCCCGACATGGACATCGGCGGTTTCAAGGACGATCCCATCAACGGCAAGTCGAGCGGCCCGGTGCGCCAGGCCCTCTACATCCCGTTCTACGGCGTCCCCAAGGCGCGGCTGCCGGGCGTGCTGGTGCCGAGCATGGGCATGTCGTACAACGCGCCCGGATCGCGCTGGACGTTCGGCACGAACGTCTACCTGACGGCGGCGATGAGCATCGACCGCACCAAGGACCCGGACGACCCGGCCCGCTTCGACGGCCGGCTCGTGCAACTGCAGCGCCTCGTGTACCTGTCGCCGGCGGCCGCGTACAAGGTGTCGGACACGCTGAAGATCGGCATCTCGGTGCCGATCGCGTATTCCGCCTTCGCCATCAACACCGACTTCCGCGCGCCCAACAAGCTGCTCGGCACCGTCGGGCAGCTGCAGAAGGCCGTCTGCCCGAACGGCAACGGCACCGTGATCGACACGCTGACCTTCGGCCTGTGCGGCGGCGGGCCGGAAGGCATGGTCAACCCGTTCAAGCGCGCCGCCAACATCGACTTCGACCTGCGCGCCTCGTTCGACCCGACGTTCAACATCGGCGTGCTGTGGGAGCCGAAGAAGTGGCTCGCGCTGGGCGTCGTGTACCAGGGCGGCACGCGCACGACCTACACCGGTTCGTACACCTTCCACAGCGATCCGATGCTGCGCAGCTTCGTGCGCGGCCTGAATTCCAGCCTGCTCGGGCCGATCGTCGGCGCCGTCACCGGCATGCCGCAGGATATTCCCGAATACCAGCACGGGAACATGACGGCCCGGATCCCGTTCCCGTGGCGCGTGCAGGCCGGCATGAAGCTGATGCTGACCGATTACGTGCAGGTGAACGCGGACGTCAGCTACGCCGACTGGGCGCAGTGGAACCAGCTGACGTTCGAGTTCGACGACAGCATCAGGCTGCTCGAGATGGCGCGCCTGTTCGGCTACGCGAATTCGCGCCAGGCCACGTTCAAGATGGGCTTCAGGAGCGTCGTCAACTACAGCTTCGGCACCCAGCTCAACCTGACGAAGAAACTCGCGCTGCGCTTCGGCTACGAGCCGCGCAAGAGTTCCATCCCGGGCAACCAGATGAGCCTCCTCGCGCCGCTGCCGGACACGAAGCTCAAGAGCGTCGGTGTGCGCTACCGCTTCGACGACGGCGGGGAAGTCAACCTGACGGGCAGCTACATGAAGGGCACGTACGACATCCCGGCGCGCAGCGACTGCAATCTGAATTGCGACAATTTTTTCAACCTGATCTACAACCCTTATGCGGCCACCAGCGTGTCCGGCAGCCTGATCGTGAAATACGCGGGCGTCTCGTACACGCGGCCGTTCTGACTCTGGAGACGACGATGTTCCGATCGATGTGGATGACGATGGCGCTCGGCGCCGGTGTGGGCCTGGCCGGCGGCGCGCACGCGGAAGGCATGAACGGCGTGCCGCCCGCCAAGCAGGCGCTCGTGCAGCGCGTGCTGGACAAGATGGGGCTCGAATCCGTGGGCCTGCAGATGCTGCAGGCGCCGGTGGCGGACATGCTGCGCCAGTCGCGCGTGGTGGTGCAGAGCCGCGTCCCGGCCGACAAGCAGGAGGCGACGATGAAGGACATCACGGCGGAGGCGACGAAGTTCGTCGACACGGAAGCGCCGGCGCTGCGCACGAGCACGCACGCGATCGTGCAGTCCAGCGTGGCGCCGCTGCTCGCGCAGAAATTCAGCGAGGACGAGCTGAAACAGCTGGCGGGCATCCTCGAATCGCCCGTGCTGGCGAAATTCGAGAGCGTCGTGCCGGAGATGAAGAAGGCCGTCGGCGAGAACGTGGCGAAGGCGAACGCGGCGCAGATCCAGCCCAAGATGACGGAACTGCAGAACCGCGTGGGCCTGAAGCTGCGCGCGGCCGTCGGACAATAACGACCACACCATGAGGAGGCGGGGATGAGCGACTGGATGACACGCAATACCAACAGGTCCCGGCTGGGCCAGATCCTGATCGAGAAGAAGCTGATCTCGCAGGAACAGCTGGATGCGGCGATCCGCGCGCAGGAACAGAGCGGACGCCGGCTGGGTGAGATCCTGGCCGACATGAAGCTGATCACGCAGGCCCAGGTGCGTGGCGCCGTGCGGCGCCAGCGCAGCCTGCGCATGGCGGCGGCACTGGCCACGGCCCTGCTCGGGCCCCTGCACGCGTATGCGGCGGTGGCGGCGGCGCCGGCGGCGGCCGTCTCGACACGCCTGGGCGAAAGCGGACGTGAGTTCGGCCGCGGGATGCGCACGCTGTCCGACGAGGAGCTGGGCGAAGTGACGGCTCAGGGCCGCAGGGACGATGCGCTGAGCGATGCGCTGCGCGACCAGGCGCGCCAGGCCGAGCTGCGCCTGATCGCCCTGGCCGCGCAGGGCGGCCAGCAGGGCCTGCAGGCCGCCGTGCAGCACGCGTTGCCGAACGACGGCGTGCGCGTACTGGGCGAACTGGCGGCGGTGTTCAATCCGCTCGCCATGCTGCTGTCGGCCGACACGACGGTGCGCGACGTCAGCTACGATCCGGCCAATTCGCACGCGATCGTGAACAAGGACGGCTCGATCACCTTGCGCCTGCCCAGCACGATCGGCGAAATCAGCTTCCGCAACATCCGCGTGGGCAGCCATCCGGGGCCGACGTTCGGCAGCATCGAGATCCACGACATCGATTTAAGGGGAACGACGATCAGTGTGAAGCCACTGGGTCATTGACGCATAAACGTCCTCCCCGCGGAGGCGGGGACCCAATTTGCCGGTGTTTCGACAGCGCAAGCAGAACCTGGGCCCCCGCCTGCGCGGGGGCGACGGTGGTCTTTAACGCAATCCCAGCAGCGCCAGCACCCGGTCCCGGCTCACGCCGACGAGCGCCGACGTCAGGGCCAGCAGCGACTCGTAGTCCGTGCTGGCGGCGGCCTTGCCGAAGTCGTCGGCCGCCATCGTCACGTCGGGCGGCGGCGTCTCGGCCTGGGCCACCTCGAGGCTGGCGGCCGCGAGGGCGTTGCTGGCCGCGGACTGCGACTTGTGCACGCGCTCCAGGGCCTGGACCACTTCGCGCAGGCTCTGGCGCAGCGCATCGGCATTGCCCATGTCGGCGTTGACGTTCCACAGCTGCGGGGCCAGGTTCGCCGGCAGTTCCTCGGCCGTCACGCGGCCGCGGCCGCTCACGGCGATGCTGTCCTTGACGGACGACCAGTTCGACTCCGGCGTCGAGAACACGAGTTCGCCGTTCTCGTCCAGGCCCGCGTGCAGGCCCATCGGGGCGAGGGCGCGGTCGAGGGCGCGGGCGATTTCCTGGTTCGACTGGCCCGGCTCGATGTTGACGGCCATCTGCGGGCCGCCGGCGCTGCCGACCGAGAACGAGATGCTCTGCGGCGCGCTCTGCCGGATGCTGGCGACGTCGAGGCCGCGGATGCGGAAGCGCTGCGTGGCCGGCTTCGCCGAATAATTCAGGTTGTTGTCGATGCCGCCGCCGCCGCTCTTCTTGCGCGCCGCCAGCGTATGGGCCAGCTGGCGCACCTGCGCCTCGAGCTGCGGGCGCGACGAACCGTTCGAACCGGTACGGGCGCCGGCCAGCCTGGACGTCAGGTCGCTCTTGAGGGCCTCGAGCTGGGACGCCACGCGGTCGAGGTAGTCGAGCGCCTGCTGGGCGCGCGCCACCTGGTCCTGCAGGCCGCTGCCGAGCTTCGACGCGCCGCCATTGCCGCGCAGCGGCGCCGCCGTCGGGGATGCGGCGGCATTGGCCGCCGCGGTGTCGGACGTGGCCTCGGTGGCGCGGGTCGGAACGAGCCGGGACGATGCATTGGCCCGGGTGCCGAGTGTGCCGCCGGTTCCGCCGGCGGTCGTGGGTCGAAGTGTGGTATCCATGGCCGTCAGAGCACCGAGAACAGGGACAGGGTGCCGATTTTACTGTAAGCCTTGTAGCTGGCCTGGAGTGCCGTCTGGTAACCGTTCAGCTCGATGGCGGCGGTGCCGACGTCGAGCTGGCCGATGTCGAGGATCGCCGTCTGGTTCGACAGGCTGACGTTTTCGTGGTTGGCGTCGATCGTCTTGAGGATGTTCTGCTGGCCACCCATCACGGCGACCTTGCCGCTGATGAGGTCCGAAGCGGCATCGAAGCCGTCCAGGTTGGCCTTCAGGGTGGCGCGCACGGCCGGGTCGTTGGCGTTGACGTTCTTGTTCGACAGCGTCGCGATCGACTGGTCGAGCTGGTTCAGCAGCTTTTCCAGGCCGTTCACGTTCTGGTTGCCCACCTGGGTGATGCCGTTGCCCACCACGACCAGCTGGTCGTTCGTGTTGCCGGCATAGCTGTAGCGCGAGCCGAGCGGGGCGCTGGCGTCGTAGGCGATGGCCGACTTGTCCGTCAGCGTGCCGGAAAACACGTGGCGGCCTTCCTGGTCGATCGTGTTCGCGTTGTACATCAGGCTGTCGCGCAGCGAGGTCAGCGAGGTGACCATGGCGTTCAGGTCCGCCGAGGTGTTGGAACCGTTCGATGCCCACACGATCAGGTCGCGGCCGGAATTCATGTCGTTGACCATGTTCTGCAGCGAGCCTTCGTTCTTCGACAGGCGTTCCTGCACGGCCGCGATGTTGCTGCGGTACTGCTTGATGGTCGCTTCCTCGCGCTTCAGGCGCGACAGGCGCACGCTGTCGACGGGATCGTCCGACGGCAGCTGGATGCGGTTGCCGTTGGCCATCTGCTGTGTCACGTAGGTGATGCGCTCCTGGTTCATCTCGAGCGACTGAGTCATCATCGCCTGGTATTGACTGGTGGCGATACGCATGCTGTTCTCCCTTAACCCATCATCTGCAAGGTGGCGTCGAACAGCGCGTTCGCGACGGACATCACCTTCATGTTGGCCTGGTACATGTTCTGGTATTCGACGAGGTGCACGGCTTCCTCGTCCTGGTTGACGCCGCTCGTCGACTGCCAGTCCGCGACGGACTGGTCGCGCATCGTCTGCGCGGTCGTGAGGGCGCCCTTGTTCTGCTGGCTGTCGACGGCGAGGCGGCCGACGAGCTGCGTGTCGGCGTCGCTGATCATCACCGTGCCGATCTTGGCCATCGTGATCGTCTGGCTCTTGATGCCGACCAGCTGTTGCAGGTTACCGGTGTCGCCAGGCGTGCCGTCGGCCGAGAACGCGAGGTCCGACGTCTGGTAGCCGTCCGCCACCTGCAGCATGTTCGACGTGCTGCCCGGGTTGAAGGTGAACAGCGGCTTGCCGTTGCTGCCGTCCATCGCATAGCCGGCCGCGAGCTGGTCGTTGACCTTTTTCGCGATCTGCTGGGCCATGTCGGCCACGCCCTGCTGCAACGGCAGCAGCGTATCCTGTTCATAGGTCGACAGGCCGCCCAGCTGGCCGCCGGCGCGGGTCGTGTCGAGGTCGAACGTGGTACCGGCGAACGTCAGGCTGAAGCTCTGCGCGCCGCCGCCGCTGACGGCCAGCTTGCCGGCCACGCCGCCCAGCACCAGCGACTGGCCGGTCTTGAGCGACACGTTGCGGGTGCCGTCCGGCTGGTCGCTGACTTCCAGGCCCATCTGGGCCGCCAGGCCGTCGATCGCCTTGTCGCGCGCGTCGATCAGCGCCGAGGCATTGCTGCCGGTGGCGTTGGCGTTCGCGATCTGCGCGTTCAGCGATGCGATCGACGCGATCGCCGTGTTGGCCGAGTCGACCAGCGCGCTGCGCTGCTGGCGTACGGACTGCAGCTGCGCGTTGTACACGTTGTTCATGCTGTTGAAGCGCTGGGCCAGCAAGCCGGCGGCGGTCACCACCTGCTGGCGCAGCGGGGTCGACGTCGGGTCGACGCCGGCCACCGAGTTCAGTGCCGCGAAGAAGCCGTCGACGCCGCTCGACAGGCTGGCGGTGTCGTCGCCCATTACCTGTTCCAGCTGGGTCAGGTAAGGCTGGGTCTGCGAGTGCGCGCCCAGGTCGGACGCGCTGCGCCACATCTGCTGGGTCTTGTAGCTGTCGGAGAACCGCATCAGCGCGGTCACGCGCACGCCGTTGCCGGCCTGGCTCGAACCGGCAGCGGGCGCGACTGCGCTCAGCAGGGCCGACTGGCGGGTGTAACCCTTGGTCTGCAGGTTGGCGATGTTCTGGCTGCTGGCCGACAGGGCCAGTTGCGAAGCGACCGCTCCGGACAGGGCGTTGTTCAGGATGCTCATCGTGCGTGGCTCTCTTGTGCGTGTTCAGTAATGACAGGCGACCGTTCAGCTCGATTTATTAAGCGGCGCCGGCAAGATCTGTCGCAAAATCGCGTCGGCGACGCCGAAGGCGCGCTGCTGCGCCATATTGCCGGCCAACATGTTGTCCACCATATCGGTCATGTCCTGGTTGACTTTGTCCTTGGTCGCGCTGTCGTCCGGCGCGATGGTGCGCGTGCTTTCGCGCATCTGGTGCAGCATGTGCGAGATGAAAAAGCTCTCGAATTCGACGGCGGCTTTTGTTGCTTTGGCAACATAGGCCTTGTCGAGGGGGGCAGGGGTATCGATGCCCGGCGCCACTTTTTCCTCGCCCGTGGCCAGGTTTGGCTGGTCGGGACCGCTCGCGTTGACGTTGTTCAGCATCAGATCACCACCAGTTCGCCTTCGATCGCGCCGGCCTGGTCGAGGGCCTGCAGGATCGCCATGATGTCGTCGGGAGACGCGCCGAGGCTGTTGACCGTGTCGATGATCGTCTGCAGGCGGGCACCGGCCGGCCAGTGGAACATCTGGCCCGAGCCTTGTTCGACGGAGACCTTCGATTGCGGCGTGACCTGCGTCTGGCCCTTGGAGAAGGGTCCCGGCTGGCTGACGGCCGAGCTTTCCGAGATCACGACCTTGAGCGAGCCATGGGTCACGGCGGCCGATTTCACGCGCAGGCCGTCGGAAATCACGACGGTGCCGGTGCGCGAATTGAACACGACGCGGGGCACTTCCTCGCCGGCTTCCACCGCCATGTTCTCCAGCTTGGCGACGAAGGCGACGCGTTCGGTCGGGTTCGCCGGCGCCACGACCTCGACGCTGGTGCCGTCGGCCGTGGTGGCGACTTGGCCGAAGCGGCGGTTGATCGCGTTCACGACGTTGGTCGCGGTGTCGAAATTCGGGTGGCGCAGGCGCAGCAGCACGGCCGGGCGGGTGGCGAAATCGGTCGGGATCTCGCGCTCGACCTGCGCGCCGTTCGGGATGCGGCCGCCGGTCGGTGTGTTGACCGTCACCGACGAGCCGCTCTTGCCGGATGCCGACAGGCCGCCGACGACGAGGTTGCCCTGGGCCAGCGCATAGACTTCGTTGTCGGCCGCGCGCAGCTGGGTCAGCAGCAGGGTGCCGCCGCGCAGGCTTTTCGCGTCGCCCAGCGACGAGACGGTCACGTCGATCTGCTGGCCGCGGCGGTAGCCGGGCGGGAACACGGCCGACACCATGACGGCGGCCACGTTCTTGTTCTTCGCTTCCTCGCCGTCCGGCAGCTTGACGCCGAACTGCTTCAGCATGTTGACCACCGACTGGCTCGAATATTTCACCTGGGTGGAGTCGCCGCTGCCGTTCAGGCCGACGACGAGGCCGTAGCCGACGAGCGGGTTCTCGCGCACGCCTTCCACGCTGACGAGGTTGCGCAGCGGGTGGGTGCGGGCGAGGATGGCCACGTCGGGACCGACGGCGGCGGTCTTCGGCACGGCCGGGGCGGCGAGCGCCGGCAGGGCCAGCAGCGCGGCCAGGGCCAGGGAAACGAAACGTAAGGTGCGGGTCATGTCGTCCTCAGAAGGGCATGAACGGACCGGTGAAGAACCGGGTCAGCCAGCCGGGGGTGTTCGCGTCGGCCAGCGAGCCCTGGCCGGAATAGGCGATGCGGGCATTGGCCACGCGCAGCGAGGACACCTGGTTCTCGTTGTCGATGTCGGCGGCACGCAGGTAACCCTTGATGCGCACGAATTCCTCGCCCTGGTTCAGCTGCAGGCGCTTTTCGCCGGCCACGCGCAGCAGGCCGTTCGGCAGCACTTCCTGCACCAGCACGGTGATCGCGCCGGACAGCGCGTTCTGCTGGGTGCTGGTGGCGTCGCCATTGAAGCTGCGGTCGGCCGAGACGTCGAGGCCGGTGCGGCCGAACGCCTTGCCGAGCGCGCTGATCGGCGTGACGGACGCGGAGGAACCCTTGCTGAAGCTGGTCCCGGCCTTCTTGCTGGCCTGGGTCGTTTCCTGCAGCAGGACGGTGACGACGTCGCCCACGCGGAACGCGCGTGCGTCCGAGGTCAGCGAGACGGTATCGGCGCTGAACACGCCGCCCCCGACGCCGGCGCGCGCCGGCTGCGTTTTCGGCAGGGCGAGGGCGTCGTCCTCGGGGACGTGGTTGTTCAGGGGGACGCGCGAAGCGCATCCGGTCAGCACGAGGCTGGCCGCCATCCCGGCGGCGAGGGCGAAGCGTTTCATGGTCAGCGGGAAGCCTGGGACAGGTATTGCAACATGTTGTCGGCGGCCGACAACACCTTGGTGTTCATTTCGTAGGTGCGCTGGGCGGCGATCATGTCGACCATCTCTTCGACGACCTGCACGTTCGAACCTTCCAGTGCGCCCTGCTTGATCTTGCCGAAAGCACCGTCGCCGGCCTTGCCTTCGTTCGGCGTGCCGCTGGCGGCCGTTTCCTGGAACAGGTTGTCGCCCAGCGCCAGCAGGCCGGCCGGGTTGACGAACGTGGTCAGGGTCAGCTGGCCCAGCTCGGTCGGGGCGGCGTTGCCGGGGACGGCCGCGCTGACCATGCCGTTTTCGCCGATCGTGATCGAGGTCGCGTTGTTCGGGACAGTGATCTGCGGCACCAGGGGCAGGCCCTGGGCGTTGACCAGCACGCCGTTCGAATCGACCTGCAGCTGGCCGGCGCGGGTGAATGCCGGCTGGCCGTCCGGGCGGCGCACCTGCAGGAAACCGTTGCCGTTGATCGCCACATCGAGCGGCTGGCTGGTCGTCTGGATGCTGCCGTTGGTGAAGATCTTCTGGGTGCCGACGATGTTCACGCCGTTGCCGAGCTGGACGCCGTTGCTGACGGTGTTGTCGGCCGTCTGGGCGCCCGGCTGCTTGTCGACCTGATAGAACAGGTCTTCGAACACGACGCGGTCGCGCTTGAAGCCGACCGTGTTCACGTTGGCCAGGTTGTTGGCGATGGCCTGCAGTTTTGCATCCTGTGCCTGCACGCCGGTCTTGCTGATCCACATTGCTGGATTCATGGTTTCTCTCTCTTTTTTGATTCGGTTGGGACGCGCGTCAGCCGGCGATCAGCTTGTTGCCGGCCTCGTTCATGCCGTCGCTGGCCTTGAACAGGCGCATCTGCACTTCGAAGCTGCGGTTCAGGCTCATGGTGGCGACCATTTCTTCGACGGCCGAGACATTGCTGCCTTCGAGCGCGCCCGGGCGGACCTTGACGTCCGGATCGGTCGGCAGGCTGGCGCCGTCGCGGGCGACGATCAGGCCCGCCTCGTTCTTCGTCAGTTCGGCGCCGGTGGCGTTCACGAGCTTCAGCTTGTCGACGACCTGCATCTGCGTGGCGCCTTCCGTCAGCACGGAAATCGTGCCGTCCTTGCCGATTTCGACCGCGGTATGCTGCGGCAGCACGATCGCCCCGCCTTCGCCCATCAGCGGGTGGCCGTGGACCGACAGCGCGCCGTCGGCGCCGATGTCGATTTCGCCGGAACGGGTATAGGCTTCGCCATCGCCGTACTGCACGGCGAGGTAGCCCTGGCCGCCGATCGCGACGTCGAGCGGGCGGCCGGTTTCGCGGACCGAGCCGGCGCGGGTCGAGACCATGTCGGCCTGCATCGACGACATATGGCGGTCGTCGTAGCCGAAACCGCCCAGCTGCTGGTTGGTCGCCACTTCCATGCTGGCGCGAAAGCCCGAGGTGTCGAGATTCGCCAGGTTGTTGGCGTGGACCTGCTGGGCGCGCATCAGGCGCTCGGCGCCGGAAACGGCGGTGAAGATCAGTTTATCCATGGGTCGTCAGGCCTTACAGCGCCTGCATGAGAGCCTGCATCATCTGGTTCTCGGTGGTCAGGACCTTGGAGTTGGCCTGGTAGTTGCGCTGCGACGTCATCAGGCCGACCAGTTCCGACGTGATGTCGACGTTCGAACCTTCCAGCGCGCCGGTCGCCAGCTTGCCGGCCAGGCCCACGCCCGGGGAGCTGTACAGGGCGGCGCCGGAATCGGAGTTGGCGACCCAGCTGGTCTCGCTGATGGACGACAGCGCGCCTTCGTTGGCGAAGGTGGCGAGGGCGATGGTGCCGACCACCTGCGACTGGTCGTTGCTGTACTTGGCCACGAGCGAGCCGTCCTGCGCCATTTCCACGCCCACGAACGTACCCGACGCATAGCCGTCGCTGCGGTTGGTGGTGGTGGTGGCTTCGCCGGCGAAACGGGTGGTGCCCGTGTAGTCGATGGCGACGTTGCCGGCGGAGGCGCCGCCCGCCGCCGCGATGGCGACCGAGTTGCCGGTCGTGGTCTTCAGTGCGCCGGTGGCGTCGAATGTCAGCACGGCGGGCGTCGCGCCCGGTGCGGCGCCGTCCAGCGAATAGAACGCGTTGACGGTGTTGGCGTCCTTCTTGACGAAGTATTGCGACAGCGTGTGCTGCGTACCCAGCGAGTCGTACACGATCGACTGCTTGACCATGTTGTACGAGGTGTTCTTGGCCGGGTCGAACGCGACGGTCGGCACGGTCCAGTCGGCCGACAGGTTGCCGGTGTAGGCGATGTTGGTCGTCGCGACGGCCGGGATCTGGCCGGTCGGGATCTGCACGTCGCCCATCGCGCCCAGCGCGCCGCCCTTGGACGGGCCATAGCCCTGCACCTTGTTGCCGTTGCTGTCGATCAGCACGCCGGTCGCGTCGGTCGAAAAGATGCCGACGCGCGAATACTGCGTGGTGCCCTGGTTGTTGACGCTCACGAAGAAGCCGCGGCCGTCGATGGCGGCGTCGAGGCCGCGGCCGGTGGTCTGGGTGCTGCCGTTCTGGCCGATGTTCTGCGTGACCGAACCGATTTCCACGCCGTTGGCCTTGCTGCCGGCCATGACCGACGCGAAGTTGGCGCGGCCGGCCTTGAAGCCGTAGGTGGCCGCGTTGGCGATGTTGTTCGAAACGGTGTTCAGTTGCTCGTTGATGGCCTGGATGCCGGACAGTGCGATGTCGAAGCTCATGTCGATTCCTTAAATGCGTTGCGGTAGAGGGTGGGCGCCGCTCAGGAGCCCGTCTTGCCGTTGAAACCCGTGACTGACGAGGGATCGACCTCGCCGATGTTGGCCACCTGGAGCACGACGCTGGTGCCGTTCACGCGCACGCTGTTCAGCCGCGCCGCCACTTCGATCGTCGGGGCGCTCCCGTCCGATGGCTTGGCCTGGATCCTGTACGAGCCGGGCGCCAGGCCAAGGGCGTCCGGATCGATGGTGAACGACTGGGCGCCCGAACCGGGACCCAGGTCGATCGTATGCTGCTGGCCGTCGGTGCCGGTCAGGATCAGGCTCGTGCCGGCCGACAGGCCGTTCAGTTGCACGGTGCCGTTCACCTTGTTGCCGTCGAGCCTGACGGTGTTCGTCGCCACCGTCACGTCCGAACCGACCTGGCCGCCCATGGCCAGCGTCTGCAGGCTTTGCAGGACGGTCGCGCTGGCGGTCGTCGTCTGCGACAGGTTCTGCAGCGCCTCGGTCTGCGACAGCTGCGACAGCTGGTTGACGTACTGGGTCGGATCCTGCGGCGACAGCGGATCCTGGTTCTGGATCTGGGCCACCAGCAGCTTGGTGAACATGTCCTTGTTGGCGGCGGTCGGCGCCTGCGTTGCGATCTTGTCGCCGCCCGTGTTCGTGGTGCCGCCGAACTGGGTGTTGGTGGTGTTGGTGGTGGTCACCATGTTCAGGATTCTCCCAGCTTGAGCAGCGATTGCTGCATGGATTTGATACGTCCCAAGACTTCGACGTTGGTTTCGAAGGCGCGGCTGGCGGACATCATGTCGGCCATCTCGGACACTTCGTTGACGTTCGTGTAATAGACCATGCCGTCGGCATCGGCCTTCGGATTGTCCGGCTCGTGCACGCGGCGCAGCGGCTCGGCGCTCTCGACCACGTCGAGCACCTGCACGCCCGCGCTGGCGTTGTTGTCCATGACGGCCGCGAAGACCGGCTTGCGGGCGCGGTACGCTTCCGCTTCCGATCCGGCCGCGACGTCGGCGTTGGCCAGGTTGCTGGCAATCGTGTTCAGGCGCACCGACTGCGCCGCCATCGCCGAACCGGCGATCTGGGAAATGTCCTTGAAGCCCATTGTTGACCTTGTTATTGACCGTTGATGGCTTTTGCCAGACCGCGCAACTGCATGTTGATGAAGGTCAGGCTGGTATTGAAATCGGAAGAGTTCTGGCCGAAGGCGGCTTGCTCGACGCCGATCTCGACGGTGTTGCCGTCGGCGCTCGGGTGGTAGGGCACGCGGTACAGCGGCTGGCCGTCACTCAGGCTCAGCTCGCCGTTCTCCGTATCGATGCGATTCTGCAACATGGCGCCAAAATCAACGTCGCGTGCGGTGTAGCCGGGCGTGCTCTCGTTTGCGATGTTCGCGGCTAACACCTTGGTGCGCTCGGCGCGCAATTCCAGCGCGTCGGCATGCACACCTAGTGCGTCTTTGAAATTAATCGTCATGTCAGGAACTCCTGTCGGTTGAACTTCGGTGTGATTGGTTAGAATCAGATTTTTCCGCAGCCACTATTCTCTAATGATTGCTTTCTGTAAGGCAACCCTTGCCGCTTTGTCACTGATGCTGTTTTCTGCGTTCGCGCAAGCGGCAGCGCCGTCGATTCCCGTGCAAATTGAACAAGCCGCCCGTGCCGAACTGGAAAGACAGATGGCCGCGTCCGGATTGACCGAACCGCAATTCGACATCGCCGTCGTCACCGCGCGGCCGGCGCCGCCGTGCAGCCAGCAAGTGGCCGTGGAACCACTCGATACCCGTTCTCCCCAGAGGATGCGCTTCGCGGCGCGCTGTCCGGACACGCCCGGATGGCGGTACGAATACGTCGTCCGCGCGCGCGTGACGGCCATGGTCGCGATCGCGGCGGCGCCGGTCGTGGCCAACGAGGCGTTGACGGATACACAAGTCACGATCGAGCGGCGTGATATTTCCAACATTGCCGATCCGATCAGTAATCCGGCCGACGCGGTCGGACAAATGTCTCGTCGCATGTTGCGTCCAGGAGACATTTTGCGCAGCGGACAGCTCAGCACGCCGGTTTTGGTGAAGCGCGGCGATGCCGTCATGATGGTCGCGCGGCGCGAAGGCATCGAAGTGAGCATGGCCGGAGAGGCACTGGATGCGGGCGGAAAGGGCGCCGTCGTGCGCGTGCGCAACGCCGGCAGCGGGCAGGTGGTGCGCATGCGCGTCGCCGGACCCGGCACGGTTGAGCCGATCGACATGGAGATCAGCCGCTGATGTTCTGCAGTTTGCCGGCCAGGCGCGACAGCTTGGCCGCATAAGCGGGATCGGTGGCGTAGCCGCCCTTGGCGAGGCCGGCGGCGAAGGCCTGGGCGTCGTTGCCGGCGCCGAGTGCGCCGTGGAAGCGCGGGTTGTCGATCAGCATCTTGGCGTAGTCGCGGAAGGCGCTGGCCTGGTCCGGGTAGGCGCGGAACTTCGCATTCGTCTTGATGGCGGCCCCGCCCACATATTCGGTGGTGGCGGACTGCGCGACATCGCCTTTCCAGCTGGCACCGGCCTTGATGCCGAACAGGTTGAAGGATGAGCTGCCGTCCGCATTGCGCAGCGGACGCTGGCCCCAGCCGGATTCCAGCGCGGCGTGCGCGGAGACGAGCTCCGGCGCCACGCCCAGCTTGTTGGCCGCTTCTTTCGCCCACGGCGCGATGCTTTCCAGGAAAGCCTGCTGGTCCGGCGACGCGTCGCTGCCGTCGCCCATGACGGCGGCCGTCGTGTTCTGGCTGCGCGCGGCCCACATGCGGCCTTCGGCGCTGAGCTGCGCGCCCGTCGCGAAATCGCCGCCGCCGTTCTGGATGAAGTCGGACACCTCGCCCTGCACCTCGTTGAAGATGCCGCCGAACTTGCCGCCGCCATTGCCGATGGGCGCAGTGGGCGCGGTGGCTGCGGTCGGGGTCAGCGAGGGAATCGACGTCGTGAATTCAGCGTGGCGCATAGGTATCGTCTTCGCCGTGCAGCAGGCGTTGCATGATCGTAAATTGTTCAGCCATCAGGTTGCCGTTGCGCGACGTCGCCTGTTTGCAGTCGCGCACGAGCGTCTCGAGCTGTTCCCAGTCGGCCTCGCCGCGCGTGCGCTGCGATGCCGGCAGGCTGCCGAACAGGTCGTCCATCGTGGCTTGCGGGCCCAGCAGGGCGCGCACGAGCTGCACGCGCTGCTGGCGGCGCTGTTCCATCGCGTCCAGCTCGGGCGTGAGTGCGTCGGCCAGGGTCGCGAGTTCCGAGCCGCGGTGGCGCAGGGCGGCCTGGAACTGGCGTTCCAGCAGGTCGCGGATCGTGCCGCAGGCCGCCATGTCGGCCTGGACACCGTCCAGCAGGCGCGCCACGGCCTGGTCGCGGGTCATGCGGCTCATGGGATCAAGCCTTGTTGCCGCTGCCGTGGAAGCGCTCGATCAGGCCCGCCAGGCGGCCCGCGTCGAACGGCAGCTCGCCCTTGGCCAGCGCGTCGCGCAGCTCGGCCACGCGGGCGGCGTCGAAGTCGGGCAGGGCGCCTAGCGCTTTCTGCGCCGGCTGCAGCACGGCGGATTCGAGCGCATCGGTGCCCGCGGGAGCGGCGACCGGGGCCGCTGCCGGCGCGGCGGCGGCGCCGCCCACCTGCGGGGCGATGGAGACGGAGGGCGTGGAGGCACCGGAAATCTTCATGCGTGTTCCTCGGGTTTTCGATTGAATCGTCATGGCTTCTTTACCATCTGGCTGCGCAGGTCCTTCAGCGCCGCGTCGTCCGTTTTCGACGTGGACGCGCTTGACGTCAGGGGTTCGGTGTCCGCGGGGGTGCCGAACATGGTCTTGATCGCGGCGGCCTGCCTGCTGGTCAGGATCAACAGTTCGATACGGCGGTTGGCCGAAGCATCCGGATGGGCGGCGTCGATCGGCGCGCGGTCGGCCATGCCGACCAGTTGCAGGATGCTTTCGCCCCGCATGCCGCCGATGAGCAGCTCGGACCGCGCAGCCAGAGCGCGGTTGACCGACAGGCTCCAGTTGGAATAGCTGGTCGGTCCGGCCCTAGTGTACTGCAAGGAATCAGTATGGCCTACGATCAACATCTGATTTTCCATTTTTTCGAACAACGGCGCCATTGCGCGCAACAGTTTCGCGAATTTCGCGGTCGGCAGCGGGCTGCCGCGCACGAACATACCCTGGTGGTCGGTGTCGTGCAACATCACGCGCAGGCCGTCCGGCGTGATCACGGTGGCAAGATTCGAGGCGAGGCCGGCGTCCGCACTCATCTGTTGGAGCTGATGCGCCAGCGCGGCCAGTTCGGACGGCGACTCGTACTTCGTGCGCACCGTCTGCGTGTTGGCCCTGGCGCCGGCGGCGGGGCCTTCGGCGCCGCCGTTGCTCTTCGGGAGCTGGAAGCGTTCGATCAGGCTGCCGGCCGGGCTCGACTTGATTTCCGGCTTGCCGCCCGAGCCTTCGATCAGGCCGCTGGCCGTGTTGTCGCGCACGAGGTTCTTGACCTGCTGGGCTTCGCGCGCCGCGATCAGCCACAGCACGAGGAACAGCGCCATCAGTGCCATGCAGAAGTCGGCGAACGCGACTTTCCACGCGCCGCCGTGTTCGTCGTCGTGATGCTTGCCGCCACCACGTTTGACGATGGTGGCTTCGTGATGCTTTTCGGCGCCTTTTTTGGTAGCTTGCACTTATCGCTCCGGGTCCGGTCAGGCCTTGCGCCTGGCGCCGGTATCCTCGCCGTCGGCCATCGCGTTGATCCACGCTTCGAGCTGGGCGAAGCTGGGCTTGGTGTTCAGCTGGATCAGGCGGCGGCCCGCGTCGATCGCCAGCAGGGGCGGCTTGCCGGCCACGTGGGTGCACAGCACGACCTTCACGGTTTCCATGGTCGACGCTTCCGAATTGACCAGCTGCTTCATCATGCCGGAGATCGGATCGAGCACGCCGTAGCAGAAGAAGATACCGATGAACGTACCGACCATCGCGGCGCCGATGTGTTCCGCGATCTCGGCCGTGTCGGCGCCTTCGCCGACGGAGTTCATCGTGATCACGATGCCCAGCACGGCGGCCAGGATGCCGAAGCCCGGCATGGCCTCGGCCACCTTGTGCAGCGACTTGGACGGCTGGGTCAGTTCCTCGTGGATGGCCTCGAGCTCCTGCTCGAGCACACCTTCCAGCTCGTGGGCGTTGATCTTGCCCATTGCCATCAGGCGGAAGTTGTCGACGATGAACGCCAGCAGCTTCGGCTCTTCCAGGATCAGCGGGTAGCGCTGGAACATCGGGCTGTCCTTCGGCGCCTCGACGTGGGCGTCGAGCGCCTTCAGGCCGCCGGCCGCGGTCTGCAGCAGTTCGTACATCAGCAGCAGCAGCTGGCGCTGGAATTCGGAATCGTGCTTGTGCTTGCCCGCGATCTTCTTCATCTGGCCGACCAGCTCGATCAGCACGTGTTTCGGATTGGCGAGCACGAGGGCGCCGAGGGCGGCGCCGCAAATGACGATCAGTTCGTTGGGCTGCCAGATGGCGCCGGCGCTGCCGCCCATCATCACGTAGCCGCCGAACACCGCGCCGAGGACGATGAGAATGCCAAGGATTTGCATGATTGTTGTTACCTTTCTTGTCTGGTCGTTCAGGCCTGGGCCAGTGCCGTCTTCATCTTGGCCAGCGCACTCTTGTTGAGCTGGCAGACGCGGGCGTCGGACAGGTCGAGCACGGCCGCGATTTCCTTGTAGCTGAGCTCGAATTCATAAATCATCTGGATGACGCGCTGCTCGCGCTCGTTCAGCGCGCCCAGCGCCTGCTCCAGGCTGCGGCGCACCATGAACTGTTCTTCCGGACCGGGGGCGTTGTGGGCGCGCTCGGTCGCTTCCTGCAGCATGTCGTCGAAGCTGAGCAGTTCTTCCGCGCAATCGTCGAGCAGAAACTGGCGCCACTCTTCCTGGCCAATGCCGAGCGCGTCCGCTGCTTCCTTGTCGTTCGGCTCACGGCCGAGCTTGCGGGTGAGGGCGCGCACGGCGTCGCGCATCTTGTGGCTGTCCTGGCGCACGGCGCGCGGACGCCAGTCCTGGCGGCGCAGTTCGTCGAGGATCGCGCCGCGCACGCGCAGCGACGCATAACTGGCGAAGCCGGTGTCCGGGGTGCCGTAGCGGCGCAGCGCTTCGAGCAGGCCCATCAGCCCGATCTGCTCCATGTCCTCGCGTCCCATCGCGCCCGACACCTGCGACGTGAGCTGGCGTGCGATGCGCTTCACCAGCGGCGCGTACGCGACGATGTGTTTCTGCTCTTCGGCCGCGCTCATGGCCGCATGGATGGCGGCGTCGGCGTATTCGCTGCTGGCGTAGCTGTCGGCGTAGTCGGTCATGTAACCCACATTGTCCCCGATGGTTATTCGATGATCAGCTTGCCGATCATGACTTGCACGAACGGTTTTTCCGTGTGCTCGTGCTCATAATTGGCGTCGAAGGATTTGTTCAGTTCTTCCGCGTACTGTTCCACCGTCATGCCGGCCGCTTCCTTCATCGTGTAGGCCGACAGGGTACGCACCGCCAGGCTGCGCAGCAGCGGCAGGTTTTCCTTCGTTTCCTTTTCCTTGGCCACTTCCGCCGACAGCACGAGGTCGGTCGACAGGTAATGCGTGTCGCTGTCCTCCGGACCGCGGCGCAGCATCACGATGACCTTGTCCAAGGTCACGTACTTGACCGGCTTGCCTTCCTTGGCCTTTTCCGGTTCCGCCTTTTTTGCCGCGCCGGCGGCCGCCGCGGGCTTGGGCATGAACCACCAGACCGCGCCACCCGCGCCGGCCGCACTGACGATCACGGCGCCGGCGATGGCAATAATCATTTTCATTTTGCTCATGTTGGTACTCGCGCCCGGGGGCGCTCTCGATTCGTCCGTTGCTTACGAGTCGCGGCCGAGATTGAACACGGACGCGGGGTTGCCGGCCTCGGCCAGACCGCGGCCGGGCTCGTTGTCCTGGTCGCGGCCCTGTTGGCGGCCGCGGCCCTGCTGTTGCGGGTCGCCGAACGGCGCCGCATTGTTCCTGGGTGCCGGGGTCACCGTCACGGCGACCTCCGTGTACTGCCGCTGCGACAGATCGTTGCGCAGGTTGTCGCTGACGGTCTGCAACTGGCGCAGCACGTCGCCGTTGGTGGCCGAGATGTTCACTTCCAGCATGCCGGCGCTGTGGCGGATCGCGATGTCGATGCGGCCCAGTTGCGGCGGCTCGATGCTGATCGTGGCCTGCTGCACGTTGTTGCCGACGTGGACGTTCAGGCGGTCGCCCAGCGTTTCCTGCAGGCTCTGGCGCCATGCGGTCGGCGGGCCGGCCAGCTTGACCGTGTCGGCAACCGGCTGGGCCGACGGCAAGGCCACGGCGCCCGGTACCGGCGCGGCCGCGGCGTTGGCGCCGGGTTGCACGGTCTGCGCACCCGACCCGTCCGTGCCGGTGTCCTGGCCGCCGGCGCCGGCGTTGCCGGCATTGCCCTGCACCGCGAGGCGCACGTTGGCGGCAGTCGCGTCCTGCCGGTTGGCCTCGAGGGCGGCCTCTGGCAGGGCGAGCGTCGCGCGGCGGGCATCCTGGCCGGAGACCGCGAGCGGCTGGGCCGCCGAGTCGGCCTGGCCGGCGTCGTCGCCGCCGCCGTGCGCATTGCCCTGGGCGGCCTGGACGGCCTGGGTGACCTGTTGCGGCGACAGCGGCATCAGCGGCATGGCCATCGCGGCCAGCAGGGTGCCGTCCGGCGCGGCGGCCGTGGCGTCGTCCGCGGTCTTGCCGTCGGTCGCGGCCGGCGTGCCGGCGGGCGCCGCCGCGGCGGCGTCGCCCGCGGCCGGATCCGCCGGTACGGCTGCCTGCAGTGCCTGCGCGGCGACGCCGTCGTGCCGGCCGAGCCAGCGGGCGAACGTCTGGGCCGGGGCCGGGGCCGCGCGGTCGGTTGCGGCGGGCGCGGATGCGGTTTGCGCGTCCTTGGCGGCGGCCGGCGCGCCGGCCTGCTTGGCCGACTGGGTCGGGGCGGACGGGGTTACGGTGTTGAGCATGATCGTCATTCGTGGCTTACGCCTGGTTCGGTTTCGCTGTGCATCGCGTAGGCGATCCAGCCGTCTTTATTGGCGCGCATCTCTTCCAGGCGCGGTTCGAGCGCGCGCGCGGCCGCGGCCACGTCGCGTGCTGCCGCGTCGTGCTGGGCGCGCACGCGTTCCAGCGTGGCGCGTTCCACGCCCGTCCACGGACCCTGCGCGGCGAGCGCGTGCAAGGCCGGGAAGAGGGCGCGGGCCTGTTCGCCCAGCCGGTTCCAGTCCGCGCGCGCGGCGGCGGCTTGCAGGGCGTCGCCCAGTTGCGCCAGCCGTGCCTGCCGGTCGGTCTTGTCAGCCATTGCGTGCCTGTACACCGGCCCAGCCCTGGCGGATGGTGGTCATGATCTTCACGACCTCGTCGACCATCGCCGGGTCCTGCTTGATGCCGGCGCCGTGCAGGTGCGTGACGCAGAATTCGTACAGGTTGGCGAGGTTGGCGACGACTTGGCCGCCGCTCTCGAAATCGAGGGAGCTGGACAGGCCGTTGATGATGTCGACGCATTTGTTGATGCTGGTGGCGCGCTGCTCGTAGCGCTTGGCCACGATGTGGGCGCGGGCGCGGGCCAGTTCGTCGAGCAGGCCGTCGGTCAGCACCAGCACGAGCTCGATGGGCGAGGCGCGCGACGTTTGCGCGTCCAGGCTGGTGGCGTGATAGCTGCTGTAGGCTTCGGTATAAGACATCTCGAATCTCTCAGTTGGAGGAGTCGCTGCTGAACAGCGAGCTGAACATCGAAGAATTGTTTTGCATGGTCGACTGCAGGGTCTGCAGTGCGCTGTACTGTTTCAGGTAGCGCTGGTAGGCCGCGTCGTACTTGGCGTCGAGGTCCGTCTGGCGCTGGGTCAGGGCCGACTGCAACTTGCTGTTCGCGTCGGTACGCTGCTGGATCTGGCCGGTGGTCGAATTGCTCCACTGGTTCAGGTAAGTGTTCAGCGAACCCGCGATGCCTTTCGGCGCCGACGTGCTGGCCGTGCCGATCAGCGTGTCGAGACCGGTCGGATTGATGGCCAGCTGCTTCTGCAGGCGCGCCGAGTCCAGGCTCAGGCCGCCGTCGCGGGCGGCCGTGATGCCGTAGCTGGCCAGCGACAGCACGCCGCTCGGACGCAGCAGGTCGACCATGCGGCCGCGCAGCGCCATCACGCCCGAGTCGTGGGCGAACGCGCCGGCGGAGACGCTGTTCTTCGCGTCGCCCGCCGAGACGAGGCCGTCGAGCGCGCTCTTGAGTTTGTTGTAAGCGTCCACGAAGGCCTGCACGTTCGCCGTCGTGCCGCTGGCGTTGCCGCCGACCGTCAGCGTGAACGGCGTGGCGCCCGGGGCCTGGGCCTTGGTCGCCGTGAACGATACGCCGTCGATGTTCGTGAAGGTGTTCGACGCCTGCGGGATCTTGGTCGATGCCGGATCGGTCGGGTCGCCGAGCCAGACGACGGCGTCCTGGGCGGATGCGATCGTCGTGCGCGTCGTGAAGCCCGCCTTCACGCCGGCGTCGGCGGCCAGCGAGCCGTCCACCGAGACGGTGTTGGCCACGCCGGTGTTCTTCGACGTCAGCACGAGGCGCTGCGTGCCGGCGACCGTGACGACGCCCGCCGAGACCTTGCCCGCGTTGCCGGTGGCGCTGTTGATGGCGGCTGCGATCTCGCGCACGCTCAGCTTGCTGTCGCCGTCCGTATCGGCGGTGGCGTCGAGCTTGACGATGAAGTTGGCCGTGTTCGTGGCCGTGCCTTCGTCGGCCAGGTTGACGGTCAGCTGGCCGCCGAGCGCCGCACCGTCCGCGAGGCTGTTGTACGAGACCTGGCTGCTGGTCGCCACCTTTTCCACGAACAGGCTGTACGTGCCGGCCGAGGCGGTCGAATTGGCGGAGGCCGTGCCGACCGTCGTGTCGGACATCGTGGCGCTCTGGGCGAGCAGCGAATGGCCGATGCCCGTCAGGCTGGCGAGCGAGGTCTGGAAGGCCGAGATCGCGGAGCCGAGCGTCGTCAGGGCCTTGGCCGTGGCGTTCGCGGTATTGGTCTGACTGGTCAGCTGGGTCTGCGCGCCCTCGATGTACTTGTCGGCCAGCGCCTTGGCGGTGCTGGTCGGTTCGTAGGTGGGTGCGGTGATCGCGCTCGTTGCCATATCGGTTCTCCTGCTTATGCGTTCTTTGCCAGCCACGACTGCGTGGCGACTTCGTCTTCGCGTTTGCGCTGCGTGCGTTCCTGCGCGCGTGCGTACGCGGTCTCGTGCTGCTCCAGCACCTTGCCCAGCAGCTCCCGCCGCGTCCAGGCGTGGGCCAGGGTCTTCTGCGCGACGGCCATGTCGGCCTCGTGCAGCTGCAGGTCGGTGCGATGGGTGTCCGCCAGGGCGAACACGGCCTGCTTGTAGTTACCGCAGTTCATGGCGAGTGCCGGCGACAGGGACCGTGCGCCGGCCGGCTGGCCCGACGGGCCGCTGCCCTCGGCCAGCGACGTCAGGCGGTCCACGCTGGCTTGGTAGCGCGCACGCGTCGCTTCCTTTTTGGCCAGCGCCGTCTGCAGGCGTTCCACTTCGGTGCTGCGCACGCGTACGAGCGTATCCAGGCTGGTGATCGTCTCGCGCTTGCTCATGCCATCATCGCTTTCAGTTGGTCGACGCACCCGTCGAACGGTGCGTCTTCGCGCGTGCCCTGGCACAGGAACGCCTCGATGTGCGGGTGCAGCTTGACGGCGCGGTCCGTCTCCGGATCGGCGCCGGGCTGGTAGGCGCCGAGCGGGATCAGGTCGCGCACGCGCGCATGTTTCGCCAGCGCGGCCTTCAGCTTGCGGGCGGCCAGCGTGTGCTCTGGTGTCACCACCTGCGCCATGCAGCGGCTGATGGATTGCGCCACGTCGATCGCCGGGTAGTGCCCGCGTTCGGCCAGTTCGCGCGTCAGCACGATGTGGCCGTCGAGGATCGCGCGGGCGCTGTCGACGACCGGGTCCTGCTGGTCGTCGCCTTCCGCCAGCACCGTATAGATGGCGCTCATGCTGCCTTGTTCGTTTTCGCCGTTGCCGGCCGATTCGACCAGTTGCGGCAGGTTCGAGAACACCGACGGCGGGTAGCCGCGCGTGGCCGGCGGCTCGCCCAGCGACAGCGCCACTTCGCGCAGCGCCATCGCGTAGCGCGTCAGCGAATCGCACAGCAGCAGCACGTTCTGGCCGCGGTCGCGGAAGTGCGCGGCGATCGAGTGGCACAGTTCCGTCGCCATCACGCGCATCAGCGGGCTTTCGTCGGCCGGCGCCACGACGACCACGGCGCGCTTCAGGCCTTCCGGGCCCAGCGACTTCTCGATGAATTCGCGCACCTCGCGGTTACGCTCGCCGATCAGGCCCACGACGATGACGTCGGCCACGGTCTGGCGCGTGATCAGGCCGAGCAGCACGGATTTACCGACGCCCGAACCGGCCATCAGGCCGACACGCTGGCCCTTGCCGATCGTGAGCATCGAATTGATCGCGCGCACGCCGACGTCCAGCGGTTCTTCCACGGGCGCCTTGCGCAGCGGGTTGACCTTCGGCGGCGTCGTCGACAGCGTTTCTTCGCCACCCAGCTTGCCGCGGCCGTCGATCGGTTCGCCCAGGCCGTTCACCATGCGGCCCATCCACGACGGGCCGATCTGGATGCTGGACGGACCGGTGGCCGGCAGCACGCGGGCGCCGGTCACGAGGCCGTCGGCCTGCTTGAACGGCATCAGGTACGTCACCTTGTCGCGGAAGCCCACGGCCTGCGCGTCGAGCCAGGAGCCGTCGACGGTCTCGACGCGGCAGCGCTGGCCCGTGTGCAGGCGGCAGCCCACGCTTTCAAGCAGCAGGCCCTGCACGGCGACGAGGCGCCCGGTGGGCGTCGCGACCGGAGGCGCCTTGATCTCGAGCGCGCGCAGGGTTTCGGCGAGTGCGCTCACTGGGCGTCCTCCTTCGCGGAGGCGTCCAGGCTGTCGCGCACCTGCGACATGCACGCGGCCAGGCGGTTCTGGCAGCCGGCGTCCACTTCATGGTCGCCCGCGCGCACGCGGCACTCGCCCAGGTCCAGGGCAGGATCGGACATCAGGTTCCACTTCTTGGCGCGCTTCGGATCCAGTTCCTGGATGCGCTTGAGTTCTTCCGGATTCATGAACACTTCCACCTCGTCGCGCGTGGGCGGCATCGCGGCCAGCGCCTCGTCGACGAGGTTCAGCATCTGCACCGGCTGCAGCGCCAGCTCGGCGCGGATCACCTGGCGGGCGATCTTGCCGACCAGGTCCACCACTTCCTTGCGCTGGGCGTTGCGGAATTCGGTCTTCATCTTCTTCAGGCTGCGCAGCATGGCGTCGACCGGCTTGGCCATCTGTTCCAGCTCGGCCAGCGCCTGCTGGCGGCCTTCGGCGACGCCGCGCTCCACGCCTTCGGCATGGCCGGCGTCGTAGCCGTCGGCACGGCCTTCGTCCAGGCCGACTTCATAGCCTTCGCGCTGGCCCTGGCGATAGCCGTCGGCCACCGCGCTCTGCCAGTCCTCGGTCGGCGTGGCGGAGGACGACGATTGCGCGCCCTTGGCCGCGCCGGCGGCGATGAACTGCGCCAGCGGCGGGAAGTGATAAGGCCGGAACTGCTTCATTCGGCAGTCGCCTCGGCAAACAGCTGGACTTCGATTTCACCGTTGTCGGCGAGCTCCTTGACCTGCGCCATGATCTCCTGGCGGGTCTGCACGATGCGCGACATCGGCACCGGGCCGGAACGCTTCATGAGGTCCTCGAAGCTCTGCGCCTGGCGCTTCGGCATCGCGCCGAGCAGCACGTCGCGCAGCGCGGGTTCGGCGCCCTTGAGCGCGATGGCCCACTGCTCCAGCGGGATCTCGTCGAGCAGGCGCGTGATGGTCTGTTCGGTTTGTTTCGACAGGATGAAGAAGTCGTACATCGACATTTCGATCCTGGACACGACGTCCGGATCGTGCGCGCGCAGCAGCTCGACCATCGTGGCGCGGTTGTTCGGCAGGCGGTTCAGGATGTCGGCCGCCTGGCGCACGCCTTCCACGGTGGCGCTCTGCGTGTCCAGCGCGGACAGGCAGCGCTGCACCAGCTCTTCCAGCTCGGTGAGCAGGTCGCGGTCGATCTCTTCCAGGCGCGCCAGGTTCAGCAGCACCAGCTCGCGGCCGTCTTCCGGCAGCGCGTCGATGATCTGGCCGGCCAGCGCGGGCGGCAGGAAGGCGAGGAACACGGCCTGCATCTGCACGTGCTCGGCGGCGATGTAGTCGGCCAGCCACTTCGGCGACGCGTACTGCAGGCGCGCCATCATCGGGCGGATCGCGTCGCCGTAGATCGTGTTCAGCACGCTGTTCGCGATTTCGCTGCCCAGCGCCAGGTCGAGCGAGCGCTTCAGGTAGCTGCGCGAGGCGCCGTGCAGGCCGCTCTGCTGGCGGTAGTCGTCGAAGAACTTCTGGATCGAGTTCTTGACCGCGTCGACCTTGATGCCGCTCATCCGGCTCATCACCTGGGTCAGCTCGATCAATTCCTCGCGTTCGAGGCAGCGCAGCACGGCCGCAGCCGGTTCTTCGCCGATGGACAGCAGTACGATGGCGGCCTGTTCGACCGGGCTCAGCACTGCTTCCTGCACGTCGTTATTGTTCAGTTCCGCCATTTTTCTTTTGCACCCATTGTTTGACCACTTCCGCCACCCGCTCCGGCTCTTTACCCGCCAGGACCTTCAAGTGGTCGACCATCACATCCACGGCCGAACCGGCCGGGGGCAAATCGTATTCCTCGAGCAGCGCCTGGACCGGCAGCGTGCCGCTGGTCGATGCCGTCGCCGCTTCACCCGCGAGGGCGCCCACCGCTGCGGTCGCACCCGGGGCCGGCAGTGCGCCGGCGCTGTGCGTGCCCGGCAGGGCGTTGCTTGCGCCGGCCTGGACGGTCGCCAGGTTCGGGGCCGTTGCTGCCGCCGGCTGCGGCGCGACGCGCTGCTTCAGCATGCGCATCAACGGGCGCAGGATCAGCAGCCAGCCGAGCAGGGCGCCGAGCGCATACATGCCATAACGGACCATGTCGACGATATTGTCGCGCTCCTGGTACCACGGCTCGACCGGGGCCAGGGCCGGGAACGACAGCGAGGACACCGTCAGCACGTCGCCGCGGGCGGCGTCGATGCCCAGGCCGCCGCGCAGGATCTTGTCGATGTTGGCGATCTCGGCCGGGGTCCAGCCCGTCTTCGGCGTCGTGGCCTTGGCGTTGTTCAGCACCACCGCCACCGACAGCTTCTTCAGGCGGCCACGCGAGCGCTTGATCTGCGTGATCGCGCGGTCGTAGGCGTACTGGCGGGTCGTCGCGTTCTTGCGCGCGGTGCCGTCGTCGGCCTTGGCGTTCGGATCGGCGGCGGCGTTCGGATCGGCCGGCGGATTGGCGGCGACCGGCGGACGGTTCGACAGCGTACCGGGCACGCCCAGCGCCATGCGGCTCTTTTCCATCTCCTCGCGCATCGCTTCGCTGGTGACCTTCGGGGCTTCGCCGTATTTCTCCTGCGTTTCCTCGATCTTGTCGTTGTCGACGTCGGCCGTCACGCTGACCTTGAAGTTGTCGGCGCCGAGCACTGGGCCGAGCAGGCCGGCCACGTTGGTGCGCACTTCATCCTGGTAGCGCTTGGCGGCGGCATCGCCCTGGGCGGCGCCGTCGAAGCCTTCGGTCAAGTCGACGCGCGACGACAGGTAGTTGCCGTTCTGGTCGACGAGCGACACGCGCGCCGGCGCCAGGCCCGCGACGCTGCCGGACACCATGTTCACGATCGCGGCGATCTGTTCGTTCGACAGGTTGTGGCCCGGCTTTACCGCTACCACGACCGAAGCCGACGATTTGTCGCCGTCGCTGGCGACGAACGACGAGGACTTGGCGATGGCCAGGTGCACGCGCGCCGAGGCGATCGCGTCCAGGGTCAGGATCGACTGCGCCAGCTCGCCTTCCAGGCCGCGGCGGAAGCGCACGTCCTGCACGAACTGCGACACACCCAGCGGGTCGTTCTTGTCCATCAGCTCCAGGCCGGCCGGCAGCTGCGCGGTCACGCCCTTGGCGGCCAGCAGCATGCGGACCTTGCCCAGCTGGCCGGTCGGGACCATGACCTGGCCCGAGTCCGGGTGGATGCGGTAGGGCACGTGCTCGGCGTCGAGCACGGTCATCATGTCGCTGGCGGCGACCTTCTCGTGGGCGCCGAACACCGGCTTGTAGCCTGCCTGGTCGTTCCACATGTACAGCATGACCGCCGCGGTGATGCCGATGGCCAGCACCAGCATCGGGGTCAGGTTCTTCGTCAGCGCGGGCGGCAGGGCCAGGCGCTTGCCGCCGAAGGCGGACTTGAGGGTAGCAATCACGTTCGGTTCGTTCCCGTTACACCGGCAGCTTCATCAGCTCGTCGACGGCGCCCATCACCTTGTTCCGGACCTGCATGAGCATGGAGAAGGAGAGGTTGGCCTGCTGCGACGACAGCATGGCGCCGACCAGGTCGTCGCTCTTGCCGCTGTCCACGTCAGCCATCTTCTGGTTGGCCGCCTGCTGGTCCTGGTCGACGCTGACCAGGGCATTCTTCATGCTCTGCGCGAAGGAGAAGTTGGCGTTGCCATCGCCCAGGGTGGGGTGGCCGCCATCGACGGCCGGCGCCACGACGGCGAGGCGGCTGGCGTCGTTGGTGAGGGCTGCCAGGTCGGCCCGGATCAGGCCGGCAACTTCAGTTCCCATCGTGTTCATCGCTCCCATGCTTAAAGTGTGCGGTTGTAACTTCTAGTGAATATTGCCAGGACGTCAGCCGTTATTCTTACTGCAACAACTGTTGGCATTTCGAAAATTGTTAAATTTTCAGCGCCGTTATGTGGCTTGGTTTCTCTCGCGGAACCGAGGAGAATAGCAGCGGTCTCGTCCGATCCCCAGAGTGTAGTTTGTTTTCCCCAGCGCAGTAACCACATCTTACCGTAGGGCAATGGCGAATTCAAAGGGGAAAATCAAATGGCGTGACACAATTTCCCGGTTATAATTGTTGCCCAGAGGAATGAAAAGAAAGCATCTCTGCTTATCATTTTTTTAATTTGACCAATGCCGATCGCACACCCTGACACCACCCTGCAGCACCAAGTGCTCGACCCCTGCCTTCTGGGGCGTCCAGTACATCTGCTGCCCCAGTTTGCGGCGCGTCTTCAGGATGACCTGGACGCCGCCATGCAAGGCAGCGCGCGCCGTTACTGGGCCGGATGGCGTCTCGACACCCTGGAATTCGGCCGTGTGCCGCAAGAAAACAGCCTGCGCTGGATGGCCGTGCTGGGCGCTTTGGGCACCGTTGCGGTGGCGTTTGAGCGTGGTTTATTACTGACACTTTTGGAACGGCGCTACGGTGGACGTGGCGCCGGCGCAACTCAGCGGGACCCGCAAACCGAGCGTGTCACGGCCACCGAAGAAAGATTGGGCGTCGTACTGACGCAACAAATGGTGGATCTGTTGTATGCACGCGTCGCTGCCAGTGTGGCAATGGACGTCGCGCCGCGGCCCATCCAGGCCAATGCCGTGGTGCCTTCGGCAATGCCCGGCGAAAGCAACTGGGCCCTGCGCGTGCAAGTTCGTGACAACAACGACAACACCGGCCAGTTCTGGATCGCGCCCGACCAGCAACTGATGGCCATGATTCTGGGCACGTTGCGCCCGGAAACTGGCCGCCCGACCGCCGCGCGCGGTCCGGCCGAGCCGCTTGCCACCAAGGTCCAGGTCAAACTGGACGGCCGCCTGGTCAGCAAGGAAATCACCCTGGGCGCACTGTTCGACCTGAAGGTGGGCGACGTGATTCCGGTGAACGTGGGCCGGGCCGACGTCCTGCTCGACGAGGCGCGGTTGTTTACCGCCGCCGTCGCCGAGTACAAGGGCAAGCTGTGTTTAACCTCTTTTGAAGACGCCGAGTAATCAACATGAACCTCAACGATCAATTCGCCGGTGGCGACATCCTCATCGACGACGAGCATCCGGAAGAAGCCGCAACCGCGCCGGCCGCCGCTCCGAAAGCCGCGCCGCGCCTGCCGCAGATGATGCGCCGCATCCCGGTGACGCTGACGCTGGAAGTGGGCTCGGCCCGCATCTCGCTGCAGGAACTGATGGCGATCGGCCCGGACAGCGTGCTGCCGCTCGACGCCATGGCGGGCGAGCCGCTCGTCATCAAGGTCAACGGCGCCGCCATCGGGCGCGCCGAGGTGGTCGTCGCGGGCGAGCAGTACGGCCTGAAGGTGATCGACCTGGACGGCCTCAACCTGGACCTGATCACGTCATGACGTTGCAACGTCGCGGCGCCGGGGTGGCTCACACCTTGCGCCGCCATGCGCCCGCCATGTTGGGCGTCGTTCTTTTGCTGGCCGGCGCGAGCGCCTGGGCCGCGCCCGCGGGACCGGACGTCCTGCCCGGCGTGATCCCCGGCTCGTCCAGCGGCCTGACGGTGAAGTCGCAGATCCTGGTCCTGATGACCATCCTCGGGCTGCTGCCCGTGATGGTCATGATGATGACCAGCTTCACCCGTTTCGTGATCGTGCTGTCGCTGCTGCGCCAGGCCCTGGGCCTGCAGCAGGGCCTGCCCAACCGGATCATCACCGGCGTCGCCCTGATCCTCACGCTGCTCGTGATGCGTCCCGTCGGCGAGCAGGTCTGGAACGAGGCCTTCGTCCCGTACGATAAGGACAAGATCTCGCTGGAGCAGGCGCTCAAGATCGCCGAGGTGCCGCTGTCGCGCTTCATGCTGGCCCAGACGAGCAAGACGGCGCTGGCCCAGATCGCGCACTTGGCGGGCGAGCCGGCCGAGATGAAACCGATGGACCGCGGCTTCACGGTGAAGATGGCCGCCTTCGTGCTTTCCGAGCTCAAGAGCGCGTTCCAGATCGGCTGCATGCTGTTCATTCCGTTCCTGATCATCGATCTCGTGGTGTCCTCGGTGCTGATGGCGATGGGCATGATGATGCTTTCTCCGCTCGTCATCTCGCTGCCGTTCAAGCTTCTCCTGTTCGTGCTCGTCGATGGCTGGACCCTGACCGTGAACACCCTGGTCGGCAGCATCCACGGCATCTAGCCGGTCGCAATCTATTACTTGTATGACTCCTGATATCGCCGTCGACTTCGTCGTCGAAGCCCTGCAGCTGGTGATGCTGCTCGTGATGGTGCTGGTGGTGCCGGGCCTCGTGGCCGGCGTCATCGTCGCCCTCGTGCAGGCCGCCACCCAGATCAACGAGCAGACGCTGAGCTTCCTGCCGCGTCTTCTCGTGACGCTGGTGGCCCTGATCCTCGCCGGTCACTGGATG
Source organism: Massilia sp. (assembly GCA_045810485.1). Classification (GTDB taxonomy): domain Bacteria; phylum Pseudomonadota; class Gammaproteobacteria; order Burkholderiales; family Burkholderiaceae_D; genus Telluria. Next base: position 3,370 of record JBJMVU010000200.1, on the reverse strand, counting down.
ACCGGGAAACTGATGGACTATTGCGTGAGCGTGTTCCAGCGCGCCGCGACCCTGGTCGGCTGATGCTGGAAGTCACCCACCTGCTGCTGCCCTTCATCAGCGCGCTGTGGTGGCCGTTCTGCCGCGTCATGGCGCTGCTGTCGACGGCTCCCGTCGTCGGCGACGCGCTGGTGCCGGTCCCGGTGCGCGCGCTGCTGTCGGTGGTGCTCGCGTTCCTGATGCTGCCGCTCACGAAAGGCGCCGTCATGCCGGATCCGTTCTCGCTGGCCGGCGTCGTCGTGATGGTCGAGCAGGCCGTGATCGGCGGCGTGATCGGCCTCGCCATGCAGCTGACGATGGCCGTCGTGAACATGCTCGGCTTCCTCGTCTCGAGCCAGGTCGGCTTTTCGATGGCGCAGATGAACGACCCGTTGAACGGCCAGCAGTCGGACGTCATTTCCGGCCTGCTCGGCATCGTCGCGATCCTCGTGTTCTTCGCCGTCGACGGCCACCTCGTGCTCGCGGGTGTGCTGGGCCAGAGCTTCAGGGCGTGGCCGGTCGGCGGCGGTTACGGATCGCTGCTGCTGCAGACGGTGGCGCTGAACGTGGGCTGGGTGTTCTCGGCCGCGATCCTGCTGGCGCTGCCCATCGTGTTTTCGACGATGGTCGTGCAGATCGGCTTCGGCTTCCTGAACCGCGTGGCGCCGTCGCTGAACCTGTTTTCGCTGGGCTTTTCGCTGGTGACGCTGTTCGGCCTGATGATGCTCGTGCAGGTCGTGCGCTTCATCCCGGAACACTATGTGCAGATGACGAACCAGGTGCTGGAGATGCTCCAGCAGCAGATGGGGGCGGCGCATGGCTGACAATACCGGCGGCGACAAGTCAGAAAAGGCGTCAGCGCAGAAGCTGAAGAAGGCGCGCGAGCAGGGCCACGTCGTCCGCTCGAAGGACCTGGCCACGGCGGTCGGGATCCTGGTGAGCCTGAAGCTGTTCGTGTTCCTGATTCCGGATTACCTGGAGTCGTTCCGGTCGCTGTTCCGGCTCGTGTACGCGCCGCTCGGCGCGGCCGGCTCGCTGGAGAACGCGATGACCGTCGTGTGGAGCGGCGCCGCCATGCTGCTCGTGAAGATGGTGCTGCCGCTTGCCGGCGTGCCGCTCGCGATCATCGTGGCGAGCATGGTGCCGGGCGGCTGGGTCTTCTCGACCAGCAACCTGATGCCCAAGTTCGAGCGCTTCTCGCCCGTGAAGAATCTGGGCAACCTGGCCTCCGGCAAGCACTGGACGTCGTTCGCGACGTCGGTGGCCAAGGCGGCCCTGCTGGCGGTGGTGCTGGTGCACGTCGTGCGCTCGGCGCTGTCGGCGTGGGTCAACCTGCAGCGCATGCCGCTGCCGGACGCGCTGCTGCATGGCGGCGGCATGATGTTCGACGGCCTGATGGCCCTGGTCGCCGTGTTCGTGCTGTTCGCGCTCATCGACGTGCCGCTGCAAACCTTCCTGTTCGCGCGCAGCCAGCGCATGAGCAAGCAGGAAGTGAAGGAAGAATACAAGAGCACCGAGGGCAAGCCCGAGATCCGCGCGCGCATCCGCCAGCTGCAGCAGCAGATGGCCCGCCGCAACGTGAACAAGACGGTGCCGACCGCCGACGTGGTGATCGTGAATCCCGAGCACTACGCGGTCGCGCTGAAGTACGACACCAAGCGTGCGGAAGCGCCGTACGTGGTGGCGAAGGGCATCGACGAGATGGCCCTGTACATCCGCCAGATCGCGGCGAAGCACGAGATCGAGACGATCGCGCTGCCGCCGCTGGCGCGTGCCATCTACAACACCAGCCAGGTGCAGCAGCAGATTCCCGCCGCGCTGTACCAGGCGGTGTCGCAGGTGCTGAACTACGTCCTGCAACTGAATGCTTTCCGAGCGGGCCGGCGCCAGGCGCCCCCGCGTTTCCCGAATGACGTGGCCGTGCCGGCCGCATTGAGTGAGGTATCCCCAACATGAACTTGATCAACAGCTTGATGGTCGAGCTGCGCCGCCAGAAGTTCGCCACGCCGGCGTTCCTGCTGACGATTCTGGCGATGATCATGCTGCCGCTGCCGCCGGTGCTGCTGGACGTGCTGTTCACGTTCAACATCGTGATGGCGCTGATCGTGATCCTGACGTCCGTCTCGACCAGGCGCCCGCTGGACTTCTCGGTCTTCCCGACCGTCATTCTCGGCACCACCCTGCTGCGCCTCGCGCTGAACGTGGCGTCCACGCGCGTCGTCCTGCTGCACGGCCACGAGGGCACGGGCGCCGCCGGCCACGTGATCGAGGCGTTCGGCAACGTCGTCATCGGCGGTAACTTCGTCGTCGGTATCGTCGTCTTCGTGATCCTCATGATCATCAACTTCGTCGTCGTGACGAAGGGCTCCGAGCGTATCTCCGAGGTGTCCGCGCGCTTCACGCTGGACGCGCTGCCCGGCAAGCAGATGGCGATCGACGCCGACCTGAACGCGGGCCTGATCAACCAGGAGCAGGCGCAGGTGCGCCGCAAGGACGTGGCGTCCGAGGCGGACTTCTACGGCGCCATGGACGGCGCCTCCAAGTTCGTGCGCGGCGATGCGATCGCGTCGATCCTCATCCTGCTGATCAACATGATCGGCGGCGTCGCGATCGGCGCGGTGATGCACGACCTGTCGTTCAGCGATGCGTTCCGCCAGTATGCGCTGCTGACCATCGGCGACGGCCTCGTGGCCCAGGTGCCGGCGCTGCTGCTGTCGGCCGCCGCGGCAATCCTCGTCACCCGCATCAGCGATTCGGGCGACTTCGAACAACAGGTCGGCGGCCAGCTGCTGGCCAATCCGAGCGTCCTGTACTCGGCCGCCGGCGTGATGCTGATCCTGGCCATGGTGCCGGGCATGCCGTCGCTGTTCTTCATGGTCTTCTCGGGCGCCATCGGCTACGTCGGCTGGAGGCTCTCGCGCGAACAGGTGGCCCCGCCGGACGATTCGAACGTGGCCGCCATCGAGGCCGCGCTGCGCGACGACCGCGTGCCGGAACTCGACTGGCAGCAACTGCCGGTCGTGCAGCCGATCTCGATCACCGTCGGCTACAAGCTGGTGCACCTCGTCGACAAGGCGCAGGGCGAAGTTTTACCGAAGCGGATCAAGGGCGTGCGCCAGAGCCTGTCCGAGCAGATGGGCCTCCTGCTGCCGCCGATCGGCGTGCGCGACGACCTGACCCTGCGCCCGAACCAGTACGCGATCGCGATCAACGGCACCGTCGTGGCCGAGGGCGAGGTCGTGGCGGAATGCCTGATGGCGATCCCGTCGCCGAACGTGTACGGCCAGCTGGACGGCATCCCGGCGATCGAGCCGGCGTTCGGCAACGTCGTCATCGGCGGTAACTTCGTCGT
>JBJMVU010000199.1:0-26468 GCA_045810485.1 Massilia sp. | reverse complement strand
GATGGCGGCGGCGGACGTGTCGCGCGGGGCGTCGGGAATGGCCGGGTCGTCGAAGTCCCAGAAGGGCACCTTGTCGGCCGGCAGGCGTGGATGGGTCATGTAGAAGCGGGCGATCTTGTGCGCCTGCTTCAAGTATTCGTCCTTGTGCGTTTCGCGGTACATCATCGTGTAGCCGTACAGGCCCCACGCCTGTCCGCGCGCCCATGCGGAACCGTTCGCGTAACCCTGCACGGTCACGCGCGCGCGCACGGCGCCGGTCTGCGGGTCGTAGTCGACGAGGTGGAAGCTCGAGCCGTCGGGGCGGAAGTGGTTTTTCAGCGCCGTGTCGGCGTGGGCGATGGCGACCTCGCGGTAGCGCGGCTCGTTGGCGGCGCGCGCGGCCCACATCAGCAGTTCCAGGTTCATCATGTTGTCGATGATGACCGGGAAGGCCCACGTCGTGTCGGGCCACAGGTCCCACGACTGGATGCTGCCGACTTTCGGATTGAAGCGTGTGATGAGCGTCGTCGCGCCGGCCAGCAGGGCGTCGCGGTAGGCCACGCGGGTGGCCGCGTCGTCGACGAGGCGCAGGCCGTTGCCGTAGCCGGCGCCCAGCATGAACCCGAGGTCGTGCTGGGACTTGTCGAACCTGGCGGGCGCCGTCAGCGCCGTGTAGCGCAGCGCGGCCGTTTTCCATTTGGCGTCGCCGGTGGCTTCGAACAGGTACCACAGCGAGCCGGGAAAGAAGCCTGCCGTCCAGTCGCCGGGGCCGACCATCTTCAACTCCCCGCGTTCCACGGACCGGGGAAAGCCGGGCTTGCCCGCGGCCTTGTCCAGCAGGACGCCGTACTGCGCGGCGGCGACCTCGACGTCCTTGTCGATGACGGCGCCGATGGGTTCCGCGGCCGTTGCGGCCAGCGTACCGCATGCCGCCAGCAGGATTCCGCAGAAAATCGTTTTCGCTGTCATGACGCCCGTCTCCCTGTTGGTCTGATTATTGAGTAAATCGTAATCAGAACAGAAAGCGGTGTCAACAAAAATAGGAAAACGCTTAACTAACCGTTTTCAGGGCATGGACACGCGTCGGTGGGGGTATGCGCGAAAACGTTTGCCGGCCGGATGGCTAGAATGGCGGCGGCTCGCCCGGCGGCGCCGGCGGCACGTCGAGATCGATCGTCGTACGCTGCAGGCGCGTGAGATCCGCCCCGTCGACGAGCGCCTGCGCCTGGAATGCCGCATGCGCCCGCACGCCATGCTTTTGCACGGACACGAGCATGACGGGCAAGGTCGGGAAGTAAGGGCGCAGGCGCTCCAGCAGCACGTCGCCGACGCCGGGTGCGACCCAGGCCGGCGGCGGAAAGGCCAGCGCGACGCGCACGCCTTTCAGCTCGGCGAGGGCGACCTCGAGTTTCATCAGGTGCTCCGAGAAACCCCGTCCTTTAGGGCGGGTAGGAAAGGAGCCGATTGCGCAGCAATCGATGCCTTTCGGTTGCTAAAAACGGTGCAACTAATCACAGCATGATTCTTGTTTATCGTTACCGGGTGAAGTCCCTTAACGGGCTGCTTGACAGGCAGTCGCGCGCGTGTAACTTCGTCTGGAATTACTGCAACGATCGGCAAAAGGATGCGCTGCGTTTTGGCCGCCCTTGGCTCTCTGGCTTTGACCTGAACAAGCTGGCGGCCGGCAGCAGCAAGGAGCTCGACCTGCATTCCGGGACCGTGAATGCGGTCTGCGAACAGTATGCAGCTTCGCGTTCGCAAAAGAAGCGACCTTATCTTCGCTATCGCGGCAAGTGCTCCTTGGGCTGGGTGCCGATCAAGGGACGGGAACTGAAGCGGGAAGGCGACGCGTTTCGCTTCGCAGGCAATACGTTCCGCGTCTTTAACAGCCGGCCGCTGCCCGACGGGAAGATCAAGGATGGCACCCACTTTTCGCGCGGCACGCGAGGAAACTGGTACCTGAATATCGTGATCGATGTGGTCACGCCCGATAGAAGTGCCCGCCGACCGTTGCGCGGTGTCGGTATCGATCTCGCCCTGAAAGACTTCGCGACGCTTTCCATTGGCGAAAAGATTGAAGCGCAGCGAATCTATCGTGGTGCCGAACAAGCTCTCTCGGTGGCGCTGCGCGCCAACAAGAAGCGGCGCGCCAAGGCAATCCACGCAAAGATTGCGAACCGTCGTAGCGACTTCTTGCATAAGTTGTCGGACCGCATTGTCCGGCAATTCGACTATATCGCGATCGGCAATGTGGCCACCGCCAGACTCGCCAGGACCAGCATGGCGAAGTCTGTCCTGGATGCGGGCTGGTCGAGCTTCCGACATCAACTGGCGTACAAGGCTGTCAAGCATGGCGCGTGGTTTGAAGAAGTCGATGAGAGATTGACATCCCAAGTCTGCTCGGATTGCGGCGCCATGCCGGACTCGCGGCCGAAAGGTATCGCAGACCTTGGAATAAGAGAGTGGCAGTGTACCAATTGCGGTTGTAAGCATGATCGCGATATCAATGCTGCGATAAACAATCTCCGTCGCGGACGTGCGACGCTGGCTGCAGGAATCCCCATCCTTCAGGGTGGGGCGGACGTCAAATGCGGTCGCTTTCCTTGCGCACGACGCGGCCGATGACCAGGCAGGCATTGCCCTGGCAGAGCTTGCGGTGGTACTTGCGCTGGTCCGGATTGTCCGACGTCAGCCACCATTTGCCGGCGTCGCGCGACAGGCGCTTCACGACCGCTTCGCCTTCGTAGTTGAAGGCATACACGGCGCCGTCGACGAGCTTCGTGTCGAGCGTGTTGATGATGACGATGTCGCCCGCGTACAGCGACGGCTCCATGCTCTCGCCCTTGACGAGGATGGCCATCAGGTGCTCTGGATGGTAGTTGTGCCGTTCGAGCCACGTGCGGCGCATGCCGAGCGTGCCGCCGTCGCGGCGTTCCGGCTCCGCCTGGAAGCCCGTGATCCCGGCCGACAGCCGCAGCTTGACCATGCGGATCTGGACGAAGTCCGCGTCGTCGTTGTCGGCCGAGCGCACCGCCATGCCGTCCTTCAGGCCGTGGAAGGGCGCCTGGCGCGGGTCGCCCTCGCCGGTCATCAGCCAGATGTGCGAGACCCCGAGTTCGCGCTCGATGTTCAGCGCGTAGCGGATGTCCATCGACTTGATTTTCCCGGTGAGCCACTGGTTCACCACGCTCTTCGAGGCGCCCGAGGCTTTGACGAGGCCGGTCTGGCCACGCTCGCCTTCCAGTTGCGGCGTGATGCGGTAGATGTGGTCGAGGCGGTCGGATAAGAGGTTCATGTTTAGCGTCCTAAACTCGGTTGAGTTTAGTGTTCTTGACGTTGATCAGTTTAGAGTTCTATACTGGACTCTACTCGACTTGCCGGGGTTTGTGAAGGGGAGGCGAGCTATCGATGGGGGAGAACAGCTATGAACAGACCGAGTATCTTCGGCGTGGCCAGCTATGTCGCGGGCATGGCGTCGATCGGTGCGTCGTTGACGCTGGCGGACGTCGGCACGGGGGTGGGGATCGCGACCGCCGTGCTGACCTGCCTGACCAATACCCTGTACACCTGGCGCCGCGACCGGCGCGAGCAACGGGAGTGCGAGGCGCGGCTTGCGCAGTTGGAGCGGCAACAAACGTAAGCGCGCGATTTTGATCCAGATCAAAGTGATGCGGGTGTGATCTGTCAGACAGTGGATCAGGAAGCTTGCGCTCTTGACGGGCCCAGGCGCAGGGAGGCGGCGTGAACGATATGTCCGATACGAGGAAAACGCCAACCGGGTCCGGCAAGGACGATGGCGGCGGCCCGACGCTCCGTCCCATGCTGTGGTTCTGGATGTGCGCCATCGTCCTGTTCATGCTGTTCCAGTCGGTGACGGACGTGATCACATCGTCGCCGCTGGCGTACAGCGAGTTCAAGCAACTGCTGCACGGCGGCAAGGTCAACGAGGTCACGCTGGCGGAGACGACCGTGTCCGGCACGCTCAAGTCCGGTGGCCTCGACGCTATCCTGCCGAAGAGCCGCGCCGAGTCGGTCAAGTGCGATGCGGACGGGCTGTGTCCGTTCAACGCCGTCCGCGTGACCGATCCGGATCTTGTGAAGGAGCTCGACGCGGCGCACGTGCGCTACTTCGGCCAGCAGCACAGCGAATGGCTGAGCGTGTTGTTGTCGTGGGCGCTGCCGCTGCTCCTGCTGTTCTGGATGTGGGGTGCCATGGCGAAGCGTGGTGGTGTTGCGGCCGGGCTGTTTGATGTGGGCAAGAGTCGGGCCCGGGTCTATATGCAGAGCAAGACCGGCGTGAGTTTCAACGACGTGGCCGGGATCGACGAGGCGCGCGACGAGTTGATGGAGATCGTGGAATTCCTCAAGAACCCGGAGCGCTACCGGCGGCTCGGCGGGCGTATTCCGAAAGGCGTGCTGATCGTCGGGCCGCCCGGCACCGGCAAGACCCTGCTCGCCAAGGCGGTGGCCGGGGAGGCGGGCGTGCCGTTCTTTTCGATCAGCGGCTCGGAATTCGTCGAGATGTTCGTCGGCGTCGGCGCGGCCCGCGTGCGCGACATGTTCGTGCAGGCCCAGAAGGTTGCGCCCTGCATCATCTTCATCGACGAGCTCGACGCGCTGGGCCGCGCGCGTGGCGTGGCCGGTGTCGTCGGCGGCTACAACGAGCAGGAGCAGACGCTCAACCAGCTGCTCGTCGAAATGGACGGCTTCGACACCAACAAGGGCGTGATCATCCTGGGCGCCACCAACCGCCCCGAGATCCTCGATCCGGCCCTGCTGCGTCCCGGCCGCTTCGACCGCCACGTCGCGCTCGACCGGCCGGACCTGAAGGGCCGCCAGAAGATTCTGCAGGTGCATGCCCGCCAGGTGAAGATGGCGCCGGACGTGGACCTGGCCACCGTGGCCGCGAAGACGCCCGGCCTGGCCGGCGCCGACCTCGCCAACCTGGTCAACGAGGCGGCATTGCTGGCCGCGCGGCGCGGCAAGGAGCGGGTCGAGCGCAGCGACCTGGAGGAAGCCGTCGACCGTGTCATCGCGGGCACGGAAAAGCGCTCGCGCCTGATCAATCCGATGGAAAAGGAAACGGTGGCCTTCCACGAGGCGGGGCACGCGCTGACGGCGGAGTTCCGCGCGCACGCCGACCGCGTGGCGAAGGTATCGATCATCCCCCGCGGCATCGCGGCGCTCGGCTATACACAGCAACTGCCGGCCGAGGACCGCTACCTGCTCAAGAAGAGCGAGCTGCTGGACCGGATGGACGTGCTGCTCGGCGGACGCGTCGCGGAGGAACTCGTGTTCGGCGACCTGTCCACGGGGGCGCAGAACGACCTGCAGATGGCGACCGACCTCGCGCGCCACATGGTCGCGCAATACGGCATGAGCGAACGCATGGGCCTGGCGACGTTCGAGCAGCCCGCCGCCGCGCCGTATGCGCCCGCCCAGGCGCATACGGCGTACAGCGAGCGCACCGCGCGCCTGATCGATGCGGAAATCGCGCGGCTGCTCGACGAAGCGCATGAGCGCGTCCGGGCCACCTTGCGCGAACAGCGGCCACTGCTGGACGCGTTGGCCCGCCAGTTGCTGGAGCACGAAACCGTCGAGCGCGACGCGCTGCTCGCGCTGGTGCGGGCGCACGCGGTGCGCACTGCCGCCGCACCGGCCACGGCGCCGGCGGTGGAGCAGGTGGCGGACAAACAGTCCGGACGGTGATCGGAACGCGTCCAGGAGCCGCATGGCGTCGCTTCGTTCAGGCCGTCACCGTCGCCGGCGCCGCCCGGGTCGCGCCCAACAGGTCGCGCACGGCATCGACGACGCGCCGCGGCGCGACGCCGGCCAGGCACGCATGGTGGCCTTCCGGACACGTGCTCTTGTAGCAGAAGCGGCACGGCACGTCGTGGAACAGCACGCGGCTGCGCACGTTCCAGGGCGTGTGCTGCGGATTGGTCAGTGCGTACAGGTCGACGATGGGCGTGCCGACGGCGGCGGCCATGTGGGCCGGTCCGGTGTTGTTGGTCACGGCGACCGTCGCCAGGCGCAGTGCCGCGCCCAGTTCGCCCAGCGACAGCCGTCCCGCCAGCGAGACGGCCGGCACGGCGCTGGCGAACTGGATGCCGTCGACGAGTTCTCCTTCCGCCGCGCTGCCCGTGAGCACGAGCGGCAGTTGCAGCTCGTGCGCCAGCAGGCGCAGCACCTGCGCCCAGTGTGCGGGCGGGTAGCGGCGCGAGGCGGCGCTCGCGCCCGGATGCAGCAGGATCCATGGCCGGTCGGGGTCGACGCCGGCCGCGTTCAGGCGCGTCCGCGCCGCGGCAATGTCCGCCGGATGGGGGACGAACGACAGTCCGAGGGCGGCGCTGCGGCACCCGACCCGCTGCACGAGGGCGAGCTGGCGCTGGACTTCATGGCGCACGAGCGTGGCCGGCTCAAGATCGGGAATCCAGTCGGTCAGCAGGTCGTACGGATTTTCGCGGCAGTGCGCGAGCCGCAGCGGGATGCCGGCCAGCTGGCACAGCAGCGCGGCCGGCAGCGCGCTCTGCGTGTACGTCGTGAAGATCACGGCCGCGTCGAAGGCGCGTGCGGCGAGCGCGGCGATCGGCGCCGCGGCGGTCGTGAGCGGTGGCGCGGCGGACTTCGTCCACGGCGCCGACCAGGCGATCGCGTCGTCCAGTTCGGGGATGAACGGCAGGGCGGCGACGCCGGACGGTGAGCCCAGCAGGGTCAGCGTGCGGCCCGGCACGGCCTCGCGCAGCGCGCGCATGGCCGGGGTGCACATCAGCACGTCGCCGAGCGAGTCGAGGCGCACGCACAGGATGCGCCGGGCCTGTGGCCACGGGGCCGTCATGGCGCATCTCCGTGGCTGGCGATCAGCACGGCGGCCGTGTACAGGTCGGGCGCCATCCGGGTGGGGACGCGGCGGGGGCCGAGCCGCCATTCCGTCTCGTTGCCGTTGTCGATCAGGATGGTGCGGCAGCCGGCCCGGTTGCCGGCTTCGACGTCGTGCAGGATGTCGCCCACCATCCACGACGCGCGCAGGTCGATGCCGTGCTCGTGCGCAGCCTTCAGCAGCAGGCCCGGCAGCGGTTTGCGGCAGTGGCATTCGATGGACCAGGGCGCGACCGTGCCTTCCGGATGGTGCGGGCAAACATAAAAGCCGTCCAGCGCGAGCTTCTCGTGCAGCAGCAGCTCGTGCACGCGGGTGCTCACGGCATCCATCGCGGCCGCGGCGAAGCGTCCGAAGGCGATCCCGGGCTGGTTGGTGACGACGAACAGGCGGTAGCCGAGCCGCGCCAGCAGGCGCAGCGCGGGACCGGCGCCGCGGCACAGGGCGATGCGCGCGGGTTCGACGTTGTGGGGCACGTCGTCCACGAGCGTCCCGTCCTTGTCGAGGAATACGGCTTTCATACAGGGCTGCTCACGGCCAGGAGGTTTCCTGCATGGGCAGGACGGTCAGTTCCGCGATCACGCTTTCGCGCGGCAGCAGCAGCGCGTGCCGGATCGCCTGCGCCACGCTGGCGGGCTCCTGGAGCCGGGTCGGATCGAGGTCGGGGAAGCGGTCGAGCAGGAACGGCGTGCGCACGCCGCCGGCGACGACCGCCGTGACGCGGATGCCATACGGCCGCAGCTCGGCATGCAGCGCATGCGACAGCCCGAGCAGCCCCCATTTGCTGGCGTGGTAGGCGCTCGCGTTCGGCCAGGCGCGCTTGGCCGCCGTGGACGCCACGTTGACGATGTCGCCGCCACCCTGGCTGCGCATGTGCGCGGCCGCGTGCTTGGCCAGCAGGAACGGCCCGTTCAGGTTCGTGTTGATGACGCGCAGCCAGTCCTGTTCGGAGAGGTCGGCCAGGGGCAGCGTGACGTCGGTGCCGGCGTTGTTGACGAGGATGTCGATGCGCCCCATCGTCGCGACGCAGCGTTCGACGGCGGCCCGTGCCGCGCCCGGATCGCCGACGTCGAGGGCCAGCGCGCTCGCGCGCACGCCGTGGCCGAGCAGCGCCGGCATGGCCATTTGCAGCGCGTCGGCGCGGATGTCGGCAGCCACGAGGTTGCATCCGTCCGCCGCCAGCACGGCGGCCAGAGCGGCGCCGAGTCCGCTGGCGGCGCCCGTGACGAGGGCGACCCTGCCGTGCAGCGGACGTTGCCAGCGGACGGGATCCGGGACGATGTCGGGAAGTGCATCCGGGGACGGTGGTACTGCGGCGAAGGTGGACGTGGAAGCGTTGAGGTCGGCCATGCTTACTCCTGGGGTTGGGTCACGGCGATGGGCGCGCGCGCGTCGGCGAGGACGGCGGCATAGATGTCCGCGACCTGCCGGGCGACGGTGCGCCACGTGTAATGGCGGTAGGCGCGGCGCAGTCCGGCCTCACCCATGGCGCGGGCGCTCGAATGCGCCGAATGGCACGGGTGGGAGGCGCCGGGGGCGACGGGCGGCTGGTCGTCGAGTTTCATGGCGGCCTGTCAGCTGGTCACGGTACGCAGCGCGGCATCCCAGTCGGCGCTGAAGCGGGCGATGGCAAAGCGTTCGCGCGCCCGCAGCCGCGCCGTTTCGCCCAGGCTGCGCGCCAGCCCGGCGTCGCCGAGCAGCGCGCGCATGGCCATGGCGAGCTGGCGCGCATCGGTCACGGCGAAGCCGGAGACGCCGTGCTCGATCACGGTCGCCATTTCGGCCGTGGCAAGCGCGACGACGGGCATGCCGATCATCATCGCTTCGATCACGGACAGGCTGAGGCTGGAATAGCGGACGGGCGAGAACAGGAAGCGGTAGGCGGCGGCGAACGCGGGCAGTTGCGGATGGTCGACTTCGCCGAGCCCGCCCAGTTCGATCGCACCCATGCCCACGAGGTCGAGGGGCAGCGTCGTGCGCAGCCGGGCGAACAGGTCGGCGCCCATGCGCCGGCCGCGCCGCGCCAGGTGATTCGTGATCACGAGCCCCCGTTCGACGTCGCCGCGCCAGCGCACCCCGGCGGGCATGGCGACGCCGTGTTCGATGACGCGCGTCGGCGTGCGGCCGCTGTCCCACATCAGGTCGTTGAACGGCGTGACGTGCACGAGCAGCACGGCGGGATCATCGACCGGATGGCGCACGTCGGTCGGCCATTGCGGCCGGCGGACGTCCCCGGTGTCGACTGGAGGCAGGCCCGGCGGATCGTGCTCCAGGTAGATGCGGGGCAGCGCCCGCTGGGCCGGCGTGAGCAGTTCGTACTGGTCGCGTTCCCACTGATGGTCTTCCTGGAACAGGATGCAGTCGAATGCGTGATTGCGCGCCTGGTCGGCGGGCAGGTCGTGGACGTTCGGGCCGAACGGGAAGGGGCCGCAGCGGCCGCCGTAGCCGGGCGGGCGGCCCGGCTTCATGAGCACGTGGAAGTCGTGCGGGGCATGGGACAGGTAATACAGGTAGCTGCCATGCGTGTGCCAGGTGAGGACGTTCAGGCGGCGCATGGCGCCTCCGCGGCCCGCATGGCGGCGCGACACTCTCGTGCAATCCTGTTCTGGTTTGGCATGCTTCGCTCGCGATCTGGCTATGTGACAGCTTCGACCGCGTGCGCAATGGCTGGGTTCCGGAAGGGGACCGGAGCTTGAATCTGGATCAAGAACGGCGCCGGCCCGGGGCGGGCCGGCGCAAGGCGTCATCAGGGCTTGCGCTTGAAGCCCGTGTCGTCATCCATGTTGTCGTCGCCGTGCAGCTTGTTGGCGAAACCGGGGCTGCGCGGGTAGCCGCCGGCGGCATCGTTCGACTTGTGCACGGGCGGACCGCCCGCCGAGGCGGTGGAGCCGGTCTGCGAGCCCTGCCGGTCGGTGCTGTCCGCGCCCGTGTTGCCCGGCGAGCGCGGCAGGCCGCCGGCCACGTCGTTCGACTGGTGCACGCCGCCCGCGTCCGAGTTCTGGTTGGACATCGAGCGCGAGCCGGTCACTTCCAGCTGCGTGTTGCCGCGCTGGGCTTCCTGGCCGCCCGCCGCGCCCGGGCCCGGCATGCCGCCGCCCTGCGTGGCGCCGGATGCCGACTGGCGGTTGCCCATCGAACCGCGTGGCGGCTGCGCCGGCAGTTCGCTGCGCGGACCGGGCATGCCGCCGCCTTGCGTGTGCGTGGCGGCCTGTAAATTGCCGCGCTCGACGTCCCGGTGCATATCCCGTTGCTGGTTCAGATTCACCCCCGAGTCTTTCGGACGGTGTCCGACAGCCTGTTCCAGCAGGCCGTAGGCGCCGGACTTCTGTTCCATCTGGCGCTGGTGGCTGTCCGTGATGCCTTGCACGGCGCCGGAACCGCCGTTGACCTGGTTGTCCATCGAGCCGCCGGGGATGCCGGCGTCCTCGCCGTATTCGCGGCCGCCCACACCGCCCTGGCCGCCCATGATGTCGCGCTGCTGGTTGCCCTGTTGTACGCCGGCGCCTTGCGGATAAGTGTGGTCGAGCGGCTGGCCGCGGTCGGCGCTGGCGCCCTCCGATCCGGGCGTCCATTTTTCGTTGGCGCCGTTGTTCGTCTGGTTGTTCGCTTCGCTGCGTTGGTTCGCGTCCATGGTCGTCTCCTTTCGATCTGGAACTGGGATGATGCGCGTCCGGAGGCCACTTCAGTATAGGAAGACAGGGCGGGAGATTGTAGGACGATTACCGACGAGTTATTTACAACCGGAAGTAGAGTTTCAGGAGTGCATTTTCTGTCTCACATTGTCCTACAAAGTCATCTGAACTGCTCCTATAGTCTCATCCAATAGGCATGCCTAAGATGTTTTCCGACCGAGCGCTCATCCGATGGCATCGGCAGGCCTGCCGCAGGACGCGGCGGTTTCAACTGCAACGAGGAGAGAACATCATGGCATCCAGCAACCAAGGCAACAAACAGAGTGGCGGCACCAAGAACCGAGGTTTCGCATCGATGGATCCGGAGCGTCAGCGCCAGATCGCCAGCGAGGGTGGCAAGGCCGCCCACCAGAAAGGCACTGCACACGAATTCACCTCGGAAGAGGCACGTCGTGCAGGCAGCATGAGCCATGGCAACCGCCAGTCGGCTTCGGGCTCGTCGCGCAGCTCGTCCAAGGGCAACAAGCAGTAATCCCGCGCAACGGGACGGCGACGGCGTCGTCCTTGCGCCAAGATTCCACACGGGGAGCGCGCGCTCCCCGTTTTGCATTTCTTTAACACAATTCTCGAATGGGATGGGGTAGAATTCCCGGGCTTTCATCGCTTAGCGTTCAATCATTAGCCCATAGGAATTCGTCGTGAAATCAGCGGTCATCCGTCAAGTCAAGAGCCTGTCCATGTCGTGCGACCGGGTCGGCAACCTCCTGCTGACCAAGTTCTCCGCACACGGAGCGAGCGACGTCGCCATCTTCGTGCCGGCGTCGATCGTGTTCTGGCTCCTCAAGCACCTGCCGGTCAACCAGGATCCGAACCTGGAGCCGCCGCCGGCCGGTCCGCAGATCTCGCAGTGGGACTGGGACCATCCGAACATCCCGCGCGCGTTCACTGTGCAGTGCAAGGTCTTGCCGGGCAAGATCAGCATGACGTACAACCTCGACCGCAAACCGGACCTGACCGTCGTCCTCGACCGCAGCAACGTCGAGCTGATGCGCCAGATCATGCTGGCCTACAGCAAGGACCTGATCGACCTCGACGCGTAAGCAGGTGGGGCCGCCGGTCATGATGGCCGGCGGGCGTGGGCTCGGCTATCATGCGTTCTTTGAACGTTTTTCGAGGAACCCGCCCATGCCCATCAAGATCAGCCAGCTGTTCGACTCCGGTGCGATCGACGTCGTCCAGGCCACCGACCCGCGCCAGATCGACGTCAAGCTGCGCAAGGATTCCCACGCCGATATCCACCAGTGGTTCCACTTCCGCCTGCAGGGCGCGCGCGGCCGGGCCTGCACGATCCGCTTCCTGAACGCGGGGCAGGCGACGTATCCGAAGGGCTTCGAGGGCTACCAGGTGGCGGCCAGCTACGACACCGAAAACTGGTTCCGGGTTCCGACTTCCTTCGACGGCCAGGTCATGACCGTCAACCACACCCCCGAGCTGGACAGCATCTATTACGCCTATTTCGAGCCCTACACCTGGGAGCGCCACCTGCGCCTGCTCGGTGAAGTGGCCGAGAATCCGGTCGCGCGCGTGCACGACATCGGCGCGACCGTCGACGGCCGCGACATGAACCTCGTCGTGATCGGCAATCCGCAGGCCGAGAAGAAGATCTGGGTGATCGCGCGCCAGCATCCGGGCGAGACGATGGCCGAGTGGTTCGTCGAGGGCATGATGGATGCGCTGCTCGACAATTCGAATCCGGTCTCGCGCAAGCTACTGCAACGCGCCGTGTTCTACATCGTGCCGAACATGAACCCGGACGGCGCCGTGCGCGGCAACCTGCGCACGAATGCGGCCGGCGCCAACCTGAACCGCGAGTGGATGACGCCGTCGCCCGGGCGCAGCCCGGAAGTGCTGTGCGTGAAGAACAAGATCCACGAGACGGGCGTCGACATGTTCTTCGACATCCACGGCGACGAAGCGCTGCCGTACAACTTCGTGGCGGGCAGCGAGATGCTGGAAGATTTCACGCCGGAGCGCCTGGCCGCCCAGAACGCGTTCATCGAGCGCTACATGGCGTCCAGCCCGGACTTCCAGAACGTCTACGGCTATGCCGCGAGCAAGTACAACGAGGAACTGCTGACCCTGGCCTCGAAATACATCGGCCACACGTTCAAATGCCTGTCGCTCACGCTGGAGATGCCGTTCAAGGACAATGCCAACCTGCCCGATCCGTACGTGGGCTGGAACGGCGCCCGCAGCGCCGCGCTCGGCGCCGCGATGCTGCAGCCGATCCTGCAATCGCTGGACGACTGAAGGAGAACGCGCATGGGCGTCGAGATCGAACGCAAGTTCTTGCTGGCCAGTGAAGGCTGGCGCGGGCAGGGCATCCCGACGCGCATGCGCCAGGGCTACCTGTCGACCGATGCCGCGCGGACCGTGCGCGTGCGCATCGAGGGCGAGCGGGCCGTCATCACCATCAAGGGACAAAGCACGGGGGCATCGCGCGGCGAGTGGGAATACGAGATCCCCGTGGCGGACGCGACGGAACTGCTCGACGGCCTGTGCGAGCAGCCGCAAGTGGAAAAGATCCGCCACCGCATCGAGCACGCGGGCCACACGTGGGAAGTCGACGAATTTTTCGGCCTGAACGCCGGGCTCGTCGTGGCGGAGATCGAGCTCGACGCCGAGGACGAGGCGTTCGACAAGCCCGACTGGATCGGACAGGAAGTCACGGGCGATAAGCGCTACTACAACTCCAGCCTGATCCGGATGCCGTACGCGCAGTGGCAGGACAAACCATGAAGCGCCGGGCACTGCTCGCGCTGGCCATGTGCGCAATGGCCACGGCGCATGCCGCCACGGTGCCGAAGCCGAAAGCGGAGCCGTCGTACTTTCCGCCGGCGGGCGAGTGGGCGCATCGTTCTCCGGCCCAGCTGGGGATCGACCCCGCGAAGCTGCGCGAGGCCGTCGCGTACGCGCAGGCGCAGGAGACGGAGCGCGCCCGCGACTTTTCCGACCAGCGGCAAACGTTCGGCGAGCCGCTCGGCTCGCTGCCGTCGAAACGCGGGCCCACGAACGGCGTCATCATCTACAAGGGCTATGTCGTCGCGGAATTCGGCGACACGCACGTCGTCGACCCGACGTATTCGGTGGCGAAGAGCATGCTGTCGACCGTTGCCGGCGTCGCCCTGCGCGACGGCAGGATCGCGAACCTCGACCAGCCGGTCGGCGCGGCCGTGAAGGATGGCGGCTACGATTCGCCGCACAATGCCCTCGTCACGTGGAAGCACCACCTGCAGCAGGAATCCGAGTGGGAAGGCAGCATGTGGGGCAAGAACGCGGATTTTATCGGGCACGAAGCGTTCGGGGCGGGCGAGCGCAAGCCGCGCGCTTTCCAGGACCCGGGCACGTTCTACGAATACAACGACGTGCGCATCAACCGCTTCGCGCTGTCGCTGCTGCGCGTGTTCGGCAAGCCTGTTCCCGATGTGTTCCAGGACGAGGTCATGGACCCGATCGGCGCATCGCACCAATGGAAATGGGTACCGTACACCAACAGCTACGTGGACATGAACGGCAAGCTCGTGGCCTCCGTCAGCGGTGGGACCCGCTGGGGCGGCGGCATGTGGATCGATTCCTGGGACATGGCGCGCTTCGGCTATCTGTGGCTGCGCCAGGGCAACTGGAACGGCCGCCAGATCGTGCCGAAGGACTATGTAAAAGCGGCGTTGACGCCCAGCGCGCACGGTCCCGACTATGGCTATCTGTGGTGGCTGAACACGACAGGCAAGAATTTGCCGGGGCTGCCGGCGACGGCGTTCGCGGCGCTGGGCGCCGGGAGCAACGACATCGTGATTTCTCCCGAGCATGATCTCGTGATCGTGTGGCGCTGGCATGCGGGCAACCCGGCCGAATTCGCCAAGCGCGTGATCGCGGCGCTGCCGAATCGTAACCCGTCCTTTTGAGGGGTGCGTGGCACCCGGGTGTGAGTTAGGATGACAATCGAACCAAACCAGGTAACCGCCATGTCCGAACACGATCCTGAACTCATCTCCGCCAGCCTCGCGCCCGATTCCGAGGCGCGCGCCGCCATCGACCTGGCCACGCGCGGCCACCAGATCTATCCCGTCCTGGGCGAAGGTGATATCGCCCGCCTGCGCCGCTTCGGCACCTGCCGCACGTGGCCGGACGGGGCCACCGTGTTCCGCGCGTGCGTCGATTCGCCCGGCATGGTCGTCGTGCTGGCGGGGCGGCTGTCGTGCAGCCGGACGGATGCGCTCGGCAAGCGGGTCGAGGTCGTCGAGTACGGCCCCGGCCAGTTCAGCGGCGAAGTGGCGCAATTGTCCGGCCGGCCGCCGCTCGCGGACGGCTTTGCCGTGGGCGAACTGGAAGCCCTCGTGCTCGACGCGGAATGCCTGCGCGCCGTGATCGTGGCCGAGGCCGAACTGGGCGAGCGCCTGATGCGCGCGTTCATCCTGCGCCGCGTGCAGCTCATCAACAACAAGCCGGGCGGGCCCATCCTGATCGGGCCGAGCGCGCACAAGGGCTTGTTCGAGCTCGAGAATTTTCTGTCGCGCAATGCGTACCCGTACACGCGGCGCGATCCGGAGACGGATCCGGAAGCGGCCCAGCTCGTGCGCGAGCACTGGCGCAACGAGTCCGACTGGCCGCTCGTGGCGCTGCCGGACGGCTTCGTGCTGAAGAACCCGACGCTGGCCGAAGTCGGCCGCTGCCTCGGCACCTTGCCCCGCATCGAGCGCGGCGCCGTGTTCGACGTGCTGGTCGTGGGCGCGGGCCCGTCCGGCCTCGCGACGGCCGTGTATGCCGCCTCCGAGGGCCTGCGCGTGATGGTGCTGGACCAGCGTTCCTACGGCGGCCAGGCCGGCGCCAGCGCGCGCATCGAGAACTTCCTGGGCTTCCCGACGGGCATCTCCGGCCGCGCGCTGGCGGGCCGCTCGTACGTGCAGGCGCTGAAATTCGGCGCCGAGATCGCGATTCCCGCCCAGGCCACGCGCCTGCTGTGCCACGAGCGGCCGCTGAAGGTGGAGATGGATGACGGAACCTGTCTGCAGGCCAAGACCGTCGTGCTGGCCGCGGGTGCGCGCTACCGCAAGCCGGACCTGCCCAACCTGGCGCAGTTCGAAGGGCGCGGCGTCTATTACTGGGCGTCGCCGGTGGAAGCGCGGCTGTGCCGCAACGAGGCCGTCATGCTCGTGGGCGGCGGCAATTCCGCCGGGCAAGCGGCCGTCTTCCTCGCGGCGCACGCGTCCGAGGTGCACATGCTCGTGCGCGGGACGGGGCTCGAAGCGACGATGTCGAGCTACCTGATCGAACGCATCGCGGCCACGCCCAACATCCACCTGCACACGCGGCGCGAGATCGCCGCGCTGGACGGCGACGACAACGGCCTCACCGGCGTGCGCTGCCGCAGCCGTGACGGTGGCGACGAGCGGTCGTTCGCCGTGCGCCGGCTGTTCCTGTTCATCGGCGCCGACCCGAACAGCGACTGGCTGCACGAGTGCGGCGTGGAACTGGACGACAAGGGGTTCGTGCTGACGGGCGCCGACACCCGGGCCGAGCACGGCGCCCGCTCGCTCGAGACGAGCGTCGACGGCGTGTTCGCCGTGGGCGACCTGCGGGCCGGCTCGACCAAGCGCGTGGCAGCGGCGGCGGGCGAAGGGGCGGCGGCCGTGTCGCAAATCCACGGCTACCTGGCGACGCTCGCCGAACGCTGAGCGGCGGCGTGCAGGGAGGGAAACGGTTCGGTTGATCCTTCTAGTTGACAGCGGGCATAATGCCTCGGCACCCCGAGGAGCCCCATGGTTTCGTCCGCACTGTCACAATTTAACAAACGCACCTGCTGCGCCGTCGCCTTGTTGCTATGTCCACTCATGGCGCATGGCGACGACGCGCAGGCCGGCCGCCTGCGCGCGGCCGGCGCCATGGCCCGCTTCGTGCCGGACGAGGCGTCGAGACGGCTGCGCGCCATGGAGTTTGCAATGTCCACCGCGCCGGCGCCACTGCGGACCGAGTTCCTGTACGTCTACAGCACGGCCGAGCGCGGCATCGGCGACCTGACGCATGCCCTGGACCTGGCGGACCAGCTGGTCAGTTATGGCCGGCGCAACCATGACAACGTGGCATTGGCGAAAGGCCTGATCGGGCGCGCCAATGCACTTTATTTGCGGGAAGAACTGGCCGAATCTCACGCCACGGCATTCGAGGCGGAACGGGTGGCCGCGTCGACCGACGACATCCCGACCAAGGTGGCGGCGACCATCGCCGCCGGCCAATCGTTCCAGGAAGAGGGCAATTATCCGGCGGCGCTGGCGAAACTGCATGCCGCCGTCGACATGGCGCGCCACGTCAGGGATGATGCCGCGCCGCTCGCCAGTGCGTTGCACACGCTGGTGCAGCTTTACCTGAACACGGGCGACCTCGACAAGGGCTGGGAGGCGCAGCGGGAAGCGTTGGCCGTGGCGAGGCAAATGGCGTCCCCGGGCTATATCGCGACGGCACTGGGCGACGAGTACGCGCTGGCGGTCGAGCAGAAAGCGTTCGCGCGGGCGCGCCGCGCCCTGTTCGAGGAACTCGCCCTCGAACGCAGCATCGGCGCACGCCAGATGGGCGCGACGACGCTCGTCAACCTGTCGGACTGTTACCTGAAGGAGGGCCGGTTCCCCGAAGCCCAGACCTATGCCGCGCAGGCGCTGGAAGCCGCCATGGACGCCAGGAGCAACAACGACGTCGCCACCGCCCGCATCAACCTGGGCCAGGCGCTGCTCGGACAGGGGCAACTGGCCGAGGGCAAGCGGCAGTTCGAGGCGGGCCTGGCCAGCTATGAAAAACAGGGCGACAAGCCGGAACTGCTGGCGGTGCTGCGCGAGTACGGGCACGCCCTGGAGCACGCCGGCGACTACAAGGGGGCCGTCGACGCCTACAACCGCGAGCGCAAGCTTTCCAGCGAAATCTTTGCCGAGCAGCGCCAGAAGTCGTTGATGGAGCTGCAGCAGAAATACGAGGCCGAAAAGAAGCAGCGCCGCATCGACGCGCTGCGCCAGGAAAACCGGGCGGCGAAAGCGGAGCTGGACAATCGCCGGATGCAGCAGCGCATCTGGTGGCTGCTGGCCGTGGTGTCCGCGCTGGCCGCGGTAGTCGTCGGACTGCTCTACCGGAAGGTGCGGCGCGCCAATGCCGAGCTGGAGGAACGCAACCAGCAATTGAAGCGGCAGGGGGCGCTCGATCCGCTCACGCTGCTGTACAACCGCCGCCACTTCCAGGAATTCATGGGGCGGATGGGCGACGGCGCCGTGGGCGCCCTGTTCGTGCTGGACGTCGACCATTTCAAGGACATCAACGACCGGCTGGGCCATGCGGCCGGCGACGCCGTGCTGAAGACGGTCGCGCAGAATCTGCGCCTGGCGTTGCGCGGGACCGACATGATCGTGCGCTGGGGCGGCGAGGAATTCCTCGCGTTCGTGCCGGCCGTCGCGGGCGCCGGACTGGACGAGGTGGCGCTGCGCATCCTGCACGGCGTGTCGGCGCAGCCGGCCGAATACCGGGACGGCTGCGTGCCGGTCACCGTGTCGGTGGGCTTCGCGCCGTTTCCGCTGGCGCTCGGCGGCAGGGCCCTGACCTGGGAACAGGTCGTCAACCTCGCGGACATGGCCTTGTACCAGGCCAAGGCGCGCGGCCGCAACTGCGCGTGCGGCGTGCTCGGCTTTCCCGCCGCGGCCGCCGCGCCGCTGGACGCGATCGAACGTGACCTGGAAGAGGCGTGGCGCCGGGGATGGGTCGACCTGGCCGTGGTCCCGGGCGCTGCGGAGGCCGACCTGTCGCTGCAGTCGCGCGCTTGACGTTCAGCCGCCCGGCAGGTCGCGCTCGAGTTCGGCGACCTGCGCCAGCCAGCGCGCGACGACGTCCAGTTCGTCCGGCGTGAACCCGGCCGTCAGGCGCGCGTTCAGGTCTTGTAGCACGGCGTGGGCCTGGCGGCTGGCGTCCTGGCCCTGCGCGGTCAGGCGCACGCGCGTGACGCGCCCGTCCGCGTCGTCATCCACCCGCTCGATCAGGCTGGCCGCCTGCATCCGCTTGGACAGGTTCGTGACCGCGGCCGGCGCCACCTGCAACCCCTTCGCGATGTCGCCGACCGTGGCGGGTTCCGCGCGCGACGCGAGCAGGAACAGCAGGCCCGCCTGCGCCGAGCTGATGCCGTCCCACGCTGCCGGGCGCGTCTCGATCCAGCGCTGCAGTACTTTCTGCGCGCGGTTCAGCAGGAAGACGAAGCGGGGTGGTTTTTTGGTTGCCGTCATCGTGCGGCTTCCTGTGTCACGCACTGCGCCAGCAGCCAGTCGGCCACCTGCGGCCAGAGTGTGTTCGCACAGTGACGGCGGAAGAATCCCATATGGCCGATGGCGGCCAGGCCCACGTCGCGCGGGACGACCTGGCGCCGCTCCACGCGCGCATTGACGAGCGGCTGCACGAGGATGCCGATGGCGCGCGGATTGGCCCACGGATCGTCGTCGAAGCCGAGCACGAGCAGCGGCATCCGCACGCGCGCCATGCGCTGGCGCGCGGCCATTGCCGGGTCGTCGAGGAAATAGCCGGGCAGCGTCGTCCAGCGACTCCATTGCAGCATCACCGTGCGGGGCAGGTCTTCGCCGAGGCCGATGCGGCGGCCCGGCATATAGCCCAGCACCCGGCACAGGACGGGCGCCAGCAGACGCATCACGCACCACACCCGGGCCCGCTCGACGGCGCCGCGGACCGTGCGCGTGACGCCCGCATGGGACGCCACCAGCAGGCCCGCCGTCAGCAGTTCGCTGGCGGACGATAGCGCGATCGCATGCCCGCCCACGCTGTGCCCGACGGCCAGCAGCGGCAGCCCTGGAAAGCGCGCGGCCGTCCAGCGCGTGACGGCCGCGTTGTCGTCTTCCATCCACTCCGCCATCGTCACGGTGCACTGCCGCAAATCGCGCGGGCGCGAGCGGCCCGTGCCGCGGTAGTCGTACGTCAGCACGTGCAGGCCGAGGCCGTGCAGGTAGTGCGCGAACGCTTCGTAGTAGCGCTGCGTGACGGCGGTGGCCGGGTGCACCAGCACGACGGCGCGCGGGTCGGGCGCCTGCCACAGGGTCGCGGCGATCTTGTCGGCGCCGGGGAGGGGGATGGTGACGGGTTCCATGAGAAGCATCGATTTAGTTAACGTGTTAACTAAGTTAGCGACCGGCACCGGCATCGTCAACGCTTAAATTAGAAGCAATTTCCAAAAACCGGGGTCAGAGCCCGGTTTTTGGAAACAAAAACCAAACCCGGCGCGTGGCCGGGTCTCGTGGTTGGGCGATGACGCGCGTCAGTGGAAGTGCTCGTTCCCCGCCGGCGTGTCTTCCGGCATTTCGGCGTGGACGAGCTCGCCGCTCGGGTCGGCGAACAGCGGTGCGCCGCAGTCGTCGCAGTACTCGGCGACATAGCGTTCGCCGATGCGCTTGACGTGGGAGATGCCGACGTCGTTCAGGTGCTTGACGATCTCGTCCAGCGGCGCCAGCGGGCGGTCGCCGCCGCCGGCCGGGCCTTCCATCGGCGTGCCGTCCTCGTCTTCCTGGCCGTACAGGGGCCAGACGATGCCGTACACGACGTCCGACGACTGGCGCAGGGTGAAGCCGACGCGGTATTCGTCGATCTGGCTGTCGTTGACTTCGTCGCCGAAGCCGGCCACGACCGCGCGCAAATCGTTCGGTTCCACGCCCAGCGTGTTCGTCAGGTAGTGGACGGCGGCGCGGATCGACACCGGGCGGATCAGTTTATCCGCCTCGCGGCAGGCCACGTAATACGCTTCCGGCAGCAGGAGCTCGACGCCGCAGCCGGGCAGCAGGCGCGCGATGTTCGGGCCGGCCTGGGCGCGCCATTGCTCGAGGCAGTTCTCGCGCTCGGCTTCGAAATTGATGTGGTGCTGCGGTTCCTGCCAGCGGAACAGCGGGGCGCCGACCGGGGCGACGACGGCCACGAGCAGGTAGCGCGTATCGGCCAGGAATTGCGACGTGTCCGGACCGGGCGCGGCCGGCTTCACCGTCGAGCCCTTGTGGGCGGCGGCGGCGAGCTTGTGCGTCAGGGAATAGGTCTCGGCGTGGGTGCGCGGCAGCTGGTCGATCGAGTACAGCGTCGGCGCGATGGCCAGCTTCGTGTTGTCGGCCAGCAGGTGGGCGGAGAAGTGCGCCGTCAGCGTGTTCAGGATGTCGGTAGGGACCGTGCCCGACGCGATCGAGAAGCGGGTCCAGGCCAGGATCGGCGCGGCCACGAGCAGCACCTGCCACGTGGCCTCGGCCCCGTCATTGGCCTGTTCGGTCATCGTCGAGGACTCGCTGACCGCCTCGACGCCATCCATCAGCACGTCGTAGACCGCGAGATCGCCCTTGAACAGGACGTTGAGGGCGGCGTCGATGCTGTCCTGGTGGTTCGTCTTGAGCAGCTTCTGCAGCTGGGTGTCGAGGTTGCGTTCCCAGGCCCGTTCTTCAACGCGGCTGGCAGCCTGCACGATGGCATTGCTGATGCTGATGAGACGCTGGCTTTCTGCCGAAAGTTTGGGTGAGTCTTTGGAAGGGCGACGCATACGCTTGGGGAGTCTCTTCGGTAAGGGTGATTCGTGTTCTTTGGTTGAAAACTCGGGTCATGATAAACCCTTATCCCCGGTATTGTAGTTGATTCGCCCACACCTCAGTAACACGGCGGCAAGATTGCCGACGTCGCATTCCCGCGTCACCCGCGTATTTATTGTTCAGTTGAGCTTGCTAAAAGCGCCAATCAGAATCATAATGCGAATCGTTCTCATTCATGTTCCTGCCAGCGACGGCGCAGCGAGACGCCCGGCAGGTCAGCCCCCCCACACCATGACCACCAAGAAAAACAACACCCCGAATTTCTTCATCACCAGCCGCAAGCATGCGCGCACCCTGCCGGCGCCCGCGCTGGCCATGCTCGCGTCGCTGGCGCTGCCCGCCGTCGCTTATGCCGGTCCGGACGTCACGCCCGATCCCACGATCCCGAGCATCCAGGTGACGGGCGTCAACCAGCAGCCGGCATCGGCCAACGACAAGTTCACCGCGCCCCTGCTCGATACGCCGAAATCCGTCACGATCGTGCCGGCCGACGTCATCTCGCAGACGGGCGCCACGTCGCTGACGGACGCGCTGCGCACCGTGCCCGGCATCACCATCGGCGCGGCCGAGGGCGGCAACCCGGTCGGCGACAATATGTTCATCCGCGGCTACAACGCGCAGACGGACACGTACATCGACGGCATCCGCGACTCCGGCTCGCAGTCGCGCGAGATCTTCGACGTGGAGCAGGTCGAAGTCGTGAAGGGCCCGAACTCGGCCTACGGCGGCCGCTCGTCGGCCGGCGGCGGCGTCAACCTCGTCACCAAGACGGCGCAGGCGTATGACTTCAACCATGCCAGCGTCGGCATCGGCAGCGACAAATACCGCCGCCTCACGGGCGATTTCAACCGCAACATCGGCAGCAACAGCGCCTTCCGCCTGAACGTGATGGCGCACGAAGCCGACGTGCCGGGCCGCGACATCGTCGGCGGCAAGCGCTGGGGCATCGCGCCGACCGTCACGTTCGGCCTGAGCGGCCCGACCCGCGCCATCGTCAGCGTCTACCACATGACGTCGCACGAAATCCCGGACACCGGCATCCCGTTCAACAACCCGGTCACGACCGGTTCCAACGTGTCGAAGAACGGCAACGGCACGCCGTTCGCCGTCGACCGCTCGACGTTCTACGGCCTGGCCAACCGCGACTTCCGCGACACGAAGAGCGACATCGCGACGCTCGACCTGCGCCACCAGCTGTCCAATGGCATCACGCTGCGCAACGTCACGCGCTACGGCAAGTCGAACAACGACTACGTCTGGACCCAGCCCGACGACTCGAAGGGCAACACGGTCCTGTACGGCACCGTCTGGCGCCGCGCCAACACCCGCGTCACGGAAACCCGTACGGCGTCGAACGTGACGAGCCTCTCCGGTGACCTGCACGCGGCCGGCATCAAGCATACGTACAACGCGGGCGTCGAGTTCGACCGCGAGACGACGGACCGCGCCGCCTACGTCTTCACGCCGGGCACGAACAATCCGCTGACGGGCACGTTCACCTGCCCGACCTCGGGCGCCGCCACGCTGTACAACTGCACGACGCTGGTCGATCCGAATCCGTACGATCCGTGGGCCTACACCCGCACCGTGTCGGGCGCGCTGACGCACGTGAACACGAAGACGAAGTCGGCCTACGCGTTCGACACCATCGAATTCAATCCGCAGTGGCAGGTCAACGTGGGCGGGCGCTACGACGCCTTCCAGAGCACGCTGAACACCTTGGCGACGGCGACCACCGCCGCCGTGCAGGCGGACGTCGACAGCAATTTCTGGAGCTGGCAGACGGGTGTCGTCTACAAGCCGGCATCGAACGGCAGCATCTACCTGGCCTACGCGACGTCCGCGACCCCGCCGGGCAATGACGGCGGCGACGGCCTGGACGCGCTGACGGTGGCCGTGCAGAACCTGCAGCCCCAGCGCAGCAAGAACCTCGAGCTGGGCACCAAGTGGGACGTGATGCCGGGCGGGCGCCTGTCGCTGACGGCGGCCGTCTTCAAGAGCACGATGAACAATGCCCGTGTGACGGCGCCGGACGGCACGTCGCAGAACGTCGGACGCAAGGAAGTGAAGGGCGTCGAGCTGGGCTTCTCTGGCAAGCTGTCGTCGCAGTGGAGCGTGTTCGGCGGCTACACCTACCTGGACGCGGCCATCGCGGACAACGGCTACCTGAACGTCGGCACGACCGCGAAGCCCGTGTACGTGGTCTCGCCGTACAACGGCAACCGCTTCCCGACGACGCCGAAGCACTCGGCCTCGCTGTGGACGACGTATGCCGTCACGAAGGAATTCACGTTCGGCCTGGGCCTGAATTCGATGTCGATGCTCTACGCGAACGTCAACAACAACAAGTGGACGCCGGGCTACACCCGCTTCGACGCGATGGCCAGCTACGCGCTGAACAAGGACATCAGCCTGCAGCTGAACGTCCAGAACCTGACCGACAAGTATTACTTCGACAAGGTCTCGTCGCCGCACTATGCCGGCGTGGCGCCGGGCCGCTCGGCGACGCTGTCGGCCAACGTGAAGTTCTGACCGGGGGCCGTCCGTCATGATGCTGCATATCCCGGGCGTGCTGACGCCGGACCAGGTGAAGGCCATGCGCGCGCGCCTGGATGCGACGGACTGGATCGACGGCCGCGCGAGCGTCGGCAGCCAGGGCGCGCAGGTCAAGCGCAACCGCCAGCTGGCGGAAGGCTCGCCGCTCGCGGTGGAACTGGGCCAGATCGTCAGCGCCGCGCTGATGGCGAACCCGCTGTTCTTTTCGGCGGTGCTGCCGCTGCGCATCCTGCCGCCGTTCTTCAACAGCTACGCGGGCGGGGAACACTACGGCCTGCACATCGACGGCGCCATCCGCGCGCAGCGGGGCGGGTCACCGGTCCGCTCGGACGTGTCGTGCACCGTGTTCCTGAGCGACCCGGACGACTACGACGGCGGCGAGCTGACGGTGGTCGACACGTATGGCACGCACGAGGTGAAACTGCCGGCGGGCGATGCGATCGTCTATCCGTCGTCCAGCGTGCACGAAGTGAAGCCGGTGACGCGCGGCGAGCGCGTGGCGTCGTTCCTGTGGGTGCAAAGCATGGTGCGCGACGACAGCAAGCGGGCGATGCTGCTGGAGCTGGACACCAACATCCAGGCCCTGCGCGCGAAGCATGGCGATGGCGCGGAGATGGTGGCGCTGACGGGGCATTACCACAACCTGTTGCGGATGTGGGCCGAAACGTAGGGAGGGGAGGGGTCAGAGCCCGGTGTTTCCTTTGGGGCTCTGACCCCGGCGCTCAGAGGCAAAGCGGCCGAACACCGGGGTAGAGAAATGGCGTCGCGTCAGAACACCGGGGTCAGAGCACAACCAGCAACACCGTGCTCTGACCCCTCTGCAGCTTAAGCGGCCAGCAGCTGGCGCAGCACGAACGGCAGAATGCCGCCATGCTTGTAGTAATCCACTTCGATCGGCGTATCGATGCGCAGCAGGACCGAGGTTTCCTTCGTCGAGCCGTCGGCGCGGTGGATCACGAGGGTCGCCTGCATCTGCGGGCGGATCTCGCCTTCCAGGCCCTTCAGGTCGTAGGTCTCGTTGCCGGTGATGCCCAGGGTGTCGACGCTGTCGTCGCCCAGGAACTGCAGCGGCAGCACGCCCATGCCGACCAGGTTCGAACGGTGGATGCGCTCGAACGAACGGGCGATCACGGCCTTCACGCCCAGCAGCTGGGTGCCTTTCGCGGCCCAGTCGCGCGAGGAGCCGGTGCCGTATTCTTCGCCCGCGAAGATCATCGTCGGGGTGCCTTCCGCGATGTACTTCATGGCCGCGTCGTAGATCGACAGCTGTTCGCCGCTCGGCTGGTGGATCGTGATGCCGCCTTCGACCGCGGAACCGTCGGCCTTCGGCGGGATCATCCTGTTCTTGATGCGGACGTTCGCGAACGTACCGCGCATCATGATCTCGTGGTTGCCGCGGCGCGAGCCGTACGAGTTGAAGTCGGCCTTGATGACGCCGTGGTCCTTCAGCCATTTACCGGCCGGGCCGTCTTCCTTGATCGAGCCGGCCGGCGAGATGTGGTCGGTGGTGATCGAATCGCCGAACACGCCCAGCGCGCGGGCTGCCTGGATGCCGGTGGCCGCCGCTTTCGGGGTCATCTCGAAGTCGCCGAAGAACGGCGGCTCGGCGATGTAGGTCGACTCCGGCCAGTCGTAGACCTGGCCCGACACCGACGACACGGCTTCCCACAGCGCGCCCGGGTTGCCCTTGACGTCGGCGTAGTTGGCCTTGAAGACGTCCGAGTTCATCGCCAGCTTCATCAGGTCGTGGATTTCCTGCGAGGTCGGCCAGATGTCGCCCAGGTAGACGTCGACGCCGTCCGAGCCCTTGCCGACCGGTTCCGTCATCAGGTCGTGCGTGACATTGCCGGAGATCGCGTAGGCGACGACCAGCGGCGGCGAGGCCAGGAAGTTGGAGCGGATGTTCGGGTGGATGCGCGCTTCGAAGTTGCGGTTGCCCGACAGGACGGCGGCGGCGATGATGTCGTTCGACGTGATCGCGGCGTTCAGTTCCGGGGTCAGGTCGCCGGCGTTGCCGATGCAGGTGGTGCAGCCGTAGGCGGTGACGCCGAAGCCCAGTTGCGTCAGGTACGGCAGCAGGCCGGCCGCTTCCAGGTAGTTGGTGACGACGCGCGATCCCGGCGCCAGCGACGACTTGATGTGCGGGGCGACGGTCAGGCCTTTTTCGACGGCCTTCTTGGCCAGCAGGCCCGCGGCCAGCATCACGCTCGGGTTCGACGTGTTGGTGCACGACGTGATCGCGGCGATCAGCACGTCGCCGTTCTTCACGCGCACGCCGTTGGTCGTTTCGTAGACTTTCGACAGGTCTTCCGGCGACTTGTTGAAGCCGTTTTCGCTCGTCGACTTGGAGAACAGCTCGGTGAAGTTGGTCTTCACGTTGCCCAGTTCGATGCGGTCCTGCGGGCGCTTCGGGCCGGCCAGCGACGGGGTGACGGTCGCCAGGTCCAGGTGCAGCACGCGGGTGTAGTCGATCTCGCCGTCCTTCGGGATGCCGAACAGGTGCTGGGCCTTGTAGTAGTTCTCGAAGGCGGCCAGTTCTTCCTCGGTGCGGCCGGTGCCGCGGAAGTAGTCGACGGTCTTGTCGTCGACCGGGAAGAAGCCCATCGTCGCGCCGTATTCCGGCGCCATGTTGCCGATGGTGGCGCGGTCGGTGGTCGACAGCGACGCGGTGCCTTCGCCGAAGAATTCCACGAACTTGCCGACGACTTTTTCCTTGCGCAGCATCTCGGTGATGGTCAGCACCAGGTCGGTCGCGGTGCAGCCTTCGCGCAGCGCGCCGGT